>NZ_CP039451.1:1322500-1645000 GCF_004843725.1 Psychroserpens sp. NJDZ02 | reverse complement strand
CAAAAACCAATACAGCAACTAAAGCCCCGATAGGATCAATTAAAATCCCTTCCCATTTTAAAACGGTAGAGATATCTTTTTTAAGAGGTATATTTCTTAAAATAGGAGTAATTACAGTGGGTCCCGTAACAATTATTAATCCTGAAAATAGAAATGCAATTTCCCAAGTCAGACCAAAAATATAATGTGCAGCAGCACCAGCGCCAAAAAAGGTTACTAAAGAACCTAACGAAATAAGCTTTGTTATTACGGGTCCTACATTTTTAATTTCACTCATTTTCAAGGTTAATCCACCTTCAAAAAGAATAATACTTATCGCTAAGGAGACAAAATAAAATAAGCTTTCTCCAGGAAACAAGCCCTCTTCGCCATTCCAAATGGGTTCGATCCACTTGGTTCCGTCTTCACTTAAAAACTCGGCAGCAATTGGGCCAACTAATAAACCAATTAATATCAAAGGTAAAATAGCAGGTATTTTTAATTTCCATGCCATCCATTGCGCTAGTATCCCTAAAATGATGATTCCTCCTAATTCTAACATTCAGTTTACGTTTTTTGTGAAAATACTAATTCTTTAATTCTACGTCTATATTTTAACCCAAATTTAGAGTAAAAAGTTGGTTTTTGAATCTTAAGCCTCCTTACCTCTCAATTTTTTTAAACTTAAAAAAAGAGTATCTTACAATTTTTCAAAAAACATTAATAACTCAAGTGTCTTTAAAACCTTTTAAAACTATCGGAATTGGTGTCGCGTTTTCGCCTAACCTAAAAGCAAATCTTTATGAGGCTGCTAGACTATCCCTATTTTTTGAGGCTAAATTGGTTATGGTCCATATTGGAGAGCAGTCTGAAGATAAATTAAAAACTTTAAAAATTATTTTAAATGCTTTTAAAAAAGATAATCTTGAGTACGAAGTGGTTTTTAAATCAGGAAATCCTGTAGATGCCATTTTAAGTACCTCGCAAGAAAAAAACTTTGATCTACTAATTATTGGTGCAGCCAAACGTGAAAACTTTGTAAAATACTACGTCGGCTCTATTGCCAGAAAAATTACTAGACAAGCTAAATGTAGTTTGTTACTGTTAATAAATCCTTCTATTGAAAGGTTACCGTGTCGACATATTGTTGTTAACGGATTGGAAGATCCTAAAACAGAACAAACCATTGCTTCTGCTTTTTATGTGGCTTCCAAATTAAATGCCGAACAGTTGACTATTGTTGAAGAAATTAAGCAAAACGAAATTGATATCAAAGTCGATGATGACAAGTCATTACGACATGCAAACATTATAAAAGCAAAGATTTGTAATCGAGAAAACTCAAGAATTAATCATATAATTGAAGATTTACCAAAAGCACATACGACCAATATTGTTATAAAATCGCAGCCTATTTTTGGGACTCAAGGCTATTCTATTGGTCACTATGCGCAAATTAAAAGAGCAGATTTATTAGTAATGAATGCGCCAACAAAAATGACTTTCTGGGACCGTTTATTCCCACATGATATAGAACATATCTTAACCGAACTTCCAACAGACGTCTTAATTATTCAATGAGTCCAAAACAGAATAACATAAAGGCCTTTTTTAAAGCATTACCTAAAAATATTTTTTCTGGTTTTGTGGTCAGCCTTATTGCTTTACCTTTAGGTTTAGGTCTAGCTATGGCTAGTGATGCACCTCCAATTTCTGGTGTAATTGCTGCTGTAATTGGTGGTATTGTTGTCTCTATTTTAGGAGGTAGTAATGTTACTATTGCTGGTCCGGGAAATGGATTAGTAGGTGTCCTTTTAGGGACTATAGCTACTTTAGGATTAGAAAGCGCTTATGCTGCCATAATCTGTTCTGGTGCTTTACTGTTAGTATTAGGTTTTTTACGCTTAGGTAAATTAGCAGATTTCTTCCCGTCCTCTGCAATACAGGGTATGTTGGCTGCTATTGGACTGATTATTTTAGGGAAACAGTTTCATATTATGCTGGCTCACAGGATAAAACGTGAAGATACTATTGACTATCTTTTTGAAATTCCGTTAACTATAAATGATGCCATTCATTACCAAAATACAGGCTTAATTTATGCTGCTTTAGCTGGAGTTATTAGTTTTCTAATTATGATTTTTTATTCTAAAATTAGAAATAAATACCTACAACTTATTCCGGCACCGATGTGGATTGTTATCCTATCTATTGGCTTTAGTTATTATTTTGAATTAGTAGCGCACGAAGCCAACCCAATCGCGCTTAAGTACATGATTTCGGGTATACCAGAATTTTCAGAAATCGTATCTCAAATTCCAACCGTTAACTTTAGTAAAATAGGCACATTTCCCTTCTGGACAAGTGTTTTAGCACTAACACTTATTGCGAGTATAGAATCTTTATTAAGTATCAAAGCAGTGGATAAATTAGATCCTGAAAAGCGCAGAAGTAATGTTAATCGTGACTTAAAAGCCTTAGGGCTGGCAACTGTAGGAAGTGGATTTCTAGGAGGCCTTAACGTAGTAACTGTTATTGCAAGAAGCTCTGTTAATGTCAATAATGGTGGTAGCAACAGGTCTTCTAACTTTTTTCATGCCTTGTTCTTAGTTATTTTTATTGTATTATTTAGTACGCAATTAACACGTATTCCGTTACCGGCTTTAATGGCTATATTGGTTTATACAGGTTATAAATTAGCCTCTCCAGAAAATATTAAAAAGATTTTCAGAATCGGAAAAGAACAACTAATAATCTTTTTTGTAACACTACTTGTAACGCTTAAAATTGGATTAATCTCTGGTATTTTATCAGGTGTTTTTATCACGTTTATCATTCATATAATAATTAATAAAAACGTGACACTGTTTGCTAAAAACTGGCTAAAACCAAATGTCTTAATGTTTCAAGAAGACACACACTATTATGTCAGTGTCAAACATTTTTGCAGCTTTTTAAACTTCTACAAGCTAAAAGACAAACTAGATGCTATTCCAGAAAACGAGGATGTAATTTTAGACTTTTCATTATGTCAATTTGTAGATCATACCGTCATGGAGAATCTAAATAATTATCAAGAATTGTTTACCAAACGTGGTGGTCATTTTGAAGTGTTAGGATTAGATTTACATGATACCGAATCTGAGCATCCTTTTGCACTGCGTCGCTTATTACCAGTACCAAAACTTATTAAAAACAGCTTAACACGTCGTCAAACGACTATTGAAGAATTGACTACAGATTTTGATTTAAATTATGATTCTAAAAAAGAACGTGATACCTTATTTTTAAATAACTTTTTATTTTTTAGAACGAAGCAAATCAATTACATATACAACCAAATCCATAATAAAGATAACTCCTTAAACCTATTTGATATCGAATTTTCTGAAGGGGAATTTATTGCCAAAGAAGTCGTGCGTAGTACGATGCTTCATATAAAATTAAATAAGGATATTCCTGAATTTACTTTAGACAGAGAAGGTTTTTTAGAAAAAGTATATGCGTTTGCTGGTTTTAAAGATATTCCTATTAAAAATCATACAGATTTCTCTAATCGTTTTTATTTATTAGGTGAGGATACTCATGCTATACAACGCTTTTTTACAAATGAAATTACACACTTTTTTGAAAGCAACCCGTATTATCATATCGAATCTAACGGTAAAGATTTACTAATCTTTGGAAGAGAGCGTCTAGCTAGTATTAAAGAAATTAAAGCGCTTTATGACTTCGGAAAGCGTTTAAAACAAGTGATTTCTTAATAAAACCTTAATATTATAACCCATCTCTTGGTTATTTAGTAATTTGCAGAGCCTTTTTAAATTCAATTTACAATGAAATTACATCCAATACAAGCAGGTCATTTTAAATTAGATGGCGGAGCTATGTTTGGTGTTGTCCCTAAATCTTTATGGACCAGAACCAATCCAGCAGACGCCAATAACATGATAGATATCGCGGCGCGTTGTTTATTAATTGAAGATGGTAATCGTCTGACTTTAATAGATACAGGTATGGGAACCAAGCAAAGCGATAAGTTTTATGGTTATTATAACTTATACGGAGATGACACATTAGAAAAATCTTTAAACACTGCTGGTTTTTCTTCAAATGATGTCACAGATGTCTTTTTGACACACCTTCATTTTGACCATTCAGGTGGTGCTTTTAATTATAATAACGACCGTACAAAATTAGAATCTGCTTTTAAAAATGCACACTTTTGGAGTAATAAAGATCACTGGAAATGGGCAACAGAACCTAATCGTCGCGAAGTCGCTTCGTTTTTAGAAGAAAACATACTTCCAATGGAACAAAGTGGGCGTTTAAAATTTACAGATATTCCGCAGGATGATATTTTGAAGAATTCAGCATTGGGTTTCGATATCTTTTATGCCAATGGACATACAGACAAACAAATGATTCCTATGATAAATTACAATGGAAAAATCATTTGTTTTATGGCAGATTTATTACCAACAGCTGGTCATTTACCTTTACCATTTGTAATGGGATATGACACAAGACCCCTATTAACACTAGATGAGAAAGAAAAATTTCTCAATTTAGCAGCAGATAACAATTATTACTTATTTTTGGAGCATGATGCTCATAATGAGATTATCACTGTACAGCATACTGAAAAAGGGGTCCGACTAAAAGACACTTTTACTTGTAACGATATTTTTAACTAACTAACTAATCAAAATAAATTACAATGAAGATTACCTACAAACCAATTGTATTGTCCGCTTTTGTAGCACTAGTATTATCTAGTTGCGGAGGAAGCTCTCCTATATTATCTACACCAGTAGAAAATATTGATAATACACCAATTAAAGAGTCTCCCTTAACAGAGATTGAAGCTCACAATTGGGGTCATTTAGACTTAGTAAAAGACACTATTCCTGGTATGAGTGTGGATAAGGCTTACGCCGAAATAATTAAAGGTAGAAAAGGAAAACAAATTATAGTTGCTGTTATAGATTCGGGAATAGATATTACACACGAAGATTTAGAAGGGGTTATTTGGACTAACACGAAAGAAATTCCTGGAAATGGAATAGATGATGATTACAATGGCTATATCGATGATATTCATGGTTGGAACTTTTTAGGAGATGCCTATGATGAACAACTAGAAATGACACGTATTGCAGCAACATTAGATACTAGTATTCCAAGATATGCAGAAGCTAATGCAGAACTGGAAGAAGCGTATCAAACGGCTTTAAGTAGTAAACAACGTTATGATCAAATTTATGCAAATGTTAGTAGTGCTAATAAAGAATTAACTGCGCATTTTAAAAAATCTGATTTTACACCTGCAGAGGTTAACGCTCTAACTCCAGCAGAAGGATCAGAATTAGCAACTGCTGTTGCAGCTGCCAAATTTATGTATGCTAACGGAATGACTTCTTTGACTGAAGCTGAAGAACAAATAAAAGACGGTGTAGAGTATTTTGCAGACCAACTTAATGCTAACCTAAATAAAGAATTTAAAGGACGTAAAACAGGAGATAATCCTGATGTTTTTAATGACAAAATAGGTTATGGTAACGCTAACGTTATGCCAACTAAAAAATCGGAAAGTCATGGAACACACGTTGCTGGTATTATTGCTGCAGAACGTAACAATGGTTTAGGTGTTAATGGTGTTGCTAACAATGTAAAAATTATGGCAATTAGAGCGGTACCTAATGGAGATGAATACGATAAAGATATTGCAAAAGCTATTAGATACGCAGTTAATAATGGTGCAAAAGTTATTAATGGTAGTTTTGGTAAAAGCTACTCTATGCACCCAGAATGGGTAAGAGATGCTATTAAATATGCTAGTGATAATGGTGTGATTTTTGTGCATGCTGCTGGTAACGACAGTAAAGATGTAGATACAGAAGCAAACTTTCCTGATGATAATATAAATTATGTAGAGTTATCAAATACTTACATCCGCGTTGGATCTTTGGCGGCTAGTTATGGTACTAAATTGGTATCTAGTTTTTCTAACTACGGTAAAAATAATGTTGATGTATTTGCGCCTGGTTCAGAAGTGTATTCTACAGTTCCAGAAAACGAATACAAATCAATGGGAGGAACAAGTATGGCTTCTCCTGCTGTAGCTGGTGTTTCTGCCTTAGTTTGGTCACAATACCCTAAGCTAACAGCTGCTCAGGTTAAACAAGTTATTTTGGACTCAGGTCTAACCGTTCCAACAAAAGTAATTGTTGGTGGAGATGCTAATAACGTGCAACCATTTGATAATTTAAGTAAATCTGGTAAAATTGTAAATGCTTACAATGCTTTAATTATAGCGTCACAAATTCCTAAATAATAAATCAATAATTAAAAAAGCCTCAACCAATCATGTTGAGGCTTTTTTATTTCAATTTAAATGCAATGAAAAAATTACTTCTTTTATTTACTGTTTTTAGTGTTTTTACAGCGTGTAAATCTACTAAACAAGTCACTTCTGCAACTGGAAGTACAATCGATTCCAAATCTACCTATTGGCAACAACATGTAGATTATAAAATGGATATTGATATGGATGTGAATACCTATCAATATAAAGGAAAACAAACATTAGTGTATACTAATAACTCTCCAGATGTTTTAGACCGTGTGTATTATCATTTATACTTTAATGCCTTTCAACCAGGTAGCGAAATGGATGTACGCTCTCGTACTATTGCTGATCCAGATAAACGTGTTGGAGATCGTATTAGTAAATTAGCACCAAACGAGATTGGTTATATCAAAGTAAACAGTCTAAAACAAAACGGTAAATCTTTAAATCATGACACGGTAGGAACTGTTTTAGAAGTAGATTTAGCTAAACCAATCCAACCAGGAGAAAGTGTAACTTTTACTATGGATTTTGACGCACAAGTACCACAACAAATTAGACGTTCTGGTCGTGATAATGCAGAAGGTGTAGCACTGTCTATGACGCAATGGTATCCTAAATTAGCAGAATATGATTTTGAAGGCTGGCATGCAGATCCATACATTGGACGTGAGTTTCATGGTGTTTGGGGAGATTTTGAAGTTAACTTAACTATTGATAAAAATTACGTTGTTGGAGGTACTGGTTACCAACAAGGAGACGCTACAATAAAAGGAAACAAAAAAACATTACGTTTTAAAGCCCCTAGAGTACATGACTTTACTTGGGCTGCAGATCCTGATTATATACATGATACTATGCAAGTACCAAATGGTCCTATGCTTAATTTTTATTATAAAAAAGATTTACCAGCAGAGAATTTACAATTTTGGAAAGATTTACAACCTAAAACAGTACAACTAATGCAGTATTTTTCTGAAAACGTTGGTCAGTATCCTTACGATCAATATTCAGTTATACAAGGTGGTGATGGTGGTATGGAGTATGCTATGTGTACTTTAATTACAGGTAAACGTAAGTTTGGTAGCTTAGTTGGTGTCACAGCACATGAAATGGCACATACATGGTTTCAGTTTTTACTGGCGTCTAACGAGGCTAAACACGAGTGGATGGACGAAGGTTTTACAAGTTATATTAGCGACTATGCAATGGATGCCATTAATAATACTAACTTAAAAAATCCAGCAGCTAGCGCTTATAATGGTTACTATTATTTGGCAAAATCAGGAAAAGAAAAGCCACAGACAACACACGCCGATCGTTACGAAACTAACATGGCTTATGGTATTACAGCTTACAATAAAGGCTCTGTATTTTTATCTCAATTAGGTTATGTTATCGGAAAAGAAAACTTAAAGAAAACAATTAAAAAGTATTTTGATGATTTTTCTTTTAAACACCCAAGACCATTGGATATTATTCGCACTGCAGAAAAAGTTTCTGGTTTAGAATTAGATTGGTACCTAATGGATTGGACACAGACTACTAATACCATCGACTATGCTATTAGTTCAACAGAAGAGAATAATAGCATTACAACCGTTAATTTAGAACGTAAAGGTTTAATGCCAATGCCTATAGATATAACAGTAGAATATACTGATGGAACTAAAGAACAATTCTACATACCACTACAAATGATGCGTGGAGAAAAGCCAGTAGCAACAACGACTAAGGTATTAAACGATTGGGCTTGGGCGATACCAACCTACAGTTTTAGTATCAGTAAATCAAAAAGTTTGATTAAATCTATTACTATAGATCCAAATCAATTAATGGCAGATATTGATAAAACAAACAATACAATAAACTAATTTTAATTTACACTATAATTTAAAAAGCTACAACCTCAGCAGTTGTAGCTTTTTTATTTTTGAAACAGTTATATTTGAATTAACTTAATTTTTAAAATTCCTTAAATGAAACACATCACAATTGTATTACTCTGTATTATTGCACTTAGTTGTAAAGAAGAAAAGAGAAAAATAGCAACTCCAAAAAATACAAAAACAGAAACGACGACCACCAATCAAAAAAAAATAGAACCGGTTGAAACAGTAGAAAAAAATTCAACTATTGCATTTTTAGACAATATTAAAAGCTTAAAACACGATACCTCCAGTAATCCAATAGCAACATTTAAGACAGAAGCTTCTACCTCTGCTAAAAAAATAATAAGTTTAAATAAAGCCAACATTAATGCTGCTTTAGATAAAGCCAAAAAATTTAAATATGCTGTTATTACAGTAGAAAACCACACCATAGTAAAATTAGATTTACACGATTGTAAACCGTCTGGTTCTTGGAGTGCTTGTATGCCCAAAGCAGAAGGTTACATTAAAAAAGGAGAGCTAATCTATCAAAATGATTATGCTAATAATATTATAGGTTTACCTGGTAGACAAGACTGTCAATTGTATTTATTTTAAAACAGTACAAATTTATAATTTCCTTTAATTTGTATATTCGCATTTAATTAGTGTCGCAAGACACTTACGTCTTTATTTTTGCTAAAAATTACTACTAAAAACTAAGACAAGCGATACTAACAACAGCCCTAATAATCAACATCATAATGCCTTTTACTTATAACAAGCATGAAAAGCTAAAAAGCCAGAAAGCAATTGAGAAATTGTTTGTGGAAGGTCATTCCGTTTCGGCTTATCCTTTACGTTTGGTCTATTCAAAAAGTGAAGACTCGCTAAAAGTTGGTGTATCTGCTAGTAAACGTAATTTTAAAAAGGCGGTGGACCGTATTCGTGTAAAACGACTACTTAGAGAAGGTTACAGGCTTAATAAAAAACTGTTAATAGACCAAAATGTTGGACAATACACGCTAATGATTTTATATATTAGTAAAGAAATGCCAGATTTTGAGACCATTGACAAAAAAATGAAGGTGCTTTTTAATAAGTTCACAGATCAAATTTCTAAACTATAAAGTAATCAAATTGAACCATTTCTTTATACACAGAAAAAAAAATATAGCATGAAAAATAGATTTAAACGACGCCTATTAATTCCAATATTTGCCATTACCATATTATTTACTGGAACTGCCTTTAAAAGTGATTTCTTTGAAATTGCTAAGCAAATAGAAATATTTACGACGCTTTTTAAAGAATTAAATATGAATTATGTTGACGATATTAATCCAGCTGACTTAATGGACCACGCCATTAAAAATATGCTTAACGATTTAGATCCTTACACCAAATTTTATAACGAGCAAGATGTAGAAGCAGAACGTATCCGTCGTACAGGAGATTACACAGGTGTTGGTGCAAGAATTAGAACCTTAGAAGACAAATTAGTGGTCATAGAGCCTTATAAGGATTATCCAGCTGATAAAGCTGGATTAAAAGCGGGTGACGAGATTATTACTGTAGATGGTGTCTCAGTATCCGGTTATGATGGTGATGCCTCAGACCTTTTAAAAGGGACTGCAAACTCTAAGCTAGAAGTCACTTACAAACGTCAAGGAAAAACCAATAACGCCACTGTAACTCGTTCTGAAATAGAAATTGATGCTGTACCCCATTTTTCAATGATTAATGAGGAAACTGGTTATATTGTACTTCAAAAATTTAATGCTAAAGCTTCTGCTCAAACAGGATATGCTTTAAAAGATTTAAAAACGCAAGGGGCTAAACAAATAATATTAGACCTTAGAGGTAATCCTGGTGGCTTATTAAATGAAGCTGTAAACGTAGTTAACTTATTTGTGCCAAAAGGACAATTGGTAGTTACTACCAAGTCCAAAGTAAAAAAATATAATAAAACATATTACACTAAAAAAGAACCTATTGATACAAATATTCCTGTAATTATATTAATTAATGGTCGCAGTGCCTCAGCATCAGAAATTGTTTCTGGTACGCTTCAAGATTTAGACAGAGCTGTTGTTGTAGGTTCTAGAAGTTTTGGAAAAGGTTTAGTACAACGTCCTAAAAAATTAACTTACGGAACACAGCTTAAAGTAACTATTTCTAGATATTATACGCCTTCTGGACGTTGTATCCAAGCCCTTGATTACTGGAATAGAGATGACAACGGAAATGCAGTACGTGTTAAACAAGAAAATTACAATGTCTTTAAAACCAAAAATGGAAGAAAAGTATTTGATGGTGGTGGTGTTTTTCCTGATGAAGCTATAGAGGTTACTAAAAATACAGCGATTACTGATGCCATACTAAACAGTCAAAGTATTTTTGACTTTGCTACTAAATACTATTACAATCATAAAATAGAAGCTATTAATAAATTTAAGTTATCCGATGCAGATTTTAATGCCTTTAAAAGCTATTTAAACACTACTGGTTTTAAGTTTGAAACCGAAACAGAGAAAGCACTTAAAAAAGCATTAGAAGTCTCTAAAACAGAAAATTTAGACGACGATATTAGCAAAGATTATAAAACATTACTTACTAATTTAGATAACTCTAAAGCTAAAGCAGTAGAAGATAATAAAAAGCAATTAATGAATTTATTAACAGACGAAATTGTTAAACGTTATGTCTATAGAGAAGGTTTGTATGAGTACTATAAAAGTAATAATGAAGAAATAAAAACAGCTACCCAAATTTTATCAAACCCTTCAAAATATAACAGATATTTAAACTAAATTCTATATATTTTTTAACCTCTATAATTTTTGGTATATTTAATGCTACTCTCAGGTTATGAAACACTTATTATTTTTACTATTATTTAGTACATCTATGGTTTTTTCGCAAAGCGAATTAACGCATGATGTATATTTTAATACTGATGAATACGATGTTCCGTTAACGGAAGAAAACCGTATTTTACTATTTATTTCAGAATTAGATAGTTTACCAATACAAAAAATATCCATTTACGGTTTTACAGATGATAGAGGTAGTAATGATTACAATCTTGAATTATCTCAAAATAGAGCAAATACTATAAAAGAATTGTTTTCTGGTTACGGAATTGACGAAAATTTAATAACTAACGTCAATGGTAAAGGTGAAATTTTATTAAAGGTTTTAAACGAAAACGAAGTCCATAAAATTAGAGGACTAAATCGTAAAGTAGAAATTATTGTTACCCCTAAATTACCCGAAGTTATCGTTGAGGAACAACCCGAAGAAGTTTCTGAAGTTGTAGAACAAGAAGTAGAAAAGGAAATTTCTATCGGTCCAAAAACAACCGAAGACATTGCTAAAGGCACTATAAAAAAAGGAGATAAAATAACTTTACAAAACATCTATTTTAAAACAAGTTACAGCTATGTAACCTCAGATTCTAAAAAAACATTAGAAAGTTTAGCTAAGCTAATGCTAAAAAACAAACACCTTTATTTTACTATCCAAGGTCACGTGTGTTGTACACAAATGAGTCGGGATGCCATCGATAAAAAAACTAAAAAACGTAATTTATCTGTAGCTAGAGCTAAATTTATCTACGATTACTTAGCTAGAAAAGGTGTAGACAAAAAACGTATGAAATACATGGGTATGCGTCGTAAGTTTCCGCTAGGTGGTGCGCCAGAACTTGATAGACGAGTTGAAATTTTAATTACTTACGTTGGTAAAGCAGAGTAGACTTTAAACCATATATTATGATAATTAGAGTTATAAACAACGATTAACTTAAGTAATCTAAGCAACGGTTTATCATAAGAAACTGCCGCTTATCTAAAATCTTGCATTTAAACCTTGAATAAGTGAAATTAAACAGAGAATTTTTATTTAACCCTAATGGTATTGTATGTTTGCAGTGTAATAACAAATAGTTTAGCTATAGTATAGCAAAGTTATTAACAAGACCTATTTCTAAGTTAGGTTAGTTTGGTTAACCTTCTTATAAAACCGCTTCGTGCCGAAGCGGTTTTTTTATTTTTTATAAATCATACCAATATGCGGGATACCATCTTCAAGATACGCGTCGCCAATTTCTTTAAACCCTAGATTTCCATAAAAACGCTTCAAATAACTCTGTGCAGATATTTTAATTTCAGTTTGATTATAATGTGTTTTTACAGCATCGATAGACGCATTCATAATATCATAACCATACTTATATTGACGTTGTGCTTTATCAACAATGACGCGTCCAATACTTGCTAATTCAAAATAATCTCCTGGCTTAAAGAGTCGTGTGTAAGCCACAACTTTTTTGTTTTTAAAACCAATAACATGTAATGCTTTTTGATCCTTACCGTCAATATCCTGATACACACAGTCTTGCTCGACCACAAAAACTTCGCTTCGTAGTTGCAATACGTCATATAACTCTTGTGTCGTTAATTCGGCAAAGGTTTTTACTTTTACTTCTATCATAACCATTAATTAGTTTGTTCTTTTAATCCTGTACAATGACATCTTTTATATCATCTTTTCCATATTCCGGTTGGATGTTAACATGGTTAATATCAAATTTATTAAGCAATAAATTCTCCACTTCATGTAATATTTTATCAAATTGTGTTAATGTGATATCCTGTTCAAAATCGATATGGGCTTCAAAATGAGTTTCATCTTCATTTAATTGCCATACATGTATATGGTGCACGTTTTTAATTTCCGCGAAAGCGTTAATCTCTTTTACAATTTGATCTATAGGAATCGTCTCTGGTGTAAATAGCATTAACACTTTAGTAGATGCTTTTAATAAATCGAAGCCCATCCAAATTAGATAAATCGCTATAGCTAAGGTTAATGCACTATCAATCCAGTAGACTTGGTAAAATTTCATTAATATACCACCAATCAATACAGCAACACTTGCTAACATGTCTGTTAATAAGTGTAGATAAGCACTACGCATGTTCATATTAGCCTGACTATCTTTTTTTAATAGTAAGACACTAAAGCCATTAGCTAAAATCCCTAAAATAGATAACCATATAACTAAATTACTTTGTATCTCCTGTGGAGCCTGAACGCGTTTAATAGCTTCAATTATTAACAAAATAGCGACTATTATTAAGGTAGCGGCATTTATAAATGCTGCTAAAATTTCGGCACGTTTAAAACCAAACGTCCGTTGTAAAGACGCCTCTTTTTTTGATAATCTATTAGCAATGTAGCTTACAATTAAAGAGAGTACATCACTAAAATTATGTAATGCATCACTTAACAGCGCCAAACTTCCTGATAGTAATCCTCCAATAACCTGAGCTACAGTAATTACTATATTTAAAAGTATAGATATAATAAGGTTACGACCTTTTAAGTCGTTGTGATTATGCGTGTGACTATGTGCATGATCAGGTCCCATTATTAACAGCCCACTGGTATTTTATCCACACGATTTTGATGACGTCCGCCTTCAAATTTAGTCTCTAAAAACGTATCTACCATGGCTACTGCTTGTTGTACGGATGTATATCGCGCTGGTATACATATAATGTTAGCATTATTATGCCGTCTTGTTAACTCTGTAATCTCTTTGGTCCAGCAAACACCAGCTCTTACCTTTTGATGTTTATTAGCAGTCATAGCAACACCATTGGCGCTACCACAAATTAAAATTCCAAAATCAGCTGTATCGTTAGCCACATCGTCTGCAACTGGATGTACAAAATCTGGGTAATCTACACTGTCATTAGCGTCCGTTCCATAGTTATTAACAATGTAACCTTTTGATTCTAAATGTTTAAGGATAACAAATTTATAATCTGTACCTGCGTGGTCATTTCCTATTGATATTTTCATAGTAGTAGTGTGTTGTTTGTTTAATTTTCAAAGTTAATAATTGATTACAACTATTAATAAGTAATAGGTATTAACTTATTGATAAAATTTAATTTCGTCTTTATTTTAAAAATGAACCTGTTACAATCAATTGTTAACTACTCGTGTTTAATTATTAATTACTTGTTAATATCTTCCGATTGTTTTTTAAAACTTTTGTTAGGATTATCCAGATAATTTTCCAAGCAAAAATTGGTTATTAACAACCAAAAAAGTTAGCACTTATTTTTTGGAGACTTATCATTATAAAAAAGACACATACAAACATGAAAAATTAAAATACTTATTAAAAATACATTGTCAACAGTCGTTATTAACAGTTGTTAATAACCTAAGTATTTTGTTTATTATCAAACAGTTTAGAGTATTAATAACTTGTTAATAGAGTCCTTTAGTAAACAAATCAAATCAAAACCTTAAAAAGTTATACCGCTATTAACAAGCAATAATAATCAGTATTTTTTTTTAAAATTTTAAAGAAAGAATAATAGTATATATATAATATGTGGATAACTCTAAAAAAGAGATTTAATAATAGTTTAATATTGATTTAATATTAAAAACGTAGCTTTGTATAAACTTAATAACCAATCTTCTCCTTTTATTAAGATATAAATAACCGAATTTCACTTAACTTAGAGATTCAATAGATTACAAATTAAATGACAAAAAAGAAACACAGGAAACCTTCAAACAATAAGATTTCCAACCTTACAAATACAATTCTTAGTATTTTAAAAAAAGATAGAAATCAAAGCTTTAACTATAAGCAAATTGCTGCCAAATTGGGAGTTAATGATGCTAGTAGTAGAAATCAGATTATCAAACGATTAGCTAAGCTTAAAGCTAATGCTGAAATAGAAGAAGTAGATCGCGGTAAATTTAAAGCGATTGCTAATAACGAATACCATACAGGAATTTTTGATGCTGCACAACGTGGTAACGGTTACGTTATTTGCGATGCTTTTGAGAATGATATATACATAGCCTCTAACAATGTTAATAAAGCATTGAATGGAGATGAAGTAGAATTATACGTTTATAAACGCAGAAAACAAGGGAAGCTTGAAGGTGAGATTACTAATATTATAAAACGTGCTAAAACAGAGTACGTTGGTATTATTCAAATCCATGAAAAGAAAAACTTTGCTTTTGTAGTAGTGGATGGTAATAAAATGAAAACTGACATTTTTGTGCCTATTAATAAAACTTTAAAAGCCGAAGATGGTGATAAAGTGGTAGTTACTATGGAAGAATGGCCAGATAAAGCTGATTCTCCAAACGGTCGCGTGATTAAAGTTTTAGGAAAAGCAGGTGAGCATAATACTGAAATACATTCCATTTTAGCAGAATATGGTTTACCATACGAGTTTCCGGAAGATGTAGAAGCGTATGCTAATAACATTGATTTAAACATCCAGCCAGAAGAAATAGCAAAACGTCGCGACATGCGTAAAGATTTAACCTTTACAATTGATCCGAGAGATGCTAAAGATTTTGATGATGCTTTATCATTTACCGTTTTGGACGATGGTTTATTTGAGATTGGTATCCATATCGCAGATGTATCGCATTATTTAAAAGAAGGTACCGTTTTAGATGACGAAGCCTATGAACGTGCAACGTCTGTGTATTTAGTCGATCGTGTCGTACCAATGTTACCTGAGATTTTATCAAACGGAGCATGTTCTTTGCGTCCACATGAAGAAAAATACACCTTTTCCGCAGTATTTAAAATAAATGATAAAGCCGAAATTAAAGACCAGTGGTTTGGACGCACAGTAACGTACAGTGATGCACGTTTTGCTTATGAAGAAGCCCAGGCCATTATAGAAAATAATGTTGCGTTTAATAAAGCTGAAATTATTTCTAATCCAGAAAAGATTGATACTAGCATTCCTGCAGAAGTGTCTATAACCGATAAAGCTTATAATACAACACCAGAAATTGCACAGGCGGTTTTAAAACTGGACGAACTGGCTAAAAAAATGCGTGGTAAACGTATGCAATCAGGAGCGATTAGTTTTGATAAAGTAGAGGTTAAATTTACTTTAGATGAAGCAGCTAATCCAATAGGCGTACATTTTAAAACAAGTAAAGATGCCAATAAGTTAATAGAAGAATTTATGCTTCTAGCTAACAAAAAAGTATCGGAATTTGTATCAAAAATGACCCCACCAAAAACATTTGTGTACCGTGTGCATGATGAGCCAGATGAAAGTAAACTAGCGTCTTTACAAGGTGTAGCTGCTAGATTTGGTCATAAATTAGATTTTAAAAGTAAAGCAGGTGTTGCAGCCTCTTTAAACCAGTTATTATCTGATGTACAGGGTAAAAAAGAACAAAATTTAGTAGATACTTTAGCCATTAGAACCATGTCTAAAGCAGAGTATACGACCAAAAACATAGGACATTACGGATTAGCATTCGGAGATTACTCTCATTTTACGTCACCAATTAGGCGTTATCCTGATGTGATGGCGCACAGATTGTTACAACGTTATTTAGATGGCGGTACAAGTGCTAATCAAGAGGAATATGAAGAGAAGTGTAAACATTCTAGTAATATGGAATATTTAGCAACTAAAGCAGAACGCGACTCGACTAAATACATGCAGATTCGATTTATGCAAGATCACCAAGATGAAGAATTTGTTGGTGTTATTTCTGGAGCTACAGATTGGGGAATTTATATCGAAATTATCTCAAACAAATGTGAAGGTATGGTGCGAATTAGAGATGTCAAAGGGGATTATTACGAATTTGATCAAGAACAATATGCTATTATTGGTCGTGATACTAAGACAATGTACCAATTAGGAGACGAAGTTATTGTTAAAGTGAAAAATGCAGATTTAGTAAAACGTCATTTAGATTTTGATTTAATAGGAAAATACGAAGGATAACAGTTTTATTAACAATAGTATAATATTAAAAATGTATCATTTACTTAATCGTTTGTGATACATTTTTTTTTAGCTAAAAAGTTAATTTAAGTTATTAACAGTATCTTTTTACTAAATTTAGCTATCAAAACATAAAATAAAAAACATGATTTTAACAACAACAAACTCAATAGAAGGTTTTAAAATATTGGAGTACAAAGGGATAGTTACTGGTGTAAGTGTCAATGTAAGAAAAGCATCGTTTACTTTTAGAATGGATAAGTATTACGATTCTATAAAAACAACTATTGATGAAGCTAAAGAAGACGCTTTTCAAGTATTATCTGATAACGCTAAAAAATTAAATGCTAATGCTGTTGTTGGAATTAATTTGGATTTAGAAACTAACCCAAGTTTAGCAATGACAATGATATCATTAACAGGAACCGCTGTAATTGTGGTTGAGGATAAATAATTGTTAATAAGTGTAACATTCCGTAAAAAGAATGCTCTTTATTAAAACAAAACCTTTTAAGATGAAAAATTTATTACTTGCAGTTTTCTTTTTAAGTACTACTTTTTTAGTAGCACAGAATCCTATAAATAAAAATGTTGGAGATTTTAATGAAGTAAAAATCTTTGATTTAATTAAAGTTAGCCTGGTTAAATCTGACGAGAATAAAGTTATGATTACTGGAGAAAATGCTGATGATGTAGAAATTATTATCAAAAATAACTTGCTTAAAGTGCGTATGAAGATTGATCGTAGCTTTGACGGGACTAAAACATTTGTTGCTATACATTACACGGATATAAGTCTTATTGATGCTAATGAAGGTTCAAAAGTGGTGGGTAACGAGTTGATCACACAAGACAGTATTGAGCTTCGTGCACAAGAAGGGGCATCTATCGTTGTTGGTTTAGATGTCGATAGAGTGACTGTAAGGGCTGTTTCTGGTGGAATTGTAGAAACTAGAGGTAAAGCCATGTCTCAGGATATTACGCTTAATACAGGCGGTATTTACGAGGGGCGCGATTTTGAAACTAAAAATACAAAGGTTAAAGTAAGAGCTGCAGGAGAAGCGGAAGTAAAAGCAAGTAATTCTGTGGATGCACGTATTACTGCCGGTGGAACCATAGATATCTACGGAAACCCTAATACGGTTTCCAAAAAACAAACTTTTGGTGGTAAGATTAGAGTAAGAGATAATTAGTAAAATCTCATCGAGTATAACTTCAAAAAAGCCTCAATGTATATTTGAGGCTTTTTTTATTTGTAGCTATAGTACTATGTGTTAAGTAAATATTTTCTTTACTTTGTAATAAACTCAACTAAAATCAATGTTCGACGATATACTTACAGCTATTCCTTTTGGTATTATACTTTCTTTTACCGTAGGACCTGTTTTTTTCGTATTATTAGAAACTAGTGCTACTAAAGGGGTTAGAAGTGCATTAATCTTTGATGCCGGTGTTATTTTGGCCGATATTTTATTTATTCTTGTTGCTTTTTTTAGTACTGAAAAACTAGTTGGTAAAATAGAAAATGATCCTAATTTTATCATCTTTGGTGGTGTGCTGTTATTCATTTATGGATTAATTTCATTTATAAAAACTTCTAGATCTTTCCGTTCGATTGTCAAAGAATATCATAAAGTTGAAATTCAGAAAGATTACGGTAAACTTTTTATAAAAGGTTTTTTACTCAACTTTATAAACATTGGTGTCTTATTAGGATGGTTAGGATTTATTGTTTTGGCTAGTAAAATTACAACTTCAGAAAACGGAGTTCTAGTGTTTATAACTACTATGATTGTATCGTATTTTGTGACAGACTTAGTTAAAATTGTGGCTGCAAAACGATTAAAAAATAAGTTAACACCTAGATTAATCTTCAAAACTAAAAAGATCATTGCTTTAGTAATTTTAGGATTTGGTATTTTAATATTAGCGCAAGGCTTTTTTCCAGAAGAAAAAGAAAAACTTAAAGAAAGGTTCGAGCAGATTAATCCATTATAAATAGTTTATATTTTAAATACTATGCAACCTAAAATATTTGGATTACTACTTCGTGTTTGTATCTCTGTTTTATTGATGGGGGCTTTGTTTAAAATAATGCATTGGCCTTATGCAACTATAGTAATGCTAGTGTCCATTTCAGGAATTTTATTGTTGTATCCGCTTAGATTTTGGTTTATCAGAGAAAAATCGACTATGGAATACGTTAAATTAGCACTAGTCGTATTGTGGTGTTTAAATTATTTAACAAAGGTATTGCACTTGTATCAATTGCCTCTGTTTTTTAATATTGTATTAGTACTACTGTTTATCTGGTGGTTTATTAACGAAGGCGAAACTGCACTTAATTTTAGAAACATTAAGATTAAAGGTGTTTTAAAAATCTTTTATATGGCTATCGCAATTATCGCTATTGGTTGTATTGTCTTAGGTGCTTTATTTAAAATTCAACATTGGTCTTACAGTAATTTATTATTTGTCATAGGCATGACGATCACTTCAATTTTAGTCACGGTAGATCATTTTGTTAGAGACTAACATAATAACATGGCTAACACACAATATCATATTTATGTCGTCGAGTTATCTAAAAAAGTATTCAGTCAGAATACTAAGTTTAGAGCAGCTAATCCGCAATTTAATGGTGTTTTAGAGTGTTTATATGTTGGTATGACTAGCAAAACACCTAAAGAGCGTTTTTTACAGCACAAAACAGGTTATATTAATAAAAAAGGACATAAACTATCGTCTAACATTGTTGAAAAATATGGTTCTTATCTAAGACCCAGTTTATATAATCACATTGGACCAATTAGTACTAGAGCAGAAGCTTTAAAAATGGAAGAAACCCTAGCTTTAGAGTTAAGAAGACAACGCTATGCCGTTTGGTTTAATTAATTACTAATAGTCATTTCGAGGGACGAAGCAATCTCATACTAACTATTTTTGTATTGCGATAATAAGCGATTAAATTATTTAAAGTTTATAAATTTATAACATCAATAACCGCCACTTATAGCCTTACATTTGAACAAGGAATGTTAAAAACTTTGAGGAAATTTAGTGCAAACTACCTTTTTATATGTTAGATTAATTACAATCTTTGCTGAGGAGCGGAGAGAGTCTCAACTAGGTGTGTAAATAAAAAAAGTCAAGAGTTCGTACCTCTTGACTATTTTTAAACAACTTAATTATTAATTTAATACATACGCAAGCATGGATTATGGAATAATAATAGTAGCAATATCATTTGCCAGATTACTTGTAGCTATTTTTTCTCTTGTAAGGAGAAGAAATTAATTTTTTTAAAAGACGTGCTTTATGTACGTCTTTTATTTTTTGTACACTACAAATGTACAAAATTTAAGTTTTTTGTACCCACAGATTATTAACAATTTTTGTGGATCTTCATTTTAGTATGTTTGTTTAACTAGTTATAATTTAAAATACTACCCCTTTAGATAATATTAAAAACAAGACATAAAAAAAAGCGCTACTTATAAAGTAACGCTTTCTTGAGGTGTCGAGCGGATTCGAACCGCTGTAGATGGTGTTGCAGACCACTGCCTAGCCGCTCGGCCACGACACCCTTAATAGAACAGCAAATATAAAAATAATTACCGTTTTACCCTATTTCTGTTAGTTTTTTCTTTTTTCCGTCAATTCTACGGTAACCATCTGTACGTCACCACCAATCGGAGGATTTATTTTACTTACAGCCACTGTTGCTACAGTAATTAATTTGTCTTCTTTAAAAATACGGTCTAAAATACGCTTAGCAACGTGCTCTAAAAGTGCACTTGGTGTTGCCATTTCTTCAACAACAACTTTGTTTAAAAATACATAATTTACTGTATCTTCTAAGTTATCTGATGCTGTACTTTTTTGTAAGTCTGCTTTTACTTTTAAATTTACTAAGTATTCACTTCCTATAGCAGTTTCTTCTTTTAAACAACCATGATGAGCAGTTACACGTATATTTTCAACTTTAATTATTCCCATTTTCTATAAAATTTTGAGCAAAAATACCTAAAATAGTACCTTACTAAATTTTTAAAGTGCGGTTAAATTCATTTCAACTAAAAAATAACTAATTTTACAGCTTGTAGTTAAATTGATATTAGACCAATAATCTGTTAAAGTAAAGCACAAATACATATGTCTGAAGATAAAAAATCACTTAATTTTTTAGAGCAAATAATTGAAGAAGATTTAAACAATGGTTTAGATCAAAGTAATCTCCGTTTTAGATTTCCACCAGAACCTAATGGCTATTTACATATTGGTCATACTAAAGCGATAGGTATTAGTTTTGGTTTAGGTGAAAAATATAATGCTCCGGTTAACTTACGTTTTGATGATACTAATCCAGCTAAAGAAGAGCAGGAGTATGTAGACGCGATTAAGGAAGATATTTCTTGGCTGGGCTATCAATGGGCAGAAGAGCGTTATTCTTCAGATTATTTTCAAATTTTATTTGATTGGGCAGTGCAATTAATAAAGGATGGTAAAGCGTATGTAGATTCTCAATCTTCAGAAGCTATGGCAGAACAAAAAGGAACGCCAACACAACTAGGTATTGATGGTCCAAATAGAGATAGGTCTGTGGAAGACAATTTAGAGTTATTCATGAAAATGAAAGCTGGAGATTTTGAAGAAGGCTCACATATTTTACGTGCTAAAATAGACATGCAACATCCAAATATGTTAATGCGTGATCCATTAATGTATCGTATTTTAAAGAAAGCACATCACAGAACAGGTAGTGATTGGTGTATTTATCCAATGTACGATTGGACACATGGTGAGAGTGATTATATCGAACAAATTTCGCACAGTTTATGTTCATTGGAGTTTAATCCACACAGAGAGCTTTATGATTGGTTTAAAGAACAAGTTTATGATTATAGTAAAGCAACTTATCCAATGCAACCTAAACAACGTGAGTTTGCACGTTTAAATCTTAGTTATACAATCATGAGTAAGCGTAAGCTACTTAAATTGGTAGAAGAGGGCGTTGTTAACGGATGGGACGATCCACGTATGCCTACAATTTCGGGTCTGCGTCGTCGTGGTTTTACACCAACATCAATCAGAAAATTTGTTGAAACCGTAGGTGTAGCCAAACGTGATAATATTATTGATGTGGCACTTTTAGAGTTTTGTATTCGTGAAGATTTAAACAAAAAAGCACTGCGTGTTATGGCTGTTTTAGACCCTTTAAAAGTTGTTATTACTAATTATCCAGAAGATAAAGAAGAATGGTTTGAAGCAGAAAATAATCAAGAAGATGAGTCTGCAGGGTTTAGAAAAGTACCATTTTCTAGAGACATTTATATTGAAAAAGAAGATTTTAAAGAAGAGGCGAGTAGCAAGTTTTTTAGATTAAAATTAGGAGGAGAAGTACGTCTTAAAAATGCCTACATCATTAAAGCCGATAGTGTTGTTAAAGATGCCGATGGAAACGTTACCGAAGTACATTGTACCTATTCTGAAGATACAGAACGCCGTATTAAAGGAACCTTACATTGGGTAAGTATTAAACATGCGGTTAAAGCTGAGGTTAGAGAATATGATAGATTATTTTTAGACGAAGCACCAGATAGTCATGAGGATAAAGATTTTATGGCGTTTATTAATCCTAAATCTTTAAAAATTATTGAAGCATTTGTGGAGCCTAGTTTATCGGAATCTAAAGTAGGAGAGCAGTTTCAGTTTCAACGTTTAGGATATTTTAATGTGGATAAAGATTCCAAACCGGAAGCTTTAGTCTTTAATAAAACGGTTGGTTTACGTGATAGTTGGGCAAAACAAAAGCCAAAAACAATTACTGAGAATACCCAACAAAAACAACCACAACAAAATAATAGACCGGCAATTGAACAAATCAAATCATATGGTAAAAAGTATGATAGAATGAAGCCAGAACAACAAGATAAGGCTAAAGCCGAAATACAAGCATTAGCAAAAGAAGTAGCTTATCAAGATTTAGAACCATTATTTGGTACGTCTGTTAAAAAGACAGGAACACGTGTTATTACAATGATAACTTTAGGGGTTTTATTGGCGAATGGTTTAGATAAAAATGACGCTATCGAGGACTTTATTAACAAAGCATTGGAAGATAAAAGTGAGTTGTTAGTTAATGAAGCTAAAGCAATTATGTAGGTGTTGCGACCTTTTAAAAGGAATAATTACATTTATAAACTGCTTTATTTTATTTAAACAATATCAAGTATATTGGTTTTTAATTATAATGCGTACTAAAAAATATTTTTTATGTTTGAGATTGTTATAATAGCAGTATTTGTTTTTTTGTTAATTATTTTTAATAAATTAAAGTCTGGTTTTGTAGAATTACAAGACAGTAATAAAACCTTAAATGATAATATTAAAGTCTTAAATTCTAAGATTAATGGACTTTCTAAATTGGTTTCGCAAGAAGAGTATAAAACACCATTTTATGAAGGAGAAACTGATATTGTAACACAATCAGAACCAAAACCGGAGCCAGAAGTTCCAATGTATACTGAGGCTATACCAGAGGTTATAGAAGAGGTTATTATTGAAGAGGAGCCATTAGAGGTTTTTGAAACAACTAGTGTTGATATGGTCAATACTTATACTGAAGAAAACGATTTAGCTTCAGAGTATGTTGTTAGTGAAGAAGAAGTAGAAGAAGAAGCGATTGTACAACCTCCAAAACAACCATTTTGGGAACGTTTTAAAGAAAAGAACCCGGATTTAGAAAAGTTTATTGGTGAGAATTTAATTAATAAACTTGGTATCTTAATCCTTGTTTTAGGGATTAGTTACTTTGTAAAATTTGCTATTGATAAAGACTGGATTAACGAGCCCGCTAGAGTTGGTATAGGTGTTTTATGTGGATCTTTAGTGATGTTAATTGCTAACAAATTACGAAAGAATTATGCTGCATTTAGCTCGGTTTTGGTCTCAGGAGCTATTGCTATTTTTTACTTTACCATCGCTATTGGTTTTCATGAATACAAACTTTTTGGTCAAGAAGTAGCGTTTGCTATTATGGTGCTTATTACCATATTTAGTTGCTTGGTTTCCTTATCGTATAACAGAATAGAGCTAGCTGTTTTATCACTAATTGGTGGTTTTGCAGTCCCTTTTATGGTCAGTACAGGATCTGGGAATTACGTGGTTCTTTTTACTTATATCATCATTTTAAATATAGGAATAACGCTATTAGCGTTTTATAAAAAATGGAGCTTAGTCAATACGCTTGCCTTTATTTTTACAGTTGTTTTATTTGGAGGTTGGTTTATAAAAGATACGCAAACTGAAGCGCCTCATTATGTGGGAGCATTACTATTTGCATTTGCATTTTATCTGATATTTGTAGTGACAAATATTATAAATAATTTAAAAACTAAAGCAGTATTTACTAAAGCGCAATTAGTAATGTTGTTTGCTTCAACGGTGTTCTTTTTTACCGTAGGTATGGTTGTTCTAGAGGATTATCATCCAGAATTTAGAGGCTTATTTACTTCAGGTTTAGCAGTACTTAATCTGTTTTTCGCTTGGTTTTTATATAAGAAATTTAAGCTGGATAAAGTGGCTGTCTATATGCTTATAGGTTTAACATTAACGTTTATTACGTTAGCTATTCCTATTCAGTTTCAAGGTAACTATATTACATTATTTTGGGCTGCAGAAGCTGTTTTATTAATGTGGTTAGCTAAAAAATCAAATATTGGTAGTTATCGTTTTGCTTCTGTAATAGTTCATGGATTATCTATTTTTAGTCTGTTTATAGATTGGAGTCAAAAATATCATGAAGACGCTGTTTTAAACATTGTGTTTAACCCCATTTTCGGAACCGGAGTTTTTGTTGTCGCGTCATTAGTGTTTATGTACGTTTTACTTAAAGATGAAACAGAACGTTTTACTCTTTTACAGTTTGTATTTAATACCGTGATTTACCGTAAAATTATTTTAATTACAAGTATAGTGTTATTATATATTGTTGGTCTTTTTGAAGCTTTTTTCCAAGCGGTGTATCATATAGATAATTGGAACTCTGCGTTATCAATACCTGTGGTGTACCATTTAATATTTACAGCTGTAATTGCATTTGTTTTATTCCGAAGAAAAAAAGAATATAACCTTGAGATTGCAAATGGTATTGCGTGTGTTAATATCGTCCTATTCATCTTTGTTTTCTTAGGTTTACCATTCTTTGAACATACAAATTTTGTAAGTGGAACAAGCTCTTATCAAATTGCTTTTTACTTGCATTATGTGATGTTAGCCATAACTTTATTTTTTGGTGTGCTTGTATACCAGTCTAATAAAAACAATGTTGTTTTTGGCTTTTTTAAACACAAAGCTTTTAATTGGGTTGCAGCGTTTTTATTAATTTTTATGGCAAGTAGAGAAGTGTTATTACATGGTTTAAAATTATTACTAGAACCAATACAATCGCAGAACATGTCAGCGTATAGCGAGATAGCTTTAGCAACAGAAAAAATAGTTAAGACCTCATTTCCTGTGTTATGGGGTGTCTTAGCGTTTACCTTCCTTATTATAGGTATTAAGAAACAAATTAAAAGTATTAGAATTATTGCTTTAGTACTTTTAGGAATCACTATTGTTAAGCTATTTACTTATGATATAAACAATATTTCTGAAACAGGTAAAATCATTGCGTTTATACTATTAGGTGTTTTAATCTTGATTATTTCATTTGTATATCAAAAATTGAAAATACTAGTTATAAACGATACTAAAGACCCTATAAATGAAGATACAAATTAAACTTTTATTAGCATTAGCATTTGTTAATGTATCGATTGCTCAAAATACAACAGGTATACTAGAGACGGTCAATACTGATGGTTTATACCAAATAAACGTACCCAATCAGATCCGTTCTTTTTCTAATAGAAACTTGAGCGATTTTAGAATAGTGGATTCAGAAGGCCAGGAAGTGCCCTATTTTATTAGAGAGAAACGTAGTCGTTTAAGTACAAGTAAATATGTGGCATTTGAGATGGTTTCAAAAGAAAACCGTAAAGACACAAGTACTACTATTGTTTTTAATAACCCATTTAAAGTGGTTGAGGATATTGTTTTATCCATAGCAAATTACTCTGGTTCTAAAAATTTTAAAATATCAGGGAGTAATGATGCTATAGAATGGTTTGGAGTGCTTAATTCTGGTCGTTTATCTAATTTGGAGGGTACAAACAGTACAAGTATCGATAAAGCCATTAGAGTGCCTAGTTGTAGTTATAACTATTTAAAAATTGAGTTTGATGATATAAGGTCTTTGCCAATAAATGTTTTAAAAATTGGTGGTTATGCCAATGCTATTACCAACAGAGCATTGCAAAAGGTTAGCACATCTGCTATGTCTACTGTAGAGTTTAAGGAAGAAAAGAAAACTCAAATTCATATTAAATTTAAAAATAAAGAGATTTTAAATCAAGTTGAATTTATGGTTGCAGCACCAGACTTTTATAACCGTACTGTAACTATTTATAAGAGAGTAACACGAGTAGTAAAAAAGAAAGAAGAAACGTATAATAAACGATTGGCTAGTTTTCAATTAAATTCTGAGTCGCCAAACATTTTTAGTATTTCAGAAATTTTTGAGGATAATATTTATATCGAAATTGAAAACAAAGACAGTAATAATTTAGTATTTAGCGACATTAGTTTCTTTCAAAAACCATTGTATGTTATAACGTCTTTAAAAGCTAACGAAAACTATTCTATAACTACTGGAAGTAAAACAATGAAGGCTCCAGAATATGATTTATCTTTTTTTAGACATCATATTTCTGATAGTTTACCACAATTACAAATCAAGAATATTGTAAAACAAGCGTTTACACCAACGGTTAAACAGGAGCAATCGTTTTGGCAACAGTCTTGGTTTATGTGGGTTTGCATTGCGGCTACAGGTGTTGTTGTTTTATTTTTTACTTCAAATTTAGTGAAAGATTTAAAGAAAGAGTAAGTTTTACTAACTGATAGTGTGACTTAAATAAGTTGTTAATTAGTTTTAAATTGTAGTAGTACGGTGATTAATGTTTAAAAAATTAAAAATACTTTTAGTCCTCTTGTTTTGTGTTTGTTTTCAATATTCAAACGCACAAGTGGATTTTCCTATTCTAACTGAAATAGTAACCGATAATGCGGCTCTTTTCAGCGAAAGCGAAACCCTAGAACTTAGAGAAAAACTAAGGGCATATGAAATTGAAACGACACACCAAATAGTAGTTTTAACTGTTAATTCCTTAGAAAATAATACAGTTGAAAATTTTGCGTTACAGGTTTTTGAAAACAATAAACTCGGACAAAAAGAAGCCGATAACGGGCTGTTAATTCTGATAGCTAAAAACGATAGAAAATTTAGAATTGAAGTGGGTTATGGTCTTGAACCCATAATTACCGATGCTTTTTCTTCGCGAATTATTAGAGAAACCATGACGCCCGAGTTTAAAAAAGGCGATTTTTATAAGGGTGTAGATTTAGCAACTTCAGAAATTATTAAACTTATTGACGACCCTAAATACCGTGAAGAATTTGCTAATTTAAAAGAAGAAGGAAGTGAAATGCCAATATGGGGGAAAGTAATAATAGCGTTTATTTATTTCTTATTTTTGCTTCTATGTATTGTTGCTGGTGGCGTATTTCTATATAAGAGTTTTAAGCAATTAATAAGTGTATTCCGTGGTTTAATTACTGGTAAAATAAGTATTGTTTTATTTCCATTTTTATTTATATCTTCTTTAATTAAAGTTACTTTTAGTTTAATATTCATTTTTCTACCATTCCCTGTTGGAGGACTTCTTGTTTTTATCGAAGAAGGTGGTAATGTAAATGTTTATTATTTTGAGGTTTTACAAAGTTGGTCATTAATAGTGACTCCTATTACTATTATTTTGTTGGTTGTTTTATTTACTGTTTTACCGTTAATTATTGCCATTTTTACACGATCTAATCAGAATTTTATTTCTGTTATGTTTTCATTTTTAAAAATCGATAAAAGTTTTATGAGCAAGAATTTTTCTTCTAGTGGTTCTAGCTCAAGCTATAGGCGATCAGGTTCAAGTTATAGTCGATCAGGTTCAAGTTATAGAAGCTCGTCGTCTAGTAGTAGTTTTTTTGGTGGTGGCGGACGTTCTGGTGGCGGTGGTGCTAGCGGAAGTTGGTAACAGTGCTTTGTTGTTAGTAAACAAGGTTATAATATAAATTTACCTACCTTTAAAAGCTAACTAAACTTAAAATATTATGGATTTTTTTAACCCACTAGCACTTTTAGTAGCTACTATTTTAGCTTTGGTTGTTGGCTTTTATGGCCGATTATGGAGACAAATTTTGAACTTTTAAGCACGGTGGTTAACATGTTGTTGTTGTTTTATTTTTTACTTCATATTTAGTGAAAGATAAAAAAAAAGAATAATGGTTGTAAACTAAGTGTTAGGTTCTATAGATTGAAATACTTTTTTTCTACTGATCTTATTATTAAATAGTTAAAATAAATATATGTTGAAACAATTAAAAGTACTAGTTTTTCTTTTTTTTATTTGTATTCAATATACAAGTGCTCAAGAATATCCAGTTATATCAGATATGGTAACGGATGATGGAGATATTTTTAGTGATTCAGAAGCATTATTTTTAAGAGAGAAATTATTAATCTATGAGAATAATACATCACATGAAATCGTTGTTTTAACTATACGTGGTTTAGATGGTGATAGTATTGAAAATTATGCCTATTCTGTATTTAACCAGGATGGTAATAACTTTGGTAAACAGGGCGTTGATAATGGTATTTTATTACTAATTTCTCCAAATGATAGAAAGGTTAGGATAGAGGTTGGTGATGGTTTAGAGCATATAATTACAGATGCTTTAGCATCTAGAATTATCAGAGAGCTTATAACACCAATGTTTAAGCAGGGACGCTTTTTTGAAGGAATTGATAGTGCAACCTCAGAGCTTATAAAACTTATAGATGACCCTATTTATGCTAAAGAGTTTTCAATTAGTACAAAAAAGAAGAATAAGACAACAGCATCCGGAGATCAAAGCAATTATGTTACTAAGTTCTTTTTTTCTTTATTTTTTACTTTTGTTTATGTGATAATTGGTTGGTATTGCTATTGCAAATTTGTACTGAAGAAAAGTATCTGGAAGAGTGACGTAAAATGGTATTATAAAAAATATAAGCCATCGTTTTGGCTTTGTTATTTTATTTTGGTCTGCATTATTTTTGACTTTTTAAAGTTCTTTGTATTGTTCTTTACGGGTTTGTTTTTTGTAGGATTTTTATCCGTTTTTGTGTACATTGGTTTTGCTATTATTTTACAAATGGCAATAGAAAGAGCGACACTTATTTTTAAAGCCTTATTTACTGGTAAGTTAGGACTTTTTAATTTTTGGTTTTATTTCCCCTTTACCTTGCTATTTCTTTTTGGTGGATTTGTGTTTGGTTTTGTCCCTTTTTTTATGGGTATAATGTTTATAGCTCCTTTAATATTTAAAAAGGATATTAATGACATGATGTCTAACATACCGTGGGAATATTTTTTGACTTTTATGATACTTATTTTTATGTCATTTTTTGTTATTGCTATAGTTTCGGCGATAAAAAAAATTAATAAGAACTATAAAGAGACTTTTGGCTTTGTAATTTTTAAAAGGGGAGTTGGTTTATCTAATATTCATGGAGGAAGTTCTTCTAGTCGTTCTTCTAGAGGATACTCATCATCTGGATCTTCAAGTTATTCGTCGTCGTCATCGTCATATTCGCGATCGTCGTCTTCGTCTTCAAGTAGTAGTTATTCTGGAGGTGGAGGGCGCTCATCGGGAGGAGGAGCAAGTGGGAGTTGGTAATTAGATAAGTCCCCATTTTTAACGTTACATTTAACTTTTGTAACATTTTATATTAATAAAGACTGATAGAATAATAATTAATCTTTTCATTCACACATTTGTTTCACTTTAAAATTTATAAAGCGGTTTCAGAACTCCCAATATCGTGGGACGGTTTACCGACGCGTGACGTATTTTTGAAAACACCATTTTTAAAAGCATTGGAGTTATCCAGTCCAAAGAATATTGATACTAATTATATTGCTGTTTTTAAAGATGATATTATAGCCGGAATTGCTATTATCCAACGTGTAGAGTTATATCTTGACGATGTATTCAGAAACACTTCAGATAACGCCTTAAAACGCGTTACAAAGCATATAATGGCCAAGGTAGTTAGAGGGAATACTTTAATTGTGGGTAATTTAATGCATACGGGACAACATGGATTATATTTTAATCCAGAAATAATCGGACAATCCTCTTATTTAGAAACTATTTTTAAAGCGATTGATCAGCTATCAATACAGATTAAAAAGGCTTATAATAAGACTGTCCGATTGGTGTGTTTTAAAGATTATTTTGAAACAGATAGGATCAATTTAGAGTCTGCCTTATTTACTAAAAACCATTTATATAAGGTACAAGTACAACCCAATATGCTGCTTGATATTCCTAAGGAATGGGATACTATTACCGATTATACTTCGGCTTTAACTAAAAAATATAGAAATCGTTATAAAACAGCTGTAAAAAAAGCAATGTCTATTACTAAACAGGAATTGAATTTAGAGGAGATTGAAGCAGCTTCAGACGCTATTTATAAGCTATATAAAAATGTATCTGATAATGCTAAAGTAAACTCGTTTGTATTAGACGACAGGCATTTCTTCAACTTAAAAAAAGAACTTGGCTCTGAGTTTAAATTGTTTGGATATTATCTAAATGAAGAATTAGTCGGCTTTTACACACTAATTTTAAACCATAACCAATTAGAAACTTATTTTTTAGGATACAATCCAAAGTTTCAGTACAAGCATCAACTGTACTTAAATATGTTGTACGATATGTTGGAATTTGGAATTAGAAATAAGTTTAGAATGGTGGTTTACGCCCGTACTGCTATGGAAATTAAAAGTTCTGTTGGTGCTGTGCCAAAGACCATGCATATTTACATGAAACATACTAATCAATGGTTATTAAATCCAGCGTTAAAATTTATTGTAAAAACGTTGACACCTATAAAAAAATGGGAGGAAAGACATCCTTTTAAATAATATTTTAATAAAGCTTTAGCAGTATTAATTTGGGGTCATCACGTGTTTAAGTTATATTATATCAATAATTTAAAATATATCATGATGACTAATACACAAAAATTACTGACCAAAATATCTCAAAAAACAATAGAGATTAAAACTAACTATCCAGAGTTACAAAAGTATCTTGACGAAACTAGAATTACTTTACCACAAGGCGATACAGAATCGTCAGAAATAGATAATGAGGAGTTATCAAATTATTTAAATAGTCTAGATACAATGGTAGAAAAGTATAAATCTAACACATAAAAAAAGCCTCAAGACAACTTGAGACTTTTTAATTATTATGCAGTATTGCCTATTCGTTTCTCTTATTTAATTTTGCTTGTTTCATTGCTTCACCAATTTCATTACTTGCTGAAAAACTAGCAACCATATCATTTAACATCTGGCTTCCTGCTTGTGGAGAGTTAGGCATTAAAATTAAATTACTATTAGTATGTTGTCCAATAGCTTGTAACGTATCATAGTGTTGCGTAACAACTATTAAAGCAGACGCTTCTTGACTGTTTATACCAACCTTATTTAAGACTTCTACAGACTCTTCAAGACCTCTAGCAATTTCGCGTCTTTGATCAGCAATACCTTGACCTTGCAAACGTTTACTTTCTGCCTCAGCTTTTGCTTTTTCAACGATTAAAATACGTTGTGCATCTCCTTCATACTGTGCGGCAGTTTTTTCTCTATCTGCAGCATTAATACGGTTCATTGCTTCTTTTACTTGTGCATCAGGATCGATGTCTGTTACTAAGGTTTTGATGATATCATAACCGTAATCTTGCATTGCTTCGTTAAGTTCAGATTTTACTGCAATTGCAACATCGTCTTTACGTAAAAACACATCATCAAGAATCATTTTTGGCACTTCTGCACGGACAACATCAAATACATAAGATGTAATTTGGTCGTGTGGATAATCTAATTTGTAGTAAGCATCTTCTACTTTAGCTTTTATTACTTTGTATTGTACAGATACTTTAAGACGGACAAATACATCATCTTTAGTTTTAGTTTCAACAATAACATCTAATTGTTGAATTTTTAAACTCAAACGTCCAGAAATTTTATCGACTATTGGGACTTTAAATTGTAATCCGGATTGTCTAATACTTTGAAATCTACCAAAACGCTCTACAATAGCTGCAGTTTGTTGTTTGACGGTAAATATTGACGAAATTAAAATAATCAGTCCTAAGACGACTACTACAATTAATACTGGGTTATTCATGTGTAAATGGTTTTAATGGTTACTTTATTCGGTTTACTAAATTAAGTTATATTTGTGAACAAACCCTTTATCCACAATGAAAAAACTACAATTCATCTTATTAGTAGCACTAACTATAGGTTTTGTTACAAAAAACTTTGCACAACGTGCTTCTTACGACATTAAAAACGGATTTGCGTTAGGTGGTGGAATCACGCAATTTGATATTATTACAGATAATTTTGAGACCAAAAAGGGGGCGGGCTGGATCGCTAATATGACGGCAACTGTTGATATACCTCACAAATGGTTTAATGTTAGTTATGGTATGCAACTATCAGAAAACACAATAAGCACTGCTGGATTCGATTTTCCATTAGCAATTACTACAGAAGATGTAGAGTATAAAATTTTTACTGCTCAACTGCAATTTTTATGGCACGCCAAACCATTTGGAACATCTAATTTTACAATTGATTTTGGTCCAATGTTACAATATAATAGTGATCTAGAATTAAGTGATGAGCAACAAGAAGACTTTATTTTAGCCGATTTTGATACAGTGTTTGCTAAAGAAGTGAAGGATTTAAATAATTTTAATGTTAATGGTACTATCGGTGCTACTTTAGGTATTGGTTTTTTTAAAGTCAGAGCACAATATATTTATGGATTCACTAATATTTTAGGTGCTTTAAACGACGCTGATTTTAACCAAACTTTAGGTAGAGATTTTAAAGGACACCAAAGCATGTTTGCTTTTACAGGTATGATTACATTTTAATATTCTGACTGATTGTATTGGAAGTCTTATTTGTGGAAATGCTAAAGTATTTTAATTACGATTAGGACATTAAAACCTATAAAAAAAGCCATCTAAATGTAGATGGCTTTTTTGTTTTATAACGTTTCAATAAGTTTTTCGAGACGTTTAGTACTTTCGTTTTTTCCAATCATAAACATGATATCAAAAACATCTGGTCCTTGTAAGGCACCAACTAAGGCTAATCGTAAAGGCATCATAACCTTTCCAAAACCAATCTCTTTAGTGGTAATCCAACCTTTAACTTCTTTTTGAAGTGTTTCTACTTCAAAATCTGTAATGTTAGAAACTACTGCTAATACATCAGTCATTATAGACTTAGTATCTTCTTTAAAGGCTTTTTTAGAGGCTTTTTCGTCATAAGTTTGAGGAGCCACAAAAAAGTAGCTACTTAAATCCCAAAAGTCATTTACAAAAGTGGCACGTTCCTTAACTAAACCAACAACTAATGCAATGTAATTAACATCAATTGGCGCCAATTCAGTACGACTTTTTTGAAAGGCTTCTGCTAAGTCTTCATTAGACTGTTCTTGCATATAATGGTGATTAAACCACTTAATTTTATCTGGATCAAAACGTGCTCCAGCTTTATTCACGCGGTCTAAATCAAAAGCAGCAACTAATTGTTCTAAAGTAAACATCTCTTGCTCTGTTCCTGGATTCCATCCTAGAAAGGCTAAAAAGTTGATGACTGCATCTGCAAAGTAACCTTCTTCTTTATACCCTTTTGCGGAATCTCCAAACTCAGGATTCCATTCTAAAGGAAACACTGGAAAACCTAATTTATCACCATCACGTTTGCTTAATTTTCCTTTACCTGTTGGTTTTAAAATTAATGGTAGGTGTGCAAATTCTGGTTGATCCCAACCAAAAGCTTTGTATAATTGATAGTGTAAAGCCAAACTAGGTAACCATTCTTCACCACGGATAACATGTGTAATTTCCATTAAATGGTCATCTACAATATTGGCTAAGTGATATGTTGGCATACCATCGGACTTAAATAACACTTTGTCATCTAAGACGTTAGTATCAATTTTTATATCACCGCGTATAATATCTTTTAAGCGTAAAGTTTCGTCTTGTGGACTTTTAAATCTAATCACAAAATCATCTCCTGCCGCTAATTTAGCACTAACTTCTTCTGCACTTAGTGATAGAGAATTACTTAATTTTAAACGGTTATGCCAATTGTAAATAAACGTTTTACCTTTAGATTCATGATCTGTTCTGTGATAATCTAACTCTTCGGACGTGTCAAAAGCGTAGTAAGCATTGCCACTAGCTATTAGTTGTTCAGCATATTGTTTGTATAAGTCTTTACGTTCACTTTGTCTGTATGGTCCAAATTTTTCATTTTTACCTGGGCCTTCATCAAAAGGTATATTACACCAATTTAGGGCATCTACTATATATTGTTCTGCACCTTCAACGTAACGGTTTTGATCTGTATCTTCAATACGTAATACAAACGTTCCGTTATGTTTTTTGGCAAATAAATAGTTAAAAAGCGCTGTACGTACGCCTCCAATATGTAAAGGTCCAGTTGGACTTGGTGCAAAACGCACTCTGACTTGTTTTGACATCTTATATTATAAAAATTAGCACTTTAACATACCATGTTTAAGCGACATATAAATTGTAATCCTAAACGTGTTTCAGGATATAGATTGCAAAGATAGAATAGAGTAGTAGAAACAACAAAGAAATAATAAAGAACAATTAAATACGCGGCATAATTTCTGCGAAAGCATACACCTTTAACATTAACTTATATTCCAATGTATTTAAGTGTAAAAATAAAATAGTATTTTAGTCAGTTAAATACCAATTACTTGAATAATTTTTATAATATACAGTCTAAATTAGAACAATTTATTAGAAAATATTACACTAATGAGTTGATAAAAGGTGTCATTTTATTTTTTAGTATAGGACTGCTGTACTTTCTTTTTACTTTATTGATAGAACACCTTTTATGGCTAAATTCTTCGGCTAGAACACTTTTGTTTTGGTTGTTTGTAGCAGTAGAATTGGGCCTTTTTGTTAAATTTATTGTTTTTCCATTGGCTAAGTTATTCAAACTTCAAAAGGGGATTGGCTACAAGGAGGCGTCAACAATAATTGGTAATCATTTTCCGGAAGTAAGCGATAAATTATTAAATGTATTACAACTTAAAGAGGAAGCAAACACATCAGAGTTGCTATTAGCTAGTATTGACCAAAAGGCAGAAGCGCTTGATCCGATCCCTTTTAAATTAGCGATTAATTTTAAACAGAATATTAAATATTTAAAATATGCTGCTATTCCTTTAGTAATACTACTTATTTCTGCTATTTCTGGTAAAATGAATTGGTTTAGTGACAGCTATGAGCGTGTGGTTAACTATCAAACGGCTTATGAGGCACCAGCACCTTTTCAATTTTTTGTGTTGAATGAAGACTTGCAGACAACGCAAAATAAAGAATTTAGACTAATGGCAACAACGGAAGGTGCTGTTATTCCGGAAGACGCACAGATTACTTTTAATAGCGAAACTTATTATTTACAGCAACGCCAAGCAGGTAGTTTTGAATATGTTTTTGAACAACCAAACCAAGATATTACATTTACGTTATCTGCTAACGGAATCACGTCTAAACCATATACTTTACAGGTGGTTGAGGTGCCAACGTTGCTTAGTTTTAGTATGGTTTTGGATTACCCAAATTATACTAATAAACAGGATGAGGTTTTAAAAGGTAATGGTAATGCTATTGTACCTCAAGGGACAAAAGTAGCATGGCAATTACAAACTAAGGCTACGGACCAAGTAGAACTAATTGGACTTGATACCATAGCATTTTCAAGTGATAAAGTAGGTCTATTTGAAGCTTCCAAAAGTGTCTATAACAACTTTAATTATAACATTAGTACAAGTAATAAGGACTTAAAAAATTACGAAACTTTAGCTTATAGCATTCAGGTTATAAAAGACCAGTATCCAGAACTTAAGGTGGAAGTTAAAACGGATAGTTTGGATCAGCAATCTTTGTATTTTAGGGGAGAGGTTACAGATGATTATGGTTTAAATAAATTGCAGTTGGTGTATTATCCTAGCGGAAATGAAGGCGAAAAGAAAGTTGTTAATATACCTGTTTCTAAAACTAATTTTGATCAATTTATTAGTGCATTTCCTAATAACCTACCTATTGAAGATGGTAAGTCTTACGATTTGTATTTTGAGGTGTTTGACAATGATGCAGTAAATAAAAATAAGCGTACCAAAAGTTCCGTTTTTAGTTATAGGAAACGTACCCAAGATGAAGAAGAAAAAAAGCAATTACAAGAACAGAATCAAACGATTCAGAACTTAAGTCAGTCTTTAGAAAAATTTGATAAGCAGCAGAAAGAATTGCAAGAATTGTCTAAAACTCAAAAAGAAAAGTCGGAGCTTAATTTTAACGATAAGAAAAAGTTGGAAAGCTTTTTAAAACGTCAAAAAGAGCAGGATCAGATGATGAAGCAATTTAATAAAAAGTTGAAAGATAATTTAAATGAATTTCAAAAGGATAAGCAGGAAAAAGATCAATTTAAGGAGGATTTAAAAGAACGATTAAAAGATAACGAGGAACAGCTTGAACAAGATGAAAAACTTTTGGACGAGTTGGAGAAACTTAGAGAGAAGTTTAGTAAAGAAAATTTTTCCAAGCGATTGGATAATTTGGCTAAAAAAGCTAAAAGTCAAAAACGGAGTTTGGAGCAATTAGTGGAGTTGACTAAAAGATATTATGTGACAAAAAAAATGGAGAAGATTGCTGAGGAGCTTGATAAATTGGCAAAAGAGCAAGATAAATTAGCAAATGCTAAAGCAGAGGATAATACAAAAGAAAAGCAGGACGATATTAATAAGAAGTTTGACGAGTTACAGGAGCAATTACAACAGTTAGAAAAGGATAATAACGATTTAAAAAAACCTATGGATGTGCCGCGTGATAAAAACAACGAGGATAACATCAAAGAAGAGCAAAAGGAGGCGAGCGAGGATTTAAAGGATAAACAAGATGCTCAAGATCAACAGGAAAAACAAGAGAAGCAAGAGTCTGCTAAAAAGAAACAGAAAAACGCAGCTCAGAAAATGAAAAAGATGAGCATGAGTATGCAAATGCAAATGTCTGGAGCTGCTAAGGATCAATTGGAAGAAGATATAGTGATGTTACGTCAAATTTTGGATAATCTTGTCATCTTTTCTATGAATGAGGAAGCCTTAATGAATCAATTTAAAAGTATTGAAATCAATCATAGTGAGTATGCTAATTATCTTAAGAAACAGAAGGAGTTGCGAACACATTTTGAACATGTCGATGATAGTTTGTTTGCAATATCATTACGACAACCTAAATTTTCTGAAGATATAAATAGGGAACTTAATGAAGTGTATTATTATATAGATAAATCTTTAGAAGAGTTCTCTGAAAATGGAATTTTTCAAGGGGTCGCATCTCAGCAATACGTGGTTACTGGAGCAAATAACTTAGCAGATTTTTTAAGTGATGCATTAGATAATCTACAAAATCAAATGGGTATGCCAATGCCAGGAGAAGGCGAGGGAGGCACGCCTATGCCGGACATTATTATTAGTCAGGAAGCATTGGCTAAAAAAATGGAGAAAGGTGTTAAAAAGGGTAAAGATGGCGAAAAAGATGAGGATGGAGATAAAGGTGAAGCGGGAGAAAAAGGTAAAGAAGGAGAAGGTGAGGGTGAAGGAGAAGGTGGTAAGGATGGAAAGCAAGGTAATTCTGGTAAAGACGGGAAAGAGGGGCAAGGCGGTGATCAAAAAGGAACAAACGGATTTAGTGAAGATGTCAATGGTGAGTTATTTAAAATTTATCAAGAACAACAAATGTTACGTCAAGCTTTAGAAGAAAGATTGGATAGGGATGGTTTGGGTGAAAGTAGAGATGCTAGACAACTTCTTAGAGATATGGAAGAGGTGGAGATGGATCTTATAAATAACGGTTTTACTAATGAGACTTTAAGTAAAATGAAAAATTTACAGCATCAATTGCTAAAATTAGAAAATGCAACCTTGGAACAGGGACAGGAACAAAAACGAGAATCTGAAACAAATTCTAAAGATTTTAAAAAGACAACGACTAATCAATTGGATAAAGCGAAACAATATTTTAACACTACAGAAATATTGAATAAGCAAACATTACCTTTGCAAGAATTGTATAAACAAAAAGCACAACAGTACTTTAAACAGAAAAATGATTAGTTTTAATTACGAAATCGATTTTAAGGGTCTAGATGACGCTAAAATCACGAAATGGATATCTACTATAATAAATAAGGAAAACTGCAAGGAGGACGAGATAAACTATGTGTTTTGTAATGACGATTATCTCCATAAATTAAATGTTGAGTTTTTACAACATGACACTTTAACTGATGTAATCAGTTTTGATTACTCAGTAGGAAAAACACTACAAGGCGATATTTTTATTTCTATTGAAAGAGTGGAGGATAATGCGAAGGATTTTGAGGTTGAATTTGTTGACGAGTTACATCGTGTAATCGTTCATGGTATTTTACATTATTGTGGATATAAAGATAAAACGGATGCTGATGCTATTGTAATGCGAAGTAAAGAAGATGAAGCTTTAGCAATTCTAAAAGCGATGTAATTAGCGTAGAAAAATTTCAAGCTTAATTTTATATAAAAATAGAAACGTTCCACGTGGAACAATAATTAAAAAAATATTTAAATTATTTTATGTTTAGGTTTTCTAAACGTTTTATGATTTAGTAAAACAGATATTATGTTTAACGAAGTTTATGATGTAATAGTCGTTGGTGGTGGTCATGCAGGAAGTGAGGCTGCAGCATCGGCAGCTAACATGGGAAGCAAGACTTTGCTTATCACTATGAATTTACAAAACATTGCACAGATGTCTTGTAATCCTGCGATGGGTGGAATTGCAAAAGGACAAATTGTTAGAGAGATTGATGCGCTTGGAGGTTACTCTGGGATTGTGAGTGATACTTCTGCAATTCAATTTAAAATGTTGAATAAATCAAAAGGACCTGCAATGTGGAGTCCAAGGGTGCAAAGTGATAGAATGCGTTTTGCAGAAGATTGGCGTTTGATTTTGGAGCAGACTAAAAATTTAGATTTTTATCAAGAAATGGTTTCTGGTTTAATTGTTGAAAACGGAAAAGTTGGTGGAGTAGTAACGTCTCTTGGTGTTAAGATTAAATCTAAAACAGTTGTGCTTACTAATGGTACTTTTTTGAATGGGTTAATCCATATTGGAGATAAAAACTTTGGGGGAGGAAGAGCAGGTGAAAGAGCGGCAACTGGTATTACAGAGCAGTTGGTTAATTTAGGTTTTGAATCAGGTAGAATGAAAACGGGAACACCTCCAAGAGTGGATGGTCGTTCTTTAGATTTTTCTAAAATGGTCGAGCAACCTGGAGATGTTAATCCAGAAAAATTTTCATATTTGGATACGACAAAACCATTAACGCATCAACGGTCTTGTCACATGTCTCATACAAGTCAAAAGGTTCATGATTTACTTCGTGAAGGTTTTGATCGGTCGCCAATGTTTAATGGTCGAATTAAAAGTTTAGGGCCAAGGTATTGTCCGTCTATTGAAGATAAAATAAATCGTTTTGCGGATAAAAATAGTCACCAATTATTTGTCGAGCCTGAAGGTTGGAATACGGTTGAATATTATATAAATGGTTTCTCAACTTCGTTGCCGGAGGATATTCAATTTAAAGCATTGCGGTCTGTGGTTGGATTTGAAAATGTGAAATTTTTCAGACCTGGTTATGCTATAGAGTATGATTATTTTCCGCCGACACAATTAAAGCATACGTTAGAAACTAAATTGGTTGATGGTTTGTTTTTTGCAGGTCAAATTAATGGAACGACGGGTTATGAGGAAGCAGCATCGCAAGGATTAATGGCGGGTATAAATGCTGCGTTAAAAGTTCAAGAACGCGATCCTTTTATTCTTAAGAGAGATGAGGCTTATATAGGGGTGTTAGTAGATGATTTAATTACAAAAGGAACAGAAGAGCCTTATCGTATGTTTACTTCTCGTGCTGAATATAGAACGTTGTTGCGTCAGGATAATGGGGATATTAGGTTAACGCCAAAAGGTTTTGATTTAGGTTTGGCATCAGAGAAACGTTTGCGTAGGATGGAGGAGAAGCATGATGCGGCAGAGAAGTTTGTGCAGTTTTTTAGAGATACAAGTGTGACGCCAGACGAGATAAATCCAGCATTGGAAGCTAAGGGTTCTACTGCGATTAGACAACAGGATAAGATGTTTAAAATGTTTGCGCGACCTAATGTGACTATAGAGGATATGAAGCAAGTGGCGTCGGTTTCTCAGTATATTAATGATCATGATTTAGATAATGAAATCATTGAGCAAGCCGAAATCCAGGTTAAATATTCTGGGTATATTGCTAAGGAAAAGAGTAATGCAGATAAGTTAACACGACTGGAAAACATTAAGATACCTGAAGGTTTTGATTACTCTAAATTACAATCTATGAGTTTTGAAGCAAGGGAAAAGTTGGGTAAAATACAACCGGTAACTATATCTCAGGCCTCAAGAATTAGTGGGGTTTCTCCTTCTGATATTTCCGTTTTGTTAGTGTATATGGGAAGATAGATTTAAGTTTTAAAGGGAACGTTCCACGTGGAACGTTCCCTTTTTTTTGTTTCTATTGTTTATAAATGGTGTTGCATTTCGGGTTTGTATTAAGAGAATATGGGAGATTAGTTTGTTTAATTAGGTCGTTTGTTTTGTCTATTTGGACTGTTTGTTGTTCTTTTTTTTTTAAGGCTTATTTATGTGTTTATTGCTATGGCTTCTTTTCTTTTTGTGAGTGTTATTTCTTTTTGTAGGCGTTTAAACATTCTTTTTCTTAGAGTTTGTAATGAAGGATTAAGATGAGTTTTGGAACGTTGTTTAGGTCTTTTTTTTTAAGTCTAATTATATCTAATTTACCTTTTTTTGATGTTGTTTGTTTAATCCTTTTGTATTGTTTTTAAGTATTTTTTTTGGTTCATTTAGATGGAATATATGGTTTTTTTAAAGCCGTTTTCGATTGGGTTTGTGTGTTTTTTAGTTGTTTTTTTTCGTTTATGTTTTTAAGAAGAGTGTCTTAATAGAGGCTGAAATATTTGAATTGCTATGTTTTATTTACCCTGTAATGGTCAATTAAATGCCTCGATTTAAAGTTTTTTGATCTAGAATGCCTGTAGTTTTTAGTGTTTTTTTGTTCAGTTTTTAAGCTTTTACAGTCTGTAATTATGCTCTTATTTTATCTCAAATAGTTTAATAGAGGAGTAGGAAGTCGATATTTTGCGGTTTATTTTGGTCGTTTATTTTGATTTGCATCTTGTATTATGGCAAACTATAAGGCTTAATTGTTGTTTTTTTTACCCCTATATGGTAGGTTTCGTGATGTTGTTTTCGATTAAATCGCGCTATAAATTGTTTTTCTAAAGGTTATTTATTTCTTTTAATTGATTATATTTTGACTGTTATGTCGTTAATTGGGTTGCTTGTAATTTAAAATAACGTTGTGTATTTACTAGTGTTGTGTGTTTCTCGGGTAATATTTTTGTATTGTTTGTTGTTAAAATGGGATGAATTTTGCGCTTTATTGGTTTAGAAATGGGTTAAATAATGACTTATTTAGTAGTCTAAATTGGTGAAATACTCTTTTTTGAGTTGTGGTTTTACTCCTAGTATGGATGTTTTTTTATTGATTTCAGCGGTGATTGACGTGAATTGATGGGTGTTTTTATTTCTTAATTTATGGATTTTTAGTGTTCCTCGTGGAACATTTTGACTCTATTTGTAGTGGTAAAGTGAATATATTATGATTTATTAGCTCTTAAAAGTCCTAGAACATGTGCGGTTTTGTAGTTTTAAATGTTTGTAATAAGTGTTTTTTTTTGTTTCATTTATTCGTTTTTTATATGTTTTTTCTGTTGATTAAAGTGTCGATAGTTTAGGATAACATGGGGTATAACGCTGGTTATTATTCATGTTTTAGTGTTCCTCGTGGAACAATTTGCTTTTGTTTAGTGTATAGAGGAGTGGCGAGAACTCGTTTTTTTTGGTTTTTTTGGCTTACGGAGGGCTAGTTTAACTGTTTAAAGTTCTTTAAAGAGTGTTGTTTATCGCGTTATTTGTGTCTTTATTTAGATGCTTTTTTTTAGTATTAGAGTATAAATACAGAGGTTTATTATAAATTAAAAGCTAATATTATTGGCGTATTGGGCTCTTTTATCATGAGTATTCGTTCACTAAGTCGTTTTGTAATGACATATTTAAAGGGTTTAGTTAACCGTAAGTCGTGTTATAAACGCCTTTTTTGATTGGTTTATATGACGGAAGTCTTAGGTTTAAGTTGATATTAAGATGTTTTTTTATGGTAATGAATACTAATAATAGGTCGGTGGGTGTGAAAATAGATTTGTTTATTGGAGTTTTTTAATGTTCCTCGTGGAACAATGGTGTGTTATTTGATGTGTAAAGAGTGGGTAAAAAGCTTTTTTTGAGATTGTTTTTGGCTTGCAGAAGGTTTTTTTTAGCTGTTTGAAGTTCTATAAAGAATGTGTTTATCGAGTGGTTTGTGTCTTTCTGTAGTTGTTTTTTTAAATATTATAGGGTAAATACAGAGGTGTGTAAAGAATTAAAAGCAAAGCGTGTTGCTGGATGACGCTCTGTTGTGATAGGATAATCTTGCGTTAAGTAGTTTTGTAAAGACATATTTAAAGGTTTTATTGGGGCGTAAGTAGTCTTATAAGCGTCTTTTTTATTAGTTTACATGCCATAAATTCTTAGTTTAAATTGAAATTATGTTGTTTTTTTAGGATAGTTATTACTATTAATAAGTGGGTGCATGTGAAAATAGAGTTGTTTATTTGTGGTTTAATGTTCCTCGTGGAACAATGAGTCGTTATTAAAATAAAAAAAAGTATAAATAAGCTGCCTTTTTTGGGTAAGCTATCTAAAATAGTATTGATTGTGGTAAGTGAAAATGGTAAAAAAGTGTTGTTTAAAGTAAAGGATCACTCTGTTTCTGGTGAAGAATTTCATTTGTTAGAACATAAAAAGTATGGCTATTTGAAGACAATCCCTAAACCGCCATTAGGTAAATTGGGAGAGTATTATCAAACAGAAAACTATATTTCTCATACAGATTCTAGAAGAAACTTGTTTGAAAAGGTGTATCATGCTATCCGAAAGGTGTCCTTAAAGCGCAAATTAAACCTGATTAATTCGTTTGAATTAGAGGGAAAAAGGCTATTAGATTTTGGATCTGGAACGGGTGATTTTCTTAAAACTGCTCAAAGTAATGGCTGGAATGTTGCGGGAATTGAACCAAATGAGGCTGCTAGAGGTATAGCAAATAGTAAAACTAATAGCTCTGTTTTTGAATCAAAATACCTAAATACGTTCGAAAAAAAGAGTTTTGATGTGATTACCTTGTGGCATGTACTAGAACATGTTCCAGATTTAGAAGAAAAGATAGCTGTTCTTAAGTCTTTACTTAAGCCAAATGGGGTCTTATTAATTGCTGTTCCTAATCATAAAAGTTATGATGCTATCTATTATAAAGAGTTTTGGGCGGCATATGATGTGCCTAGACACTTATGGCATTTTGATCAAAAATCAATTTCTAACTTGTTTTATAGTATTAGTATGACGGTTGAAAGTACAAATCCAATGTTCTTTGATTCGTATTATGTTAGTTTATTATCGGAAAAATATAAATCTGGTAGGATGAAAGTCTTCAAGGCATTCAGGTCAGGATTCATGTCAAATTACAAAGCAAAGTCTTCAGGAGAGTATTCTTCGTTGATTTATGTGCTTAAAAACAGCTAAAAATAAATATAAGAAACCTGGTTAGATGATGTGGTCTTGTAATGTGTAATCACATTAGGTTTTTTTAAAAGTAGCTTAAAGGGCTTTATTTGAGGTCGTTTTTAATAGTGTTTGCTTATAATTGATATTATTTACCATAAGAAATAGTTATTTAGTGTAAAATCTATAAAAAAAATGAAATTGAGTTTAGTTAATTATTTACATTTGCTCAAATTCATAAAAAATATAAAATGAAAAAAGTATTCGGATTACTATTAGTGGCTTCTGTTTTTACATCATGCCAAAAACAAAAAATTGCTTTTATTGATAATGGTGAAGTAATTAACAAAATTCAGGAAAAATTAGATCTGGAAGAAAATTATAAAACAACTTTAGATAAATTCAATCAGAGGAGAGATAGTCTAGGTAAAGATTTTCAAATGCAAGCTCAAAAGTTTCAAATGGATGCACAAAGTATGCCAGCTAAAACAGCTCAGGCTAAATATGACGAGTTAGGTCAAAAACAGCAAATGTTACAACAACAACTGCAAGCTGAACAACAAAAAATTTCAGAACCTTTTCAAAAAGAAATGGATTCTTTAATTTCTAAGGTAAAAACCTATGTAAATGAGTACGGTAAAAGCAATGGTTACGACTATATATTAGGTACAAGTGATGCTAGTCCTTCTGTTTTATTTGGTAAATCAGATAATGATCTTTCTAATACTATTATTGAAGGTTTAAATGCTTCTTATAAAAAATAGAAAATAAGAAATACTACATTTTCAAAAGGCGATTAACAACAGTTAATCGCCTTTTTTTATGATATTTTAGTTTAAATATCAGTGTGGTTATTTTAGATATTTATATTTAGTTGGGTTAAAAAAACTCATTAAAAACCTGCTCTTATCCGTTGTTGTGGTCTTCTCCTTCTAACTGTTAGACCTGCTGAGCAAACCATTCTTTTAAGATGCACCAATCATTAATATTTATGGATTATCATGGAATAGTGAGGCAATATACTGTGCAATGACGCTTGTAGGCGGTGCAAGGATGATGAGCTAATTAATGCTGATATTGACTTGGTAAGTTCTGATATGCATAGAGTTTTGCTGCCTGTTCTTGAAGTCTAGCAATACTTTAATTAGCAGATAATCAGAAATACATGACGCATACTACTTTTTATAAGTTAGTTAATTATAGTTTTATAAAAAGAATTATGAGAGGTGAATTCCTCAGTTCTACTTTTAAGATAATGATTAATTAAACACAAATTTATGGATTAGAATTAGACTTAAATTGGCTGATTATAATTACAAAAAGCTATTAGGTTTGCTTCTTTTTCGTTTGTGCTATACTCTCGCCTTTTGCTTTAAATTCTCCCTTTATTTGTTTTGCTTATATATTAAAATATTGACCTAAGGCTAAGACGTTTGTTAGTCGATGGTTCATAGTAAATAATAGTGCTTCAGAGCGCTTTTTTGTTTGTTGTTAGTGGAGTTGGTTGGGTGTTGTATGTTGTGTATAACATGGCAGTAAAAACACTTAATTGTAGCGCAACTTTTAGTGGATTTTTAAAGGTGTGGCTTGATCTTTTAATTAGAAGTTTAAAAGGATTAAAGAGTAATGAAGAGGTTTTGTTTTTTTAGTAATCTAATATCATCTTCAAATCAAAGTATTCAAAATCATTAACTTGGTACTGATAATTCATTATGTGTTGATATTGGATCATTTACGTTAACCACTAATAAAGAAATAGTTTTAACCAATTTTACGTACAAAGTTGGATTTATTATTAAACGTAAACAGCATTGGTTTGTCTAATTTTTACTGCAATTCAAGAAGTTGATTTTTATTTTTTTTGAGATAGGACATATTGTCTCTAAAATACAGTTGTTATGTCTTGGGATAAGTCTAAATCACATAAGAACATAGTGATTGTCTTAAGGGTGAATGATAAATAATTATTTGTGCTAAAATTAGTACTTCAACAGGGATCAATAACTATAAATTGTTCAGTCTAAGGTAGAAGTTGTATCGATATTAGTTAGAGGTGTAATTTAGTAATCGTTTGAACGGTCGATTATAGTTAAATAATTACCAAAAAAAGTAAAAGTTTTAGTTCTTAACTTGTTACTAAATAGTTAATTATAAGTATATCTTAAAGTTTTCTGGAGACTCAGTTCTGTAAGAACTAATAGCTAAAGGGGTGTGATTTATTCATTAAAATTGTTTTAAAATAGATTAGAAATTAGAGAGTAAAATGCTGGGTAGTCAGTATTTTAAATTACTTATAGAGATAAATACTGTTTACATAAAGGTGGTATAAAAACATATTATGTAATAGCCAAGTTATTTACTAAACTTAGACATGCAATAGCTTGGTAAAATCGTCTAAAAAAAAAGTGGTGATGGGAGCGTTATTTTAATTGAAGAAAACCAAACGTTGTTTTATGTATATAAGTTTCAAACAGAAAACTTTTATGACGTTTATGTGCAACATAAAATACCAATTATAAATGAGTCTTAATGGAGGAAATGGTTGTTTTATAGTAAATAAGACGTGTTGGTCGTTTACTTTAATAAGTACAAAGCGATAATTGTTGGAATAAAGTATACAACTATTGTTTTTGCGCCTTCATAGTCTTTTGCTACACGTTGCCCGAATAATAATAAAAGTAGCACAATCGCGCTTAAAATAGCCGAATAATAGCCAAATACAGTGTTACCATCAATTACTATAGTACAGATGCCAATGACCGCAAATACACCAGCTATAGTTTCTAAAACAAAAATAATTCCAACATTTAAGGGTACTATTTTGGCCATAAAGGTTTTTGAAAAATGACCTTTTAACCAAGTAATAGTAGCCTTCCAATCTAGTGCCTTGTCTAATCCTGATTGCAAAAAAGTGATGGCTAAAAAAGCAAGTAGTAATATCTGGGTAATGTTATTTATTAGATTGTCCATGTATGGTGATTGTGGTTTAAAGGTATTAATTTATAATGTAGAAATTAACAATAAAAATTGATGGCTTTAGGGCGTATGGATACATCGATATCTTCAGTTTTTATTGACTCTCCATCGGCCTGAATTAATGGTTTGTTTTGATCAAAATTTAATTGTAGATGATTGGTTTTAAATGTCTTGACTTTTTTATGAAACACAATTTTCCCATTAAAAAGGCCAACTATGTTTTTTATAATATCCCATCTAGTCAATTTAGTGGCAATAGAGACGTCAAATAGACCATCTTTGTGGTTAGGTTGTTCTGTAAGTTGCATCCCAGAACCTGTGTATCTACAAATACCTAACTGAATCATAAAGCAAGATTTATATGATTTAGTCTTTAAATCTTGAGTCAAATTAAGATTAAATGGTTTAAAAAGAAATAAGGCTTTTAAGGCTCCTAATAGATAGGTTAATTTACCAAATGTTCTGTTGTTACTTACAATATCGACAACCAAGCCATCAAAACCAATCCCACAGAGATTTATAAAATAGGTGTTAGGTAGGCTAGACTTTAAATAGCTTACACAACCAATATCTTGCGTATCTGTTTTTCCGTTAATTATAAGAGCTAAGGCTTTAGTTATGTTTGTAGGAATGTGGTGTGTTTTTATCCAATCATTACCTGTTCCTATGGCTATAACACCAAACGTTATATTTTTAGAATCGACAACATTTTGACTAAAAACACCTGTAATAAATTTATTAAGAGTACCATCACCACCAATTATTATAAAATGTTTAAAACCCTTTTTTATGGCGGCTAACGTTATTTCAATTTCATGATTGGTGTGAGTTGTAAATTGATACGCAATGTTATAAGTGTATTGTAATTTACGTTGTACGGTTGTCCATATTTTTTTGCCTTTCCCATTACCAGAAACAGGATTAATAATGACAAAAAACGCTTTTTTTGAAGACATTTTAATCTTGTTTCGCGTGGAGCAAGCGTGTTAATTTTATGCTTAAATCGGTAAGTATAATTTTGGAATTTCCGTTACGTTCAATATGGTAAATAGCGTCATTTAGTTCGTTAGAAATATCCATAATGTTGTTGTTATGAATAAAAGGAGCAAACTTAGAAAGATCAAAACCTTTGCTTTTAGTTTCAAAATACACTAATTCTTGTGCGCCATAATTAAGCAACATGGCTTGCCTGAAAAAGTCTAAACAAAAATTCAGAAATTGCTTTTGGGTTTCACGACCTGTTTTGGCAATATCTTCACTCCAACCAATTAAATCGTGGATGGCTGCTTTGTTTCCTTTAGCCTTAAAAGCAGCGCGAATCCAAAAAATAAACCATTGTTCAAATTGGTCGTCCTCGCTATCGTGAAAAACTAAATCACAAGCTTTATTATAGTTTCCATCAGCTTGATGAGCAATTTTAGTAGCTGTCGCGTCATCCAATTTAAACTGTTTTGTAATCCCAGCTTTAATATCATTTTCTGCTAATGGCGGAAAATGTATGATTTGACAACGTGATCTAATGGTATTAATAATCTGCTCTTCTTCTTCAGCTATTAATATAAAAACAGTGTTATTTGGCGGTTCTTCAATAAGCTTCAGCAATTTGTTGGCTGCTTGCGTATTCATCTTTTCAGCCATCCAAATTAGCATGATTTTGTAACCACCTTCATAAGATTTTAGACTTAAAGCTTTGACAATGTCCAAAGCTTCGTCAACACCAATTTGTCCTTGTTTGTTATCTACGCCCAGAATTCTGTACCAATCAAAGAGGTTTCCGTAAGGTTGTTCTTTTAATAATTGCCTCCATTCTTCTAAAAAGTAAGAGGATACAGGGTGTTTTTTGACCTTATCTGTAGTGGTGACTGGGAAAGCAAAATGTAGGTCTGGGTGAGAAAAATTATTGAATTTTATATTGCAAATTTCGTTTTCTCCTACGTTTTCTCCTGTCGTATTTTTACACAAAACATACTGCGCATAGGCAACAGCCATAGGTAATGTACCCGAACCTTCAGGACCAACAAATAGTTGGGCATGTGGTATACGACCATTGTCTGCACTTGTAGTCAAGTGTTTTTTAATATGATTTAATCCTAAAATATCACTAAAAAGCATAGGGCAAATATAGTTGTCTTGGTAATTAAAAACTATTTTTTATTGGATATTGATTTTAGTTGTAGAATATATAGTATCGTTGTATTTGCATATATTTGAAAAAATATTAACGGTTTTAAATTTCAAAATGAAAAGACTATTAAGTTTACTATTATGTGTAATAGGATTAAATCTAGCTAATGCACAAGAAATAAAAACTACAGATTCTACGTCCATTGGTGGCGCGGCGTTTAAATCTCATAATGAATTTTATATTTTTGGGGATGCTGTGGTTATTGGTAATAATATTTTAAGCAAAGATGATAAGAAAGCTTTTAATATTTTACAAGTTAATAATGATGACACCAAAATGAGTTATGTTGATATTGATAGGGATAAGGCAACTTTTAGTTCAAGTCAAGCGACATTAAAGCTACCTTCCGATTTTAAAAAAATTGCATACGCGGGTTTATACTGGTCCGCGACGTATGCTTATGAAAAAGGAACGCGTAAAGAACAAAAGGGTGATTATGTTTACACAGGAAATGGAGAACGCTCTCTATTAGTAAATCAAATTAAATTTAAATTGCCAAATCAAGAGTATCAAGATGTAGTTGGAGATATAATTTATGACGGTATAACTAGTCCTACGCATGCTATAAATTCACCTTACGTTTGTTATGCCGATGTGACAGAGCTTTTAAAATCTTCTGAAACTAAATCTGGAGATTACGTGGTTGCCAATATAAAGGCTACTGAGGGGTATTTGTCAGGTGGTAGTGGTGGAGGTTGGATGTTATATGTGGTGTATCAATCACCAACGGATAATCCAAAATATATTTCTACTTATCATGGATTTGCTTTAGTTAATAAAGAAGAACCGGTAGATCTAACATTCAAAAACTTTAAGTCTGTAGAAAAAGGAGATGTAAAAACGTCCGTTGTAGTTTCTGTTTTAGAAGGAGATTCAGATTTGAGAGGAGACGAATTTGCAATTATCAAACAACGTGATGGTAGCTTTCAATCATTAAGTAACGGTGCTCGTTTTCAACAAAACTTTTTCAATAGTTCTATTACAAACAATAGTATGAAAAATAGAGATAGACTACCAAATAGTGAAAACACATTAGGTTTTGATATCGCTAAATTGGATATTCCTAATTATAATAATGCAATAATTAATAATAGTACTAACGAAACCACCTTACGTTTAAAAACAGAATCGGATAGGTTTTACTTATATTTTACAGCTTTTCAGACCGAAATAGAGCAAACTTATTTTGACGATATTGTTCAGGATAACAATTCAAGTGCTAGTAAAACAGCAAACGTGTCTCCAGAAATTGTAAGAGCGCAACCAGAATCAGATCCAAGTTATAATACTAAAGAAAAGCGTAAAGCTTATAAGTATAAGAAAAGAGGTTTAAATTCTAAAGCCTTCAAATATTTAAAAAACAAGAAATCAACTGCTATAGCTGGTATTGAAGGCGGCTATTATGTCATATCAGGTGTTTTTGCAGAGTCTGCTAGGTCTGAAAAATGGATGGCTAAATTAATAAAAAAAGAATTGGATGCTAAAGCTTTTATAAATCCCAAAAACGGTTGGAATTATATTTACTTGCTAAGAAGTGATACTGCTGAAGACGCTTTTAAACTAACAGAAGAGTTAAAAACAAATTATAGATACAGAGATACTTGGGTTTTAAAAGCAAACCTAGATTAAACACATACAAAACAGATGAAGACACTTAACGACTTTAATTTTAAAAACAAAAAAGCTTTAATTCGTGTAGATTTTAATGTCCCTTTAGATGCGGGTTTTAAGGTTACCGATGCCACTAGAATAGAAGCTGCTAAACCAACAATTATAAAAATATTAGAAGATGGCGGAAGCTGTATTTTAATGTCTCATTTAGGAAGACCTAATGGTGTACAGGATCAGTTTTCACTAAAACATATTGTTAATAAAGTAGAAGATATTATTGGTGTAGAAACTCAGTTTGTATCCGATTGTGTAGGTGAGGAAGCCGAAAAGGCTGCTACAAATCTAGAGCCAGGTAAAATTCTGATTTTAGAAAATCTACGTTTCCATGAGGAAGAAACTAAGGGAGATGTCGCTTTCGCGGAAAAATTAGCCAAGCTAGGAGATATTTATGTTAATGATGCATTTGGAACAGCGCACAGAGCACACGCTTCTACAACAGTAATTGCACAGTTTTTTCCAGAAAGAAAATGCTTTGGTTATTTATTAGAAAAAGAAATTAAGAGTATTGATAAAGTAATGAAAACTGGAGAAAAACCAGTTTTAGCAGTACTAGGAGGCGCAAAAGTATCTTCTAAAATTACGATAATCGAAAATATTTTAGACAAAGTAGATCACTTAATTATTGGTGGTGGTATGACGTTTACTTTTATTAAGGCACAAGGCGGAAGTGTTGGCGATTCTATTTGTGAAGATGATAAGATGGAATTAGCTTTAGACATTTTAAAGCAAGCAAAAGCTAAAAATGTACAAATACACATTCCTGTGGATGTACTAGCAGCAAATGCCTTTAGTAACGACGCAGAAACGCAAGTTATGGATGTGACTAAAATACCAGAAGGATGGCAAGGTTTGGATGCTGGTCCAAAATCTATTCAAATGTTCCATGATGTTGTGCTGCAGTGTAAAACTATTCTTTGGAATGGACCATTAGGTGTTTTTGAAATGGAAACGTTTGCAAAAGGAACAATTGCTTTAGGAGACGCAATTGCAGAAGCTACTAAAAACGGAGCGTTTTCTTTAGTAGGTGGAGGTGATTCTGTTGCGGCAGTAAAGCAATTTGGGTTTGAAGACAAAGTTAGCTACGTAAGTACAGGAGGTGGAGCAATGTTAGAAAGCTTAGAAGGAAAAACATTACCAGGTATTGCAGCTATTTTAGAATAATAGTTGACATTTAAACGTTTGCCAATAAATAATAAATAAATGCATCAAGTAAAAATATATATTACTTTCTTGTTAATGATTTTTGGATTAGGTTTTGGATTAGGCCAAGATACTAACCAACAAACTAGATTAAGGCAAGATCAATTACAAGAAGGACAAGACTATGTTATCGATACAATAATCGATGGTCAAACTTATTTTAAAAAAGCGATTAAAACTATTGATCTAGTGGAGCTTCCTAAGGTCTTACAAGATCATGAGTTTGCTGCAGATATAGATAAAAAATGGATGGAAGAGCTATACAGTAATACACTGTATGATACCATTTATAGAGATGTTTCGGGATTAAAATATAACGCAGTTGATTATCCAGAGTTAACAACAGATACGTTAAAAGCAAGATTACAGCGTTTAAATGCTAGAACCCCTTTTAATGTGGAATATAATCCTGAGTTAGAAAGTGTTATAAAGTCCTTTTTAAAAAGACGTCACCGTTCGTTTGAACGTTTAATGGGTTTAAGTAATTATTACTTCCCAATGTTTGAGCGCGAGTTAGATAATTATGACATTCCGTTAGAAATGAAATATCTAGCAATAGTAGAATCTGCTTTAAAACCACGCGCACGCTCTAGAGTGGGAGCGACAGGTTTATGGCAATTTATGTTTGCTACAGGTAAAGAGTACGGTTTGGATGTTAGTAGTTATGTGGATGAACGTAGCGATCCTATAAAAGCAACTATTGCAGCATCACAATACTTATCTAAATTGTATAAATTATTTGGTGATTGGGATTTAGCATTAGCAGCATATAACTCTGGGCCAGGTAATGTAAGTAAGGCAATAAGACGCTCTGGCGGTTATCAGAATTATTGGAATATTAGACCAAATTTACCACGTGAAACAGCTGGTTATGTGCCCGCTTTTTTAGCAACAATGTATATTTTTGAATACGCTAAAGAGCATGGTTTTATGCAATACAAACCCGAGTTTCATTTGATTGAGACGGATACAATACACGTCAAACAGATGATTACTTTAGATCAAGTGTCAGAGTATACAGGTGTAGAGGTGGAAACGCTTCAGTTTTTAAATCCGGCTTACAAATTAGATGTTATTCCTTTTATTGAAGGTAAAAACTACACTTTACGTTTGCCAAGGAGTATTATGGGGTCTTTTGTTAATAATGAAGACCAATTATATGCTCAGGCTAAAGCCGAATTAGATAAGCGTGAAAAACCATTACCTAAGTTTCAAGATTCAGAAACAAAAACAAGGTATAAGGTCCAGCAGGGTGATTACCTCGGGAAAATTGCCAGAAAATTTGGTGTTCGGGTAAGTCAAATTAAACAATGGAATGGTTTAAGAAATAATAACCTAAAAATTGGACAACGATTAACTATTTATCCTAGAAATGGGGTTTCTGTAAGTCGTTCAAAAGCTTCAGCTTCAACAAAAAAAAGTAAAAAACCAATTAACGGAAAGAGCTATACAGTACAGCAAGGCGATAGTCTTTGGAGTATTTCTCAAAAATTGACTGGTGTTTCTGTTCAAAATATTAGAGATTGGAACGATATTAGTGGTACTAAATTGAAACCAGGAATGAAGTTAATTGTTTCTAAAGGTTAATTAGTCTCTTAAATACGATATTAAAATGAAAAAAATCGCTCTATTATTTTTAGTGCTAGGTACCATTGTATCATGCAAAGAAGGATCAAAAGGCAATCAGCGTCTGATTCCAAAATCATCAGGAAATCTATACAATGTTAATGTTGTTGTAGATAATGAGCTTTGGAAAGGACGCGTTGGAGATGTAGTTAGAGATGTTTTGACTACTACCGTACCTGGTTTACCTCAAAACGAACCTATGTTTGATATTAATCAAATGCCTCCTCAAGTGTTTTCTGGTTTTGCTGCGCAAAACAGAATTGTTTTAAAAATAGAAAAGGGTGAGGAGTCCGAGTTTAAGATAGCGACAGATGCCTTTGCTAGACCTCAAAAATTAATAATTGTAAAAGGAAAAAATAACAATCAAATTATAGAGCTCTTAGAAGCTAATAAAGAAAAATTGTTGGAAACCTTTAAAAGCCAAGAGATAGAGGCACGTCAAAGTTTGACTAATAAATCTCTTCATGTTACAAATAATATCGAAAAGGTTTTAGGTCTAAAACTTAAGTTTCCATCGGTGTACAGAATAGCAAAAGAAGATAGTACGTTCTTTTGGGTTAGAAAAAACTTAACGACAGGAACTAATAATTTTATGGTATATCAAATTCCATTAAGTGCTATTGATAGAGAAGGAGACATTATCCAACAGGTTATTAGTATAAGAGACAGCGTGGGTAAAAAATATATACCAGGACCAATAGAGGGGTCTTATATGAAGACAGAAGAGGCTTATACACCATTTCTATTTAATACAATTATAGATAACAAGCCAACGTATGAAGTAAGAAGCACTTGGGACATTAAAGGGACCTTTAATGCTGGTCCATTTGTAAATTACATGGTAGAGGATAAAATAAATAACCGATATATTGTTTTGGAAGGGTTTACGTTTGCTCCATCAGTAGGTAAACGTGACTATATTTTAGAGTTAGAATCCATACTTAAGTCGTTAAGTATTAATAATTAGAAGTTCTATTTTGAGTATAAAAAAAACCAATGCTTTTGCATTGGTTTTTTTTATATGATAAAGTAAAAAAATTACTTTTTATCTTCGTTTTCTTCTTCTTTACTAGCGTCTTTAAACTCTTTAATTCCGCTACCTAGTCCGCGCATTAATTCAGGGATTTTCTTTCCTCCAAATAATAATAAGACTAAAACCACTACTATTGCGATTTGCCAAGGTCCAACCATTCCTAAAAATATACTTGCTGAAATCATAACTTAAAATTTAGACCACAAAGTTAATAATTAAACTTTAATAATAACGTTAAAAGACTAACTTTAGCTTAACCTAAAGTTGTGCGCACAAAATTTTATTTACTTTTGTTTTTAATATGACAACACCCGAAAAAAAATCTAAAAAAATTAAAAAGAAGTTACTGCACAGGTATCGTTTGGTTATTTTAAATGATGATACTTTTGAAGAACGCTTATCTCTTAATTTAACGCGACTAAATGTGTTCGTTTTAGGCACAATCTCTGCAATCCTTTTAATAGTGTTTACAACCATTTTAATCGCGTTTACACCGTTAAAAGAATATATCCCTGGATACTCATCTACGACTCTTAAAAAGAAAGCAGTACAGTTAAGTTTTAAAACCGATTCTTTGCAGCGTGTCATTGATTTAAATGACAAATATTTTACTTCAATAAAAAAAGTATTGCAAGGAGAAGTCAGTACGGTACAGTTTAATAGAGACTCTATAATTCAGGCAGCAAAGCTTGAGGCTAGTCAGGTGGATCTAAGTCCAATTAGAGAAGACTCCTTGTTGCGTCAAAAAGTAGATAAAGAGGATAAATATAATTTATTTGAGACAGCAAAGTCTAGAGCTAATTTTGTTTTGTTTCCGCCAGCAAACGGGACTATTAGCGAAAACTATAATAGTAAAACAAGACACTACGCGGTGGATATTGTTTTAGCAAACGAGACACCAATAAAGGCAACTGCAGATGGTACAGTGATTTTTGCAGAATGGACGGCACAAACGGGGTATGTTATAATCCTTGAACATAGTTATGGTTTAATATCTGTTTACAAGCATAATGCCTCATTAAATAAAAGTCAAGGTGATTTAGTAAAAGCTGGAGAGGTCATTGCTGCTTCAGGTAATACAGGAGATTTAACCACAGGACCACATTTACATTTTGAGTTATGGAGTGATGGATACTCTGTAAACCCAACTAATTTTATAGATTTTAAATAATGCTTTCACTAAAATCAGCTTTAGCAAAACCGTATGCAAAACGGGTTTACAAGAAAATTCAGAAATGGGCCAATAACCCTATAGAAACACAAGATAAAGTGTTTAAACACTTGATAAGTGAAGCAGCAGGTACAGTATTTGGTGTGGATCATGACTTTATTAGTATTAATAATTATCAAGATTTTGTAAAACGGATTCCAATTAGGGATTATGAAGGGTTGAAACCTTATGTTGATCGTGTGGTTGCCGGAGAAGCAAATATCCTTTGGAAAGGGAAACCGCTTTATTTTGCAAAAACGTCAGGGACAACTTCTGGTGCAAAATATATACCGTTAACTAAAGAGAGTATGCCTAATCATGTCAATGCTGCAAAAAATGCAATATTGCTCTATATTCATGAAACAGGACATGCAAAATTTGTGGATGGAAAAATGATTTTCCTGCAAGGTAGCCCAGTTTTAAAAGAACAAAACGGCGTGCAATTAGGGCGTTTGTCTGGTATTGTAGCTCATTTTGTACCAAAGTATCTTCAAAAAAACAGAATGCCTTCTTGGGACACTAATTGTATTGAAGATTGGGAAACTAAAGTCGACGCTATAGTCGAAGAGACCGTAAACGAGGACATGTCAATCATTTCAGGTATTCCATCGTGGGTGCAAATGTATTTTGAAAAATTGCAACAAAAGACAGGGAAAAAGGTTGGTGATATTTTTAAAAACTTTAACCTATTTATTTTTGGAGGCGTTAATTATGAACCTTACAGAGCTAAATTCGAGAATTTAATAGGTCGAAAAGTAGATAGTATAGAGTTGTATCCAGCAAGTGAAGGTTTTTTTGCTTTTCAAGATAAGCAAGATACCAAAGGGATGTTACTACAATTAGATTCTGGTATGTTTTATGAGTTTGTAAAGGCGGATGAGTTTTTTGATGATAATCCTAAACGAATCACTATTAAAGACGTTGAGGTTGGCATAAACTATGTTATGATTATTTCAACGAATGCGGGACTTTGGGGATATAATCTTGGAGACACTATTATGTTTACAGATACTAAACCCTATAGAGTCATTGTGTCTGGGCGAATTAAACATTTTATTTCTGCGTTTGGAGAACATGTTATCGGAAAAGAGGTGGAGCAAGCCATGAAGGAAGCTACAGAAGGGACAGAAGTCAGAATTAACGAGTTTACGGTGGCTCCACAAATTAGTCCAGAGTCAGGTTTACCTTATCATGAATGGTTTATCGAATTTGAAAACGAACCAGAGGATATTTCCGCTTTAGCGAAAAAAATAGATAACGCCTTGCAAGAACAAAATAGTTATTACTTAGATTTGTTAGTCGGAAAAGTTTTACAGCCGCTTAAAATTACAAAGATTGAAAAAAATGGATTTCAAAATTATATGAAATCAATAGGTAAATTAGGTGGTCAAAATAAAATACCGCGTTTAGCAAACGATCGTAAAATTGCAGACGCTTTAAAAGCCGACATTGTAGCCAAATAATTATATCTTTGCCAATTAAAGACACTAGAATGAGTAGTATGATTAAGAAACATGAAAGAACGAGAGCGCAAGAAAGCTCAAATGCAATAGAACGTATGTATATCACTATGCGTCATTTGTTTAATAGAGGGTTTTACAAGCCAATGGGTGTTTCCGGAGAGACGCTTCGTGAGGCATTATTAGTGTTAAGACCTGAAATTTACGGATCCATAGCAGACGAAAAAGCAGAATTAGAAGGTTTACTATATGTAATAGACAGATTACCTCATGGTATTGAGGAGTGTCGTTTTATTAACTTAACAAGTGACGAAGGTTATAAAGATTCTCATTTTGAGCCAATAATTCCGCCAAAACGCAGACGTAATTGTTATCGTATTGATGATGAGCAGATGAACATTGAGATTACTAGAGGACGTTCTGAAATTTACGATATTTTAACGCATTTAACTTTTCTATTTGTAGAATCGCATAAAATTAGTAAACGCGTTATTATTGACGAAAACGGGGCGACTACTAGAGATTGGCAAAAATTGGAAGCCGCAGTTTTAACTAAGAAAAAGCTAACACAAAAAGAACGCGAAATTGCAATTACACATACCGCGAATATACTAGGTCGTACATTTAAAGAATTATCAACCGTTTATAATGTGTTTGCTTTACCAAGTAAACCAGAACGTTTATTATATATTGTCTATTGGTTAGGTAAATTAGCTATTGAAGAGGTTGTGCGTAATGATAAACGTACCGTAACTTTTAGCCCCGTACTAAGAGAACGTTTAGGGCATCATATCCATGGCGAAATGTGGGCGAATACAATTAAAGAAACTTTAAAGCAAGAAGGCCTTTTAGAAAGACCGATACATATTATTAGTGCGAATTTACATAGCGTTATGAATACGCTATATGCACCAATAGCCTTAAAAACAGAAACGTCAAAAACGGAGATTTTTAAAGTTTACGAAGCTTTAAGTCAAAGTGATAGTAAAGCCTTGCGTAATAAAGTGACGTTAAAAGCAGAGCAACAAGGAATGATTTTTATTAAAGATACTTCCGGAACTAATATTGATGTGCAAATTTTTGATACATCTAAAATAGACCTATCTAAAACCGACTTAAATATACCAAAGCAAGATAAAAATACAGAAGCACCTGTACTTTTTGTAATGGATTATGCGTTTGGAGAACAAGCTTATGAAACGATAGACGAGTTTTTAAAGCCTTTTAGTGACGGACAAAGTAAAACGCATCTAAATGTAGAGTCTATCTCAATAATGGGTAAAGCAGGTATATTAGAAGGTGGTAAAGGGGATATTATGATTCCTTCTGCACATATTTTTGAAGGAACTGCGGACAATTATCCATTTAAAAATGAGTTGAGCAAAGCTGATTTAGAAGGGCAAGGTGTCGCAGTTTACGAAGGGGCAATGATTTCTGTTTTAGGAACGTCACTTCAAAATAAAGACATTTTAAAATTCTTTTATAATTCTACTTGGAATGTTATTGGGTTAGAGATGGAAGGCGCACATTACCAAAAAGCAATACAAGCAGCGTCTAAAGTTAGAGGAAGTATAAGACCTGATGTAAAGGTAAGATATGCATATTACGCCAGTGATAATCCACTAGAGACAGGAGGAACATTAGCGTCAGGAGGTTTAGGGACGTCAGGTGTCAAACCAACCTATTTAATAACTAGGAAAATATTACAACAAATATTCAATTAATAATTAGATTAAATAATGAGTCAAGAATTACCTAAAAAAAATAACGATAATAAATCAGAAGAGGTCGATTTATTAGTCTTTTTTAACCTAATTGGGAATGCTTTTGGTAAAGTGTATTCCTTTTTCGAGAGTATTGCAAAAGTTATTTATAAACTAATAATAGCTATTTTATTGCATTTGTTTAAGTCTGCAAAATGGTACGCTATAGGGTTGGTGTTAAGTTTTGTCTTAGGATACGTTTTAGATAAAAAAACAGAGAAAAAGTATGGCGCTAATATGTATATTAATACCAATTTTAATTCTACTCGGCAGGTCTATGAAAATATACGAAATTTAAGTCAACTCGCAGCAATTGATAAAGACAGCAAAGAGATTGCCAAGCAACTAAAAATAAGTGAAGAGGATGCAAGTCACATTAAAGGCTTTTTTATTGAACCTGATATTGATCCAAATATCCAGATGCAGATGTACCTTGAGTATAAAGAAGGTTTAGACTCTCTGGCATTAACACAATTGACATATAAAGCATATGTGGATGACCTTAGTAAGTATAATTTTAAAAGTCATAAAATAGGGGTGTTGGCTACAGATAAAAATGTGTATAATAGCTTAAAGACTAATTTTATTACATTTTTAAGAAAAAATCCGTATTTAGATTCTTTAAAACAGATTAATTTAGTCAATATAAAAGGAAGAATTAAGGATATTAGTAGCCAAATAAAGGTTTTAGATTCTTTAAAAAATAGTTATTTAGCCATTCGTATAAAAGAGTCTGATAAGTCGGTTAGTAATACAGGTGGTAATGGAACTAATTTGTATATGGGTAATGCTCAACCTAATGCCTTACTGGTGGATGAATCTAAAATTACAACGTTGTTGTATGAGTTATCAATTGAAAAAACAGAACTAGAAAACGAATTTGTTTTAAATCAAAACATTATTGATGTGGTTTCTGATTTTCCACGTTCTGGATATAATATCTCAGAATGGACGGATTACAAAAAATATACTTTTCCAATCGCGGCGTTTATTTTAATATTTATTACAATAATGATGGTTAATTTAAATCGTTTTTTGAAAAAACAAAATCAATAGTAAAATAGTTGAAATAATGATGAGGGGTGAAACAATACTTGTGACGGGAGGAGCTGGATTTATAGGATCTAATTTTGTACCTTATTTTTTAAAAAGTAATCCGGATGTACATTTAATAAACTTAGATAACTTAACATATGCTGGAGAGTTATCTAATTTAACAGAAATATCGGATAATTCAAATTATACTTTTATTAAAGGGGATATTTGTGATAGAAAATTAATTGAACAACTGTTTGAGAAATATCAATTTGATGGGGTGATTCATTTCGCTGCGGAGTCTCACGTTGATAATTCAATAACTAATCCTGGAGCTTTTATAAATACTAATATTACGGGTACATTCAATCTTATTGATGTTGCTAAGACGCATTGGATGCCTGCACCTTTTCAATATGTGGAAGGAAAAGAAAACAATAGATTCCATCATATTTCAACAGATGAAGTGTACGGTACATTAGGAGAAAAAGGATTATTTACTGAAGATACGCATTATGCTCCAAACAGTCCATATAGTGCTTCAAAAGCAGCATCGGACTTTGTTGTAAGAAGCTATTTTCATACTTATGGAATGAATGTCGTCACCACTAACTGTTCCAATAATTATGGACCAAAACAACATAATGAAAAGTTAATTCCAACTATTATTAGAAAAGCTATTAATGGTGAAGAAATACCAATTTATGGTGATGGAAAGAATATTAGAGATTGGTTATATGTTTTAGATCATTGTAAAGGGATTGATCTGGCTTATAAATTAGGTAAATCAGGAGAAACGTATAATATTGGTGGTAGAAACGAACGTAATAACCTTTATATTGTAGATGTAATTTGTTCAATTCTAGATGAATTACAACCATCTAAAAAATCGTACAAGGAGCAAATTACATTTGTTAAGGATAGACCAGGACATGATTTTAGATATGCTATTGACGCAACTAAAATAGAAAAGGAATTAGGTTGGAAGGCTGATGAAAATTTTGAATCAGGTATACGAAAAACGATAAATTGGTACTTAAAAAAATATAATAAATAATGAAAGGCATCATACTCGCTGGCGGATCAGGTACTAGATTGCACCCCTTAACAAAAGTGTTAAGCAAGCAGCTGATGCCTATTTATGATAAACCAATGATTTATTATCCTTTGTCCACATTAATGAATGCGGGTATTAGAGACATACTAATCATTTCGACTCCTGATCATTTACCTTTGTTTAAACAATTATTAGGAGATGGAAGTCAATTAGGATGCGAGTTTCAATATGCTATACAGGAAGCTCCTAATGGATTAGCAGAGGCTTTTGTAATTGGAGCTGATTTTATAGGAAAGGATAAAGTAGCTTTAATTTTAGGAGATAATATATTTTATGGAACGGGGCTAGCAGAGCTTTTAAAAGCGAATAATGATCCAGATGGAGGTATTGTCTATGCGTATCATGTTACAGATCCAGAGCGTTACGGAGTAGTAAATTTTGATGATAATGGAACTGCTTTATCAATCGAAGAAAAACCAGAAAAGCCAAAATCGAACTATGCTGTACCAGGTATTTATTTCTATGATAATAGTGTCGTCCAAATAGCCAAAAATATAAAGCCAAGTCATAGAGGCGAGTTAGAGATAACAGATGTCAATAAAGAATACTTAAGACAAGGTAAACTGCAGGTTTCAATTTTGGATAAAGGGACTGCTTGGTTAGATACCGGTACGTTTAATTCTCTAATGCAAGCGTCTCAATTTGTACAGGTTATTGAAGAGCGTCAAGGGTTGAAAATAGGAGCCATTGAAGAAGCTGCTTATAGTAGTGGTTTTATTTCTAAACAACAGTTAATAAATCTAGCAACACCTTTGCTTAAAAGTGGCTATGGCGAGCATTTAATTAGTTTAGTAAATCAAGAATAATATGCAAGCAATAGAGACTAAATTAAAAGGGTGTTTTGTCTTAGAGCCAACCGTATTTGGTGACTCTAGAGGTTATTTTTTTGAAAGTTATAATAAACATATATTTGATAAGCTTATAAATCAAAATATAACTTTTATTCAAGATAATGAGTCGTATTCAAGTAAAGGAGTACTTAGAGGTCTACATAATCAGAGAGGGGAATATTCTCAAGCTAAATTAGTAAGAGTGACACAAGGTGAGGTGTTAGATGTGGCTGTTGATTTTAGACCAGACTCCGCTACTTATTTACAGCACGTGTCAGTGAAATTATCATCTGAAAATAAAAAGCAGTTATTTATACCTAGAGGATTTTTACATGGTTTTGTTGTTTTAAGTGAAACCGCTGTTTTTAATTATAAATGTGATAATTGGTATCAAAAAGAAGCTGAATTAGGTGTGATTTATAATGATCCTAAACTTAATATTGATTGGTTATTAGATGATAGTGTACTTTTGATATCGGAGAAGGATAAGGTACTACCAACAGTTAGTAATATTTAGTAATGAAGAAAGTATTAATAGCGGGAGGAAAAGGGCAATTAGGACAGTGTATTCAGTCTTTAATTAATGACTATAATAACTTTGAGTTTATTTTTTTAGGATCAAAGGAATTAGATATAACCTCTAATGCTCTAGTAGATGACTTTTTTAAACAAAATAAAATAAAGTATTGCATAAATTGTGCAGCTTATACAGCGGTAGATAAAGCAGAGGAAAATATTGAGCTTGCAAATAAAATTAATGTACTAGGTGTTCAAAATTTAGCCTTAGCTTGTAAAACTTATGGCGTAACATTATTACATATTTCGACAGATTTTGTTTTCGACGGATTAAGTAATTTACCTTACACTGAAAAAGATGTAACTAATCCGCTCTCAGTATATGGCAAAACCAAACTGGAGGGAGAGGTAATAATTAGTAATAGACTTTCTAATTATTATATATTTAGAACCTCTTGGTTGTATTCAGAATTTGAAAATAATTTTGTAAAAACCATGCTTAAGTTTGGAAAAGTTAAGGATAGATTAACCATTATCTCAGATCAAATAGGCACTCCAACTTATGCTGTTGATTTGGCCCGAGTATTATTAGAAACAATTAATTCGGATACTAAAAACTATGGTTGTTATCACTATAGTAATCAAGGGGTTGCTAGTTGGTATGATTTTACTAAAGCTATATTTGATATAAAAAATATTAGTACTAAGGTTGAGCCAATACCAACAACTAGTTATCCAACACCAGCTAAGAGACCAACTTTTAGTGTATTAAATAAAGAAAAAATCACAAATAATTTAGCTATAACTGTTCCTTATTGGAGAGATAGTTTAAAGCGTTGTTTAAATAATTTATAGAAAAAATGAATAATAAAATTGCAATAATCGGTCTAGGATATGTAGGGCTACCTTTAGCTGTAGAATTCGCTAAAAAATACAAGGTAGTAGGTTTTGATATTAATCAGTCAAGAGTAGATGCTTTAAATGGCGGACACGATGCTACTCTGGAAGTTTCAGACGATAATTTAAAAGCTGTTTTAAAACAAGGAGATGTTGGTTTAGAACTGTCAACAAATGCAGAGTCCATCTCTGATTGTAATATATATATAGTTACAGTACCAACTCCTGTAGATATAAATAATCGGCCAATATTAATACCTTTAATAAAATCTTCTGAAACTATTGGGAAATTATTAAAAAAAGGAGATATTGTTATTTATGAATCAACAGTCTATCCTGGAGTCACAGAAGATGTTTGCGTTCCTGTTCTGGAAGGGGAAAGTGGATTAAAATTTAATGTAGATTTCTTTTGTGGTTACTCGCCAGAACGTATTAATCCAGGTGATAAACAGCATACGGTAGCAAATATTTTAAAAGTGACTTCAGGATCCACTCCTGACATAGGTCAAAAAGTTAATAATTTATATGCTTCAATTATTACAGCAGGTACGCATTTAGCTCCAACAATTAAGGTTGCTGAAGCGGCAAAAGTTATAGAAAATGCTCAAAGAGATATTAATATTGCTTTTGTAAATGAATTAGCTAAAATATTTAATAAGTTAAACATCGATACACATGCTGTATTAGATGCTGCAGGTACAAAATGGAATTTTTTAAAGTTTAAACCAGGACTTGTTGGAGGGCATTGTATTGGAGTCGATCCTTTTTATTTAGCACAAAAAGCGCAAGAAGTAGGTTATCACCCAGAAATTATACTTGCGGGTAGAAGAGTAAATGATAGTATGGGAGAATATGTTGCAACTGAAGTTTTAAAACTGATGGTAACTAATGACATTACTATTAGAAAAGCAAAAGTTTTAATGTTGGGGATTACATTTAAAGAGAATTGTCCAGACATAAGAAACACAAAAGCCATAGATGTATATCATTCGTTAATGGATTTTAAAATGGACGTTGACGTTTATGATCCATGGGCGGACTCAAAGGAAGTAAAAGAGGAGTATAGTATAGATATAATAAATGATTTAAGTGGTAAGTATGATGCTATTATACATGTCGTAGCTCATGATAAATTTTTAGAATTAAATTTAAGTGATATGAAGTCAACAAAAGGTATTGTTTACGATGTAAAAGGGACATTGGACACAACGCAAATTGATAAACGACTATAAAGCTTAAATTAGGGGCTGTACTTTTAATATTAATTTCTCTGATAGCAATATTAGGATTCAATTATAATAATAACTATGATTATCAATAAAAAAGTTTTAGTTACAGGAGGTGCTGGTTTTATCGGTTCTAACCTTGTAGACCAGCTTTTGAAAAACAATAATATAGTTATTTGTTTAGATAATCTTTCGACGGGGCATAAAAGAAATATAAAAGATAATTTAGCAAACCCAAATTTTAAATTTATAAAAGGAGATATAAGAGATTTAGAAACTTGTGTTTTGGCTTCTAAGGATGTTGATTTTATATTGCATCAGGCTGCATTAGGATCCGTTCCTAGATCCATAAAAAACCCAGTTGCAAGCAGTGAAGTTAATGTTTTAGGTTTTGTTAATATTTTATGGTCGGCAGTAACTAACAAGGTTAAAAGGGTGGTATATGCTGCCAGTTCTTCCACTTACGGCGATAATATAGAATTACCAAAGGTAGAAGACAATACTGGTGATCCGTTATCTCCTTATGCTGTAACCAAGTTAGTTAATGAATTGTATGCGAAAATATTTGCAAAAACATATAATATTGAAACAGTAGGGCTTAGATATTTTAATGTCTTTGGACCAAAGCAGGACCCTAATGGTGATTATGCTGCGGTCATTCCTAAGTTCATTAATTTAATTAAGGAAGGACATTCTCCAATAGTCAACGGTGATGGATTACACTCAAGAGATTTTACATACATTGATAATGTTGTTCAAGCAAATCAACTAGCAGCAACTACAACAAATTTGGAATCGTTAAATAAAGTTTACAATATTGCTTGTGGACGAGGTACAAATCTCAATCAATTAATAGAAGTAATAAAAAGTGAAATAAAAGAGAAGGGGATTAACACGACAATGATAAAAACTATATATGGGCCAGAAAGAGTTGGAGATATAAGGCATTCTTTAGCTAGTATAGATAGAGCTAAAATGCTATTGGGATATAATCCCACAATTACTTTTGATGAAGGTATAAAATTAACTATAAAATCTTTTTTTAATTAAATGAAATATTTTGCACATCAAACAGCTATAATTGATGAAGGCTGTCAAATAGAAGAAGGAACAAAAATATGGCATTTTTCTCATATAATGCCAAATTGTAAAATTGGAAAAAATTGTAATTTAGGACAAAATGTTGTAGTTTCTCCAGAGGTGATATTAGGACATAATGTAAAAGTTCAGAACAACGTTTCAATTTACACAGGAGTTATATGTGAGGATGATGTTTTTTTAGGACCTTCCATGGTTTTTACAAATGTAATTAACCCAAGAAGTGCTGTAAACCGAAAAGACCAATATTTAAAAACAACTGTTAAAACGGGAGCTTCCATAGGTGCTAATGCAACAATAGTTTGTGGCAATAATATAGGTAGATTTGCGTTTATCGGTGCTGGTACTGTTGTAACTAAAGAGGTCGCTGACTACGCGCTAGTCGTTGGTAACCCAGCAAAGCAAATTGGTTGGATGAGTGAATATGGTCATAAATTACAATTTAGTAATAAAGGTACGGCAATTTGTCCCGAAGGTAATCAGACATATAAATTAGAAAATAATAAAGTAACAAAAATAAAATGATAATTGATTTCGCGAATTTAAAGTTAGCCTATAAAGATCATAAAGAAGAATTTGAGGCTGCAATGCTAGAAGTTGGAGCTTCTGCTGGATATATAATGGGACCTAAAGTAAAAGCTTTAGAAGAAAAGCTAAAAAAATTTACAGGAGCAAAATATGCAATTTCTTGTTCATCAGGTACAGATGCATTATTGTTAGCAATGAGGGCTTTAAATATTAAGCCAGGAGATGAAATAATAACGACGCCGTTTACTTTTATTGCAACGGCAGAGACTATAGCTTTTTTGGGAGCAACTCCTGTTTTTGTAGATATTGATGAATCTTCATATAATATTGACGCGAATAAAATTGAAGAAAAGATTACGGATAAAACAAAGGCAATTATGCCTGTATCATTATATGGTCAAGTAGCAGATATGGATGCGATTAATGCTATTGCTAAGAAATATAATTTACCAGTAATAGAAGATGCTGCGCAAAGTTTTGGAGCTACTTATAATTCAAAAAAGAGTTGTAACTTAAGTACAATTGGATGTACTAGTTTTTTTCCAGCAAAACCATTAGGTTGTTTTGGAGATGGAGGAGCTGTTTTCACAAATGATCTTGGGTTAGCAAACAAAATGAGTAGTCTAAGATTACATGGGCAAACTAAAAGATATTATCACCAGTATATAGGCATGGGAGGAAGGCTCGACTCTATACAGGCGGCTATACTTAATGTAAAATTAAAATATTATAACAAAGATATTCTAGAAAGACAGAGAGTAGCTAAAACGTATACTAATTTATTAGGTGATGATATAATTAAACCAACTATATCGTCTAACAAAACGTCTGTTTGGGCGCAATACTCAATAAGATTGAAAAACAGAGAAGAAGTACAAGAAAAATTAACAGAAAAAGGAATTCCCACAGCAATACATTATCCTCTACCTTTACATTTGCAGCAATGTTTTGATTATTTGGGATATAAAAAAGGAGATTTTCCTTTTTCTGAAAGAGTGGCTAATGAAATAATTAGTTTACCAATGAATCCTTACCTTACAACTAAAGAAATTGAATACATTGTAGAAAATTTTAAAGACAGTCTATAATAATTCATTAAGAACATAAGAACAATAAACATGAAAAATTTCGCATTAATAGGAGCCTCTGGCTATATTGCTCCAAGACATTTAAAAGCTATAAAAGAAACAAATAATAACTTAGTTGCTGCCTACGACAGATTTGATAGTGTCGGGATAATGGATAGTTATTTTCCAGATGCAGATTTTTTTGTGGAATTTGAACGTTTTGATCGTCATTTAGAAAAATTGAAATATGAAAAAAATGTTGATTTAGATTTTGTTAGTATATGTACTCCAAATTATTTGCATGATTCACATATTAGAACTGCTTTACGTCATGGGGCGGATGCTATATGTGAGAAACCACTAGTTTTAAATCCATGGAATATTGACGCATTAAGTAAAGTTGAAAAAGAAACAGGTCAGAAAGTATATAATATATTACAGTTGCGTGTGCACCAATCGATTATTGATTTAAAGAAAAAAATTGAAAACGCACCTAAGGATAAAATTTTTGATGTTGACTTGACTTATTTAACTTCTCGTGGTAATTGGTATTATACCTCTTGGAAAGGAGATAAATCAAAATCGGGTGGTATTGCTACTAATATAGGTGTTCATTTTTATGATATGCTATCTTGGATTTTTGGAGATGTAAAAGAAAACATTGTTCACGTACATGAGCATGATCGTGCTGCTGGTTATTTAGAGTTAGAAAGAGCGCGTGTAAGATGGTTTTTGTCAATTAATGAGGATGTATTGCCTGATGATATTAAAGCCAAAGGACAACGTACTTATAGGTCTATTACAATTGAAGGAGAAGAGTTAGAGTTTAGCGGAGGTTTTACAGACTTACACAATAGGGTTTACGAAGGTATTTTAGATGGTAAAGGTTATGGTTTGGAAGATGCTAGGCAAGCTATCGAGATTGTACATAATATCAGACATGCAGAAGTAAAGGGACTAGTAGGAGACTATCATCCATTCGCAAAAAAGGCATTATCTAAGCATCCTTTCTCAAAATAGTAAAGAAGGGCATTATATTATTAATATAATGCCCTTTTCTTATTCTTTAATTATAAATTTATGCTTGTTGGCAGATTTTATAAAATCGTCGGTATAAATAAAATTAATATCTAAACCTTTGTCAATATTAGAAGTTAAAGATTCAATTATATACTTTTCTTGTTCCAAATTGTATCCTTTTCCTTTTAAAATACGTATTTCTAAAGACTGGTTTTTCTTTTGTATTATTTGGTATTTAATAGCGTCAATTTTACCCATTAAAACAGTAAGAACAGGACTACTTATTGTTTTATCATTAATAGTAATATAATCTGTTGTTCGTCCTCTTAAATCTATTAATTTTTTACGACAATTCTTATCTCCTAGTATTTGAGTACCATTATCGCCAGTATCATATCTTATAAATGGTAAAGCATAATTGTATAATGACGTTGCAATTATTTTTCCATTAGTATTGTACACGTTTTCTTGTTCATTTACAATTTCTAGTATACTTCTTTCAGTATCAATTATAAACTCGTTATTTTTATTAATTTCATAAGCAGAAACACCGCCATCATTTAATCCATAATTGTTGTAAACTTTAGTGTTAAAAGCAGTTTCAATTAATTGTCGTTGTGCTGGTAATAACATTTCTGCAGTAGAGAATACGGACTGGAATTTTAAATCTTTATTATTGTCTAAACAAAATTTTGCAAATAAGACTAAAGAGCTTGCATAGCCTCTAAAAAAATTAGGCTTCCATTTGTTTAATGTATTATAGTATAGTTCTAAATCGTTATTATCAACACCAAATGAAGAAAACTTTTTATAATTTAGAATTACATTATTTATTTTAGACGATATACTAGTTTTGTTTTTTACCAGAGATCCACCGGCTAAAACAGCAATTTTATCACCTGGATTATAACCACCTTGATTAAGACCTCTGTAAAGTAGTGCAACCCCTCTAGAGTAGTCGTCTACACTCATTTTATATTTAAGAGGCTCTCCTGTAGATCCCCCTGTGGCACCAGAAACAGTTTTTTTGTCATAGTTTCTTGGGGAAAAATCGTTATAATTATTTAAGATTATTGCTTTATCTAAAAGGGGGATTTTTTGTAAGTCTTCTAGAGATTTAAAGTCTGAAACTTCCAGCTTAAGTGTGTTAAATAGCTTATCGTAATAGGGTACATTTTTTTTACAAAAAACAAATAGGTTATGAAAAGCTACTAATTGCTCTTGTTCTAACAAGTCTAAAGGTTTATTGAAATTCTGCTTAAAGCCTTTGTAGTAATTAAAATCATTTCTGCTTTTAATTTTATAAGATAAATCAATAAGTAAAGATGTGTTTTTCATTATTTAAATTTATTAGAATTTTTTGAAAGGTTTAATAATATAAATAATAATATAAAATTAAAAACAAAACCGACAATACCGTAAAATATAATCGAATATTTAGGGTCATTATACAGTCTATAACCTAAATAAAGAGCTATTCCTCTAAATATAAAAAGGAAAAGCTCATAAATAAAATAAGGTTTTTGTTTGCCTAATATTAGAACTAAAGAGCTAATGGGGGAGTTAATAAAAACCAAGAAAAACCATGGTATTAGATACTTAGTATATTCTCCCGCAACTCTCCATTTTTCACCAAAAACAAAAGCAAATATTTGTGGCGCAAAAAAGTAAATAAAAATATAAGGTATTAATCCAATAAAAAACAAATATTTAGCAGTCTTAAAGGTTATTGAGTATAAAGACTCTTTTTCATTATGTTTTTTACTTGCTTCTCTATAAAACACTTGCTGAATTGATCCTATTATCATTCCCATTGGCGCTTGAATAATTCTTACTGACCAAGAGTAAAAACCTGTTATTTTGGCACTAAATAAATTTTCTAGTAAATATAATGGTAGGTTATTTGAAAACGAGTTTAGTACTGCATTTGGCATTGTATATAAAGGAAAATCTTTGTTCTCTCGTAAAGAGTTTTTTAGTTCATTTTTATTAATTGGTAATAGTTTTGGTGATTTTTTTCTGGAAGTAAAAACGAGAAATAATGAGGATAGTATAACACTTAAAACACGACCCAATAATAGTCCCAAAGAACCTAAAATAGAACAGGTTACCTGTATAAACCCCATTATTACCCCCTGTAATACCTTACCTTTAGAAATTGCAAAGTAAATATCGTTTCTATTTAACCAATAATTATAAGTTTGGAAGGCTGCTAAAAAAAGAGAGGTTAAAGGAATAATTAATATCCAGTTAGAAATACTTTGCAACCCTAAAATGTTTCCAATTGACTTTTTAAAAAGTAGAAGGATTAATAATGAAATTGCGGATATTATTACAGAAAAAGCTAATGATAATTTTAAAATTGAATAACTATCTTTTTTGTGTTTTGGTATAAGTATTGCTAATTCTAACCTTCCAGTACTTAAAATTGCTAAAATATTAACAGTGGCAAAAAAAATGGTGTATACACCAATTTCACTTGGCGAATAAATACGTGTTAATATTGGGCTAATTAAAACAGGAATTGCTTGAGCCAAAGCGGTCCCGCTTAACAATGTTAAAACATTTTTTAAAATTTTATTTGAATTCAAATAAAGTAGAATTAGTTACAAGTGTCAAATTTATTCAAAAAATCAACAACGTCCTTAGTTAAAGAGTATTTAATACAATAAATTTGCATTTCAATTATAAGTAAATGAGTTTTTTTGTAAATCTAAAAGATAAAGTAAATATTAATTTATTGTATATGTTTGCTCTATGTATTCCATTAGGTCAAAAATTATCCACTTATGTATTAATTATTTGGATTTTATCATCTTTGGTTTTTATCAAGCAATCAAAAAAAGTCTTTAATAAAAGGCTTTTCTTATTACCTGCATTATATTTTGTTTACATTTTATCTCTAACTTATACAGAAGAATTTAGTTTAAAATTTTTTGAGCAAAAAGGAACACTGCTAGCCTTTCCTATAATTTTTTATTTAAATGGTTATAAATATAATTCTAAAATATTTAATAGAGCTCTGTTTTTTTTTGTTATTGGTTGTGTAATTTCTGTTTTTTATTGTTACAGTTTTGCATTATATAATTCAATAGATTTTATTGATAATACAATAGTATTTAAGCCAGAAATAAATCCTGAATTAACTTTTATTGAGTCTTCTGTAAAAGGTGGAAATTATTTTTATGGAAATTATTTTTCAGTTCTACATCAGACTGTATACTATGCGATGTTTTTATGTTTGGCTATTTCGATATTACTTTTTAAACCAAAAACAATCAAAAACAGGGCTTTTAATCTTTTAGTAATTATAGTATTTAGTATTACTGTTTTCCAAGTTTCATCTAGAGCAGGAGTTGTAACTTTAATTATGCTTACTTTTATCTACGTGTATAAAATTTTTAATAAAAAACTATTTAAATTAATATCTGTATTAATTTTGCTTATAGCACTGCCTTCTTTATTAATTTTAAATCCAAGATTAAAAAACGCCTCCAAAAACGTTATTTCAAGTTTTGTGAGTTTTCACAATGAAGACATCGGTAGTTCTTCATTAAGGCTAATGACCTGGGATGCATCATTACAAGTCATTAAAAAAAATATAATTATTGGTGTTGGAGTAGGAGATGCTTATAAAGAATTAAAGGAAGAGTATAGAAAAAAAAGATATGTAAAACCATATAGAGATAGCTTAAATTCTCATAATCAATATTTTCAGTTACTTGTTGAGTGTGGTTTAATTGCTTTTTTACTGTTTTTTACTCAGCTTTTTAGTTTATACAAACAAGCTGTGTTAAGGAAAGATATTAAAATGATTTTAATGGCATTTTTTATAATTATAAGTTTTAATTCAATGTTTGAAAGTATATTTAATCAGTATTCTGGTATTATGTTTTATAGTTTTTTCTTTTGCCTACTAATAAATAACAATAAAAATTTAGAAGTTTTATAATTAATGAGAATATCAATAGAAAAATATAGACTACTTAAATTAGCAATAATCTTTTATTTTGCATTGTCGTTTTGCTTTTTCAATGTTTTAAATGAATATTGGAGTTTAAGGAGGTATTCTCATTATGCAGATGGTATATCATTTCAAAATATAAGTTATTCAAAATATTTCATAGCGTCATTAATTGTAATATTTAACGCATGGTTAATTAATGCTATTAAAATTAAGGATTTTATATACAATATCTTGTGTTTAATTTTTATTGTACTGTTAACGCCATCTGCAATTTTATTTTCTATATCAAGTAATATTGATGGTAGAATTTTCTTTTCTCATAATTTATTGTTTTATGGTATTCTTTTCTTTTCGTTAATTACAATTAAAATACCGATTAGAGAGTTTAGCGCCAAAAAATCATTTTTCCTGCTTTTTTTAATAACCATAATAGGCGTGGTTCCTTATTTACGTCTTATGCCTTACATTGATTTTAGTAATTTACTTTTGAAAAATATTTACAAAACAAGATTATTAATAAAAGAAAATGCTGATATTTATTTTGGTTATACTTATGGTTGGTTTAATCGGTTTATTATTCCTGCATTGTTTGTATTTGCAATTTATTTTAAAAACCGAAAGTTAGTTGTGTTTTCCTTTTTGTTATTAGTTTTTTTATATCTTCTTGGGGCACATAAATCTGTACTTTACGGTACTATTTTTGTTTTGTTTACTTATAGACTAAGTTATTTGAAAGTTATAAGTCTCGTGTTTAAAGTGGTGTTAATTACTATTCTACTAACCTATATTTCATCTAGGTTTTTTAACAACGACATAATTGGTGTTTTCACACTTAGAAGAGCCTTTTTTACACCTGCAGTATTAGATTTTGCGTATTTTGATTTATTTAATGATAATTCTCAATATTGGTCAGAAGGTGTTTTAAAGGGCATAACAGATTACAAATACGATAGGCCCCACCCTTTTGTTATTGCTGACAAATATTTTAGGCTTAAGGATATGGCAGCAAACAATGGAATCGTTTCTGATGGATTTATGAACGCAGGATTAATTGGTGTTTTTATTAATGTTTTTATTGTATCTGTATATTTTTCTATTATTAATAAATTAAATATTAGTAGTAAATTTTTTGGTTTGTTTATTTTTCTATTTGTTTCTATAATTAGCTCATCTTTGACTACAATTTTATTAACACATGGCGGAATAGTATTACTATTTATATCTGCATTTTTTTTAAAAAACACTCATGAAAAACTTAAATAATTATGAATAAAATTTGTCACCTAACCTCGGCACATGCCAGAGATGATATTAGAATTTTTAAGAAAGAGTGTATTTCTCTTAAAAATAACGGCTACAATGTATCCTTAATAGTTGCTGATGGAAAAGGGGATGATGTGGTTGAAGGCGTAAAAATATATGATATAGGAAAATTAGAAGGGAGACTTAATAGATTTATTAAAACTACAAAAAAAATTTATAAGAAAGCAGTTGAAATAAATGCTGATTTATATCACTTTCATGACCCAGACTTAATGCCTGCTGGTTTTAAATTAATAAAAAAAGGTAAATATGTTATTTATGATGTACATGAAGATTTACCAGGACAAACTATGGGTAAACCTTATATTAAGCCGGTTTTTAGAAAACCAATAGCTCTAGCATTAAAAACCCTTGAACATTTTTTCTCAAAACGATATAGTTATATTATAACCGCAACACCTCATATAAAAAGCTTATTTGACAATCGTAACAAAGCCATAGATATTAATAACTATCCCTTTAAAAATGAACTTTTATCAGAAGAGAAGAATTACTTAGAAAAAAAACAAGAAGTATGTTTTGTAGGTGCTATTTCTGAAATTAGAGGGCTTGAACAAGTTGTAAACGCAATGGATGGTTTAGATGTTAAGTTAAATTTAGCAGGAAAAAGTAATCAAGTTAGTTTTAGGGATAAATTAACCAAAACTAAAGGATGGAATAATGTTAACGAGCTTGGTTTGGTAACAAGACAAGATGTTAAAACTATTTTAGCAAACTCTAAAGTTGGAATTGTCACCTATTTACCAAGTCCTAACCATATATATTCTCAGCCCAATAAATTATTTGAATATATGTCGGCAGGAATCCCTGTTATAGCGTCTAATTTTGATTTATGGAAACAAATAGTTGAGGATTACGATTGTGGGATTTGTGTAGATCCAGAGTCGTCAGAAGAAATTAGAGCGGCCATTAAAGAGCTTATAGACAAACCTAAGAAAGCCCAAAAGATGGGAGAAAATGGTAAAAAAGCTGTAATGAATAAATTTAATTGGGCTTCTGAAGAGAAGAAATTAATAAAATTATACGAAGAAATATTATGAAAATAGTAACGGTAATAGGTGCAAGACCACAGTTTGTAAAAGCAGCAATAGTAAGTAAAGCAATTGATGACCACAACAAAGAATCTGACAATAAAGTAGAAGAATTAATTGTACACACAGGTCAGCATTTTGATGAAAATATGAGTAAAATATTTTTTGATCAAATGAAAATTAGAAAACCAGATTATAACCTAGAAATCCATAGCCTCTCTCATGGTGCGATGACTGGACTTATGATGTCTAAGATAGAAGAGATATTAATAAAAGAGAAACCAGATTGGTTATTGGTATATGGAGATACTAACTCTACTTTGGCTGGTGCTTTAGCAGCAAAAAAATTACACATAAAAGTCGCACATGTAGAAGCAGGTTTAAGATCTTTTAATAATAAAATGCCAGAAGAAATTAATAGAATTCTAACCGATAGAATTAGCGACATTTTATTCTGCCCAACCCAAAAAGCAGTAGACAATTTAGATAAAGAAGGCTATAAAAACATAGATTCTGTAATAGAACTACCAGGAGATGTAATGAAAGATGCAGCTTTACATTACAAACAGTTTGCAGAAAAACCAGAAGATTTATATTTACCAGATAACTTTATCCTTTCTACAATCCACAGAGCAGAAAACACAGATAATTTAGACAACCTTAAGTCTATATTTAACGCTTTAAGCGATATAGCTAAAGAGTTAGCAATAGTAATACCATTACACCCAAGAACTAAAAAGATATTGGCTAAAAACAACATTAAAATAGATAGTAACATCATTTGTATAGACCCAGTAGGTTATTTACAAATGGTCTACTTGCTCGATAAGTGTAAATTAGTAATGACAGATAGTGGTGGTTTACAAAAAGAAGCTTATTTCTTTAATAAACCATGCATTACATTAAGAGAAGAAACCGAATGGGTAGAACTTTTAGACAATGGGTATAATGTTATTGTTGGAAGTGATGAAGCGAAAATTTTAGCAAGTTTTAATAGTATTAAAGAAAATAACTTTAAATTAGTGATTAAAGAAGAGTTGTATGGTAATGGAAAATCAAGTAATGCTATCTTAAAAAGCTTAATATTAAATTCTTAATAAAATGAAAACGAACAGCTTATTTACAACAATAATTTTAATGTTTACTGTAGTATTAATTAGTTGCTCCTCTGATGAAACTCAAGAAAGTGAACCAATAGTATTACCACCAGATTTAACTAATGAAATTACTATTTACAATAATACAGCAATTTTAGATGCTACAGACTTAACAGGTAGTCAATAAGAAGGCGCTATTTTTAAGTGGAAGTTAATAGAAGCACCTAATAATTTTGATTGTTATAAATCAGATTGTCATCATTATATAGATGGCCCAACAGGAATTTTTATTGATGAGGTTTTAACCTATTATACAGATACTCCAGAATTATCATTTTTAGCTAGACAAATAGGTGGATATACTATTAATTTAAAAATTTTAGATGAAAATGAGGTGGAATTATCCTCTAATGATTTTACTATAAATGTATTAAACGAAATACCAGAATTTTCATATAATAACATCTTTACTGAAGATTTTTCTTCTATTAATAGCTGGGTTTTAGATTCATACTCTAAGGAGCAATTTCGAGAAGACAACCCTCTTGTCGGCTACATTTATCAAGGGAATTCAGAAGGTGGTGGAATAACAATTAATAATAGCTTAGCAATAGAAACAGGTTCTTATCTTTATAGAACTGCAAGTAAGAATATTGATAATCTTAATATAACTGAAACAGACAATTTAAAAGTGTCTATACAATTACAAGGAGAATTGTTTACAAGTAGATTACACTTTTTTGATGGCGAACAAGATATTGGTGATTTTATTGTTCAAATCAATGATTATAAAATTAGTTTTAAAGACTATAGTAGTGTTTGGTGGTGTGATTATTTAGAAGGACAGAAAAGAGAATTTTTTTTAAATAGATACAATTTATCTAACAGAGATTTAGATTTTTATATTTATTACAACGGAAGTAGTGTGCCAGAACTGAAAATTATTTCAGATCACATAAACATTACAGAACGTTTTAAAATAGAATATAATCCATCAACAGTAAACAGTATTACTTTTCAAGTGCATTCTGACACTAGTGACTACAGTGGTGGTGGTGTTTTAGAACCAGAGAATAGAGCTCTTAATTTAACAAAATTAGAGATTAGTAAGTTTAATTTAAACTAAATAGTTATGAGAAAAATAATAATTTTACTAGCATTAGTTGCTTTTAGTTGTTCCAAAGAGGATAATCAATCTTCTAATTATACCATTTCGGGTATTATTAAAAACCAAACAATCCCTGTTGTTAATGCAGAAGTAAGTCTAGATAACTTAATACAGTTTTCAACTACAACAGATACAAATGGTTATTTTGAAATTACTAACGTAAGTCCAGGAGATTATAATTTAGAAGCAAAAAAAGGGATAGAAACTGGAGGTTTTACCACTATTAGTGAAAGGGTTGTGGTTTCAAATAGTAATATTAATCTTAACGAAATTCAATTACCAGAACCCGTAATACTTAATGAGGCTCTAATAGTTAGTAGTATTGATGGTAATACAGTAACCTTAAATTGGAGCCAATACACAGGTGATGACTTTAGAGAATACAAACTATACAAACATGATACTAGTGGAATTGACGAGAACACAGCTGAGTTAATACATGTAACAACGATTAGTAATGAATTAGAATTTACACTTCAACTTCCTCATAACTCCAACACTTATTTTAGAGTATTTGTTTTAGATGAATTTGGACTACTTGGTGGTAGTAATATAGTAAATGCATCCATAGGTAGTTATGCATACAACGAGGAGATTACAGTAAACATTACTAATGAGTATTATCTTAATCCAGATGAAGAACAAACGCTATATTTTGAAGCACAACAAGGAGAAGCATATGCCATACAGTGGATTGATAATATAGTTGATGACAGTTATTCTGCCGCAAGTTTAGTAGTTTCCGCATATAACCAAGACGGAACAAATTATTATTTTCAAAACGAAAGATTAATTCCAATGACTGGATCACCAATGCCAATAATTGCACCAGCCAATGAACGTGTGTATTTAAATATAAAAGGAGATGACACTTATATACCTGTTAGTGGTACATATGGTGTAAAAATCACCAAACTAACATCAAGTAGTTATAATTTAGACACCAATTATAGTGTTGGAATGGATTTAGGGGAAACAAAACTATTAGATTTTAATGCAGAAGCAAATAAAAACTACAAAATTACCTTAACAAGTACAGTTCCATATGGTGCATATGGAGATGGAATACAAACACATTTTAGTGTGTTTAAAGAGTCTTCATCCACTTTTTTAAACTACAAACAGCCTTTAACAAATCTGTGTTGTTCAACAGCTATTGAGTATAATTTTAACTCTAATATTAACCAAAAAATCTATATTATTTTTGATGGTGCTTATTGGATAACACCTAATAATATAGATTTAATTGTAGAGGAGATATAGAAATTATTCATTAAGCATATTAACCTCTTCCTTTGTCAATGCTCTATTATAAATTCTAAAGTTATCATAAGTACCAGGTGTGTTTATAAATTTATTAGGCTTAACTTCATTTTTACCAATAAATAAATCGGTATTGTAAACATCAAGTTGCCCTTCAATAGCTCTACTATTTTTAAGTACACCATTTACATATAACTTCATAACCAAGCCATCATAAGTAGCTGTAATGTTATACCAATTGTCAGGTGTCCATGTGTTAACGGCAGTTTTAATCGAGCTGTATTTACCATTAATAGACAGACCAAATTTAAATACACCCTTAGATTTGATATACTCGTTTCCTGTGACATTTAAATGGTATTGGGCAAAAGGAGCACCGCTACCAGAAAACGGTTTAACAATTATTGGGTCATTACCACTACCTTTAAAGGATATAGGTTTGTACCATATTGACAGAGTTAAACCTTTTTTAGGGTTTATGTTATCATGATTTTCTATTTTCACATATTCGCTTAACCCATCCATGGATAAGGCTTTTTTCTTGTTTCCAAGTCTGTTTTCAGTATATGTACCTACTACTTCATCGTAATCTCCTTCTTTTCTAATACCGTCAAATAATAGTTCATACGATAAACCCTCAATAGTTATTTTTTTTTCTTCAATTACTACATTTGATTCAGTAGTGTTTTTTTTATTTTCTTTTTTGTTACCACAAGAAAAACATGTTAGCGCAATAAAAGCGATTGTTAATGTGCTTAATTTCATTTATTTAGTTTTAAATTTTCTCAAAGGTAATAAATTACGTTAAATGGTGACTTAATATCCTTAGTTTAAAAACTACTCAGTTTTATTTAATCAAATATGAAGAATAGTTTTATTTTTGTTTCAATAAAATATTTTAAATGAAAAAAAAATCAGTTTGGCTTATAAATCAGTATTTGTGTACTCCGGAGCTTAATGGAGATGGTCATAGGCATTCTTTTTTAGCAGAAGAATGGAAAAATAAAGGTTATGACGTAACACTTATTACCTCTTCTTTTTCACATGTTCCTTTTAGAGAAAATAAATTTAAAGGGATCTTTAAAATAGATAATAGTAATATTAGAACGCTTTTAATAAAAGGTAATAAATATTCTGAAACCCAAGGTTTTAAAAGGGTTTTAAGTTGGTTGGTTTTTTGTTTTTTTTTGTTTTTTATTCCAACCAAAAAAATTCCTAAACCAGATATAATTATAGTTTCTTCTAACTCTTTACTTCCGATTTTAAACGTGATTTTTTACTTTAAAAAAAGATTTAAAAAGGTGAGATTCATTTTAGAGATTAGAGATATTTGGCCACTTACACTGATAGAAATAGGTGGTTTTTCTAAAAAAAATATTTTTATTAAAGTTTTATCTTGGGTGGAAAGACTAGGTTATCAGAAAGCAGATTATTTAGTTTCTTTATTAGAATTTACTGATAAACACATTAACACGGTATTAAAACATAATAATTTTAATTATAAATGGATTTCTAATGGTTATCAATTGCAAAAAGCAGGCTATTATAATAATATACCGGAGGCAACATTATTAAAAATACCAAAAGATAAATTTATTGTTGGTTATGCTGGTTCTTTGGGTAAAGCAAATGCAATGGAGTTTCTTATAGATGGTTTTAAAAAACTAGATAAAAATGTTTATAGTTTATGCTTGTTGGGTATTGGTGATGAAATGCATAGTTTAAAGAAAAGAGCAGAAGGGTATGATAATATTGTTTTTTTAGGTAAAGTTAAAAAGGCTCAGGTACAATCCTTTTTACAGGAATGTGATTTGTTGTATCTCGGTATTCGGGATTTGCCTTTATATAGATTTGGGATTTCAATGAATAAGACTTTTGATTATATGTTTTCAGAAAAACCTATATTGCTTTCAACATCTGCACCAAAAAATATTGTTGAAAAAGCAAATTGTGGTATGGTTGTTCTTCCTCAAGATATTAATACTTTGGTTGAGAAAATAAAGGAATTTAAAAATATGAACTTTATAGAAAGTATTGAAATGGGAAAAAGAGGTAAAGTAAGTTTGTTAAAGCATTTTACTTATGAGAAATTAGCAGATGACTATATCTTAATATTCGAATCACTTTATGTCTAGTTTAAAGTCTGTTCTAAATAAAGAATGTGGTATTGTCTTTTTGATTTTCTTTCTTTTTTTTATTGAGCTATTTGCTACTATATATTTAGAATATTCTTTATCTACTAGCACAAGGTTAGTTGGTGGGTATAAAATCCTTTTTTTATTTACTATTTTTTTTGTAGTGAAACTTAAAAAACTTGATAAGAGTAGTTTTGTAGTACTTATTTGTTTAGCCTCTCTATTTGTAATAAATCAATTTTTATTAAACCCAATCCTTTATAAAACCATCGATGTTAGTTTTTTGAAAGGAAGTGTTTATTATGCATACCGTTTTTTATATATTTTTATTTTTATTCTTATTTTTAAGACAACAACAAACTATGTCTTAATTGCAAAAAAAGTTTTAAAGCTGATTGAATATCTTCTTTTTTTTAATGCTTTTTTAATTTTGATAGGTTTTGTAACTGATTTGGATTTGCTAGCATCTTATGCTAGATCACCAAGGTTTGGTAGTGATGGAGTATTTAATAAGGTTAATGAAACATCCTATTTATATATAATTTATATTATATCTTTGTATTATAAATACATCAAGAAGAGGAAAGGTTTAGGAAAACTTTTATTTATAATTATAGTTAGTTTTTTTCTAGGGACCAAGACTGTTATTTTGTTTTTAGTTTTGATTTTAGGAGTGCATATTTTTTTAGTTTCATCAATTAATAAAATTATAAAAGGATTTGTAGCAACTGTTGCAATAGTAGGGGCTTTTTTGTTTGAAGAGATAGCTAGATTTTATTTTAAGTTAATTCCTTTTTGGAATAATTTACTAGATCAATATAGTATTACTTCTCTTTTGTTTTCAAAAAGAGACTATTTACTTAAAGATAATTTAGAATATGTTGGGTTAAATTGGGATTTTATAAATTATTGGATAGGAGGGGCTTTTTATACCGAAGATTTCAGAATTACTCAGATGGATGGGCCTGATTTGCTTTTGTTTTTTGGAGTTGTAGGGGTGTTACTATATTTATGGCTATTTTATAGGCATTATTTAGTTGCTGGTAATCTTATATATAACAGTTTAATTATGGCAGTTTTAATTTGCGGATTGCTAAGTGGTGGCTTTTTTCTTAGTGTAATGGCTATGATATACTTATTTTTGTTATCAACTATGATTGGAGAAAAAAACATATATTTCAATAATTAAAAGATTTTCCTTTAAAAATAAATACATTAGAAACTATTGGGTACTTAATAAAAAATAATGATAACAACTTCTAAAAAAATTTATCTGACAGTAACAGCGCATCCAGACGACGAAGCTTTAGGTTTTGGCGCAAGCTCTTTTGTATTGTCTCAAAAAGGACATAAAATATTTAATTGTATCTTATCTGGTAAAGTAGATGCTAGAAGGCATAGGCCAGACGAAGATAAATTAAAAGAACATACTGAAAATGCTCAAAAATTTATGGGTGCAGAGCCTGTAATTCTAGGAGAATTTCCCAATATTAAATTTAATACGGTACCACATTTGGACCTCGTACAATATATAGAAGATGTTATAGATCGAGTACAGCCAGATGTTATTATTACACATCATCCATACGATTTAAACAACGATCACTACCATACTTCTAAAGCATGTCAAGCAGCAGCTAGACTATTTCAAAGAAAACCATGCAAACCGCTTACAGGATTGTATTTTATGGAGATACCATCATCTACAGACTGGGCTTTTCCTGTAGATGGTCAAAATTTTACACCAGATACCTTTATAGAAGTTGGAGAAATAGGTGTTGAACAAAAATTAAAAGCACTTTATGCTTACGAAGGTGTTATGCGTCCTTATCCTCATCCTAGAAGTGATGAAGCTATTAAGGCTTTAGCAACTTTAAGAGGGTCGCAAGTAGGTCGACACTATTGTGAAGCCTTCCAAACAGCGATGAATATTATTGAACCTTAAACATCAAATAAATGTTTTTACTATTTAAAAGACTACTAGATGTTTTTGTGTCTATTTGTTTAATAATTTTTCTTTTTCCGTTATATGCAATAATTGCACTAATAATTTTTTTACAAGATGGCGGTACACCAATTTTTAAACAATTAAGAGTTGGGTATGGAGGCAATAAATTTATGTTTTATAAATTTAGAAGTATGCCACTTAAAACACCTAATGTAGAGTCTCACGAAAAAGGAAAATTAACTATTACACCTTTTGGTAAGTTTATTAGAAGATCTAATTTAGACGAGCTTCCTCAGTTTTTTAACGTATTAAAAGGAGATATGAGTTTTATTGGGCCAAGACCACCAATACCATCTCAAAATAAATTAATAAAATTAAGAAAAGAAAATAAATCCTTATTTTTAAAACCTGGACTTACAGGTTGGGCACAGGTAAACTCTTACGATAATATGCCTGAAGAAAAGAAAGCACAATTCGATGGCGAGTATGCAAGTAGAATTTCTTTAAAAATGGATTTCTTAATTTTACTTAAAACAGTAGTCTATTTTACTAAAAAACCTCCAACATATTAATTATGAAATTCGCATTTGTAACCTGTGTTCAAATTGGACTAAGTTGTATGAAATCTATTTACAATAGTAATGGTAAATTAGATTTAATTATCACTATTCCAGATGAAAAAGCTAAGAAAAAATCTGGTAGAATTTATGTAGATGAATTCGCTAATAAACATGACATTCCGGTCTTAAAAGTAAATCATATAAACGATGATATTGCGATAGAGACAATTATAGCACACGATATCGACTGGTTATTTATAATTGGATGGTCTCAAATAGCATCAGAAAACGTAATACATGCGCCAAAACTTGGAGCGATAGGCGCGCACCCAACACTATTACCAGTTGGAAGAGGTCGTGCTGCTATTCCTTGGGCTATTATTAAAGGGTTAGATAAAACCGGAGTATCCTTTTTTAAAATGGATAAAGGTGTTGATACTGGCTTAATTCTAGGTCAAGAAATAATTCCTTTAAGTGAAAAAGAAACTGCAACTACACTTTATAATAAAGTAAATACAGCGCACGAAGATTTCATAAAAGTATTATATAAAAAATTAGAAGAAAATAAAGTGGTTGCTTTAAAACAAGACGATAGTAAAGCAACGTATTGGGAGGGTAGAAAACCTGAAGATGGAAAAATACTACTAAACATGTCTTTAGATAAAGTAGATAAATTAGTAAGAGCAACAACAAAACCTTATCCTGGAGCTTTTATTATTGATGGAGACTATAAAACGATTATTTGGGAAGGCGTACCTTCTGAAAAGAAAATGGATAATGACAGTTATTTAGAGCTTAAACTATATAATGGCTATTTTTATGCTACAAATTTTGAAAGACAATTAATTCTTGACTAAAACTCAAAAAAACGTAAAAAGAGGTTTTGATGTTGTTTTTGCTATATCAGCTTTGACTTTTTTTAGTGTCATAATTATTATATTAATACTACTTTCAATTTACTTTTTTAACCAAAAAGGTGTTTTCAGGCAAGAAAGAATTGGCTATAGAGCGAGACCGTTTACCATATATAAAGTAAGATCAATAAATAAAACAAGTAGCTGTAAAAAAGGAGCTCGCCAATATGGTTCTTTTATTAGGCGCACAAAATTAGACGAGTTGCCACAGTTTTATAATATACTTATAGGAGATATGAGTGTTGTTGGTCCTAGACCAGACCTACCTGGTTTTGCAGATAAGCTAACAGGAAATAATGGAATTATTCTATCGGTCAAACCAGGACTAACAGGTCCAGCTTCAATTTATTTTAAAAATGAAGATAAATTGTTAGAAAAACAACAAGATGCAGACCAATATAATTTAAATGTTATTTGGCCCAAAAAGATAGAGATTAATAAAATATATATACAAGAATATTCTTTTTTAAAAGACTTATATTATATTTTGAAAACTGTTTTTTAATAGTATTATGCGTAAAATTCCTTTATCATCATCTCACCTTGGCGTACAAGAATTAACTTTTATTACAAAAGCTATAAATAATAATGAGCTTACTAAAGGCGAAAACTTAGAAGGCTTTGAAGCCGATTTAGAGCTTTATCTTAAGGAAGATCGTTATGTTGCAGCGTTATCATCAGGTACTGCAGCCATACATTTAGCATTATTGCAATTAGGGGTCACTTTAAATGACGAAGTAATTTGCCAAACCTTTACCTTTTGCGGGTCGTCCAATCCTATCGCTTACCAAGGCGCTACGCCGGTTTTTGTAGATAGTGAGCCTGAGACTTGGAATATGTGTCCTAACCATCTAGAAACGGCTATAAAGGATAGAATTTCGAAAGGTGTAAAGCCAAAAGCAATTATCATTGTTCATTTGTATGGTATGCCTTCTAAAATTGATGAGTTGTTAGAAGTTGCTGCAAAATATAAAATTCCTGTTGTGGAAGATGCAGCAGAAGCTTTGGGATCTACTTATAAAGGTAGACAATGTGGTACGTTTGGAGATTTTTCTATACTATCGTTTAACGGTAACAAAATTATAACAACTTCTGGTGGAGGAGCTATGGTTTGTAATACAGAAGAGGATAAAAAGCAGACGATCTTTTATGCTACACAAGCAAGGGATAATGCGCCACATTATGAGCATTCTAAAATAGGCTATAATTACAGAATGAGTAATATTAGTGCAGGAATAGGCCGTGGACAAATGGAAGTTTTAGATAAACATATTGGGCTGAGAAGAGATATGAATGCGTTTTATGTTAACTTGTTTAAAGGGATCAAAGGAGTTGAAGTTCAGAAACAACCTAACAGCGATTTTTATTCTAATTTTTGGTTAAGTTGTATATTAATTCATAAAGACGCGCCTTTTACAAAAGCACAGTTTCAAAGTGCTATGGAAGCTGCAAATATAGAAACTAGACCGTTATGGAAACCTATGCATATGCAACCAGTCTTTGAGGGGGCTTTGTATTTTGGTGATAAATTAAGTGAGGCCTTATTTAATAAAGGGTTGTGTCTGCCAAGTGGTTCTAATTTGGAACAAAAGGATTTGGACAGGATTACTAAAGTCGTAAAAGACTTGTTGTAAATAAGTATATTCCTTTCACATCTTGGCTTTGCGTATAATTTTGATGAATTGTCATTATAATTTAAGATATTTGTTAACTATTATTAATGATACAAATGCTTAAACAACTAAAACAAGCTCTATTTCAAGTTTTACAATCTAGTCGAAAACGAATAGATTTTAAAAGTGTTAATTACCTTCCTAGGTGGGCGATACTTTGTTTTGATACGTCTATTCTGTTGCTTTCTTTATTTTTTACAAAAATTATTGTTAGCAAAATTCAGAAGGCTTCATTTTTTAATTTAGGTTTTTCTAAAGAAGAGCTTGTAATAGTATTAATTAATGTCTTGTTTTTTATTCTGTTTAGGACGTATGCAGGCTTAATACGGCATTCAACGTTTATAGATGCGGCGAAATTCTTTTTGGCCTCTGTAGCAACTTTGCTGTTGGCTTTAGGATTGTATTATGGTTATTTTGTTTTCTCTAAAGAGGAATTATTTTCTATTCCACAATTATTTATTTATTCAATAATTTCCTTTTGTGGTTTATTTTTGTTTAGGATTTTGGTAAAACAAGTTTTTGAAGTATATCAACGTTATAGTGAAGAGGAAGCTAGATTAAATGTATTAGTTTACGGTACTGGAGAAAATGCAATAGCCATCGCAAGTGCTTTAAAATCAGAAAAGCCATCACGATACAAAGTATTAGGTTTTATCGATAAAGACGGTAAAAATAAAAGTAAAGAAATATTAGGGTTGCCAATCACACATTTAAATCGTAAAACTGCAGTTTTATTAAGGATATATAATGCTCAAGCCCTAATTATAGCTGATAGTACGCTTACTAAAGAGGAGAGTATTAAGATTGTGGATAGTTGTTTGGAGTTTAATTATAAGGTGTTTAGAGCGCCACTACTGTCTGATATTGAAAAAAACACGACACTTTCAAATCAGATACAAAAAATTCAAATAGAGGATATCTTGGAAAGGGATCCTATACAGCTAGATAATAAACTAGTTGCTAAAGAAATTTTCAATAAATGTATTCTAGTTACAGGAGGTGCGGGATCTATTGGTAGTGAAATTGTAAGACAGGTCGCAGGTTATAAACCAAGTAAACTTTTAATATTAGATCAAGCAGAATCCCCGTTATATAATATTCAATTAGAAATAAGACATGATTTTCCTGACCTTAATTTTGAGGCTGTTATAGCAGATGTTAGAAAACTAGATGTGCTTGACGAAATCTTTAAAACGCATAAACCTCAAGTCGTTTATCATGCTGCTGCATATAAACATGTACCCTTAATGGAAAGTCATCCTTCGGAAGCTATTTTTGCCAATGTTTTAGGAACTAAAAATATAGCGGACTTATCACACCTTTATAAAACAGAGAAATTTGTAATGGTATCAACAGATAAAGCTGTTAATCCAAGTAATGTTATGGGTGCCTCTAAGCGTATCGCGGAAATCTATGTACAAGCATTACAAAAGAAAGTCATGTTAGACAGTAAAAATGAAACACATTTTGTAACTACAAGATTTGGTAATGTTTTAGGAAGTAATGGTTCTGTGGTCCCTTTGTTTAAACGTCAAATTGAAGAAGGAGGTCCTGTAACAATCACGCATCCTGATATTATTAGATATTTTATGACGATCCCAGAAGCTTGTCAATTAGTGTTAGAAGCAGGAGCAATGGGTAATGGTGGAGAGATTTTTATATTTGATATGGGTGAGGCGGTTAAGATTATAGATTTAGCTAAAAAAATTATAAAATTAGCAGGTTTTACACCTTATAAAGAAATTGATATTAAGGTGGTTGGATTGCGGCCTGGAGAAAAATTATATGAAGAACTACTGAGTGATAAGTCGACAACATTACCTACGTATAATGAAAAGATTATGATAGCTAAGGTTGAGAACTGCACACATAAGCAAATAGATAGAGATATTCAAGATTTAATTACTATTGCTACAGAAAAAGATAAAAATGCAATAGTTATTAAAATGAAAGAAATTGTTCCTGAATTTTTGAGTATGAATTCAGACTTTGAAATTTTTGATAAAAAAATAGTTTAATTTAAATGAAAATAGCAGTAATTGGTACAGGTTACGTTGGTTTAGTAACGGGGACGTGTTTAGCAGAAACAGGTAACGAAGTGCTTTGTATAGACATAGACAAGGCTAAAGTAAAACAAATGCAAGCAGGAGAGGTGCCTATTTATGAACCTCATTTGGACGTTTTGTTTGAAAGAAACATAAAAGCAAACAGACTTAAGTTTTCTACTAATCTAGAAGAGGGTCTAGAGCATGGTGATATTATATTTTTAGCACTGCCTACGCCTGAAGACGAAGATGGCTCTGCAGATTTAAAATATATTTTGGGTGTCGCAAATGATATCGGTAAGTTAATAAAAGATTATAAAGTTATTGTCGATAAAAGTACAGTCCCTGTTGGTACTTCTGATAAGGTTAAGGCTGCTATTGCAAAACATGCAAAAGTAGATTTTGATGTGGTGTCTAATCCTGAATTTTTACGTGAAGGATTTGCTGTGGACGACTTTTTAAAGCCTGAACGTATCGTTGTTGGGTCAAGTAGTGATCGTGCTACAGAGCTTATGCAAAAGCTTTATAAACCGTATGTAAGGTCAGGTAATCCAATCATTGTTATGGATGAAAAGTCTGCAGAGCTAACTAAATACGCTTCTAATTCCTTTTTAGCAGCTAAAATCACGTTTATGAACGAGATTGCTAACTTTTGTGAAAAAGTAGGTGCTGATGTGGATAAAGTTAGAATCGGTATGGGTACAGATTCTCGTATTGGTAAACGTTTTTTATTCCCGGGAATTGGTTATGGTGGATCATGTTTTCCTAAAGACGTAAAGGCGTTACATAAATCTGGATTAGATAATAATTATGATTTCAAAATTTTAGATGCTGTTATTAATGTTAATGCTAGACAAAAGTTGGTGTTAATTCCTAAAATTGAAACTCATTTTAATAATGATTTAAAAGGAAAAAATATTGCGATTTGGGGATTAGCATTTAAACCAGAAACGGATGACATACGCGAAGCGCCTGCGTTATACATGATAGAGGCTTTACTGGAGGCTGGTTGTCGTGTTACAGCGTTTGATCCAGAAGCAATGCCTAACGTTAAACGTAAATTGGGCGATCAAATTAATTATGCAGATAGTATGTATGATACGTTGCAAAACGCTGATGCATTGATTATTTGCACGGAGTGGAGTATTTTTAGAACGCCAAATTTTGATAAAATGAAAGGCTTAATGTCTAGTCCTATAATCTTTGATGGTCGCAATTTATACGATGTAAAAGATGTTGTTAACGAAGGGTTTAAATACGTGTCAATAGGAAGATAAATGAGTCAAAAGAGAGTTTTAATTACGGGAGCAGCAGGTTTTTTGGGTTCGCATTTGTGTGATCGATTTATTAGTGAAGGGTATTATGTTATTGGAATGGATAATTTTATAACTGGAGATCCTAAAAACATAGCACATTTAGCTTCAAATTCAAGTTTTCTTTTTATTCAACATGATGTTACCAATTTTATAAATATAGAAGGAGATTTAGATTATATTCTTCATTTTGCTTCACCAGCAAGTCCAATAGATTATCTTAAAATTCCGATTCAAACCTTAAAGGTAGGCAGCTTAGGGACTCATAATTTATTAGGCTTAGCAAAAGCTAAAAAAGCAAGGTTATTAATAGCATCGACCTCTGAGGTTTATGGCGATCCTTTAGTGCATCCTCAAACAGAAGATTATTATGGTAATGTTAATACTATAGGGCCAAGAGGGGTTTACGATGAAGCAAAACGTTTTCAAGAATCCATTACGATGGCGTATCATAGGTTTCACGGTTTAGAAACACGTATTGTCAGAATATTTAATACCTATGGACCAAGAATGCGACTTAATGATGGTCGTGTTATTCCTGCGTTTATGGGACAGGCCCTTCGAGGTGAAGACTTAACTGTTTTTGGAGAAGGAATACAGACCCGTTCGTTTTGCTATGTTACTGATCAAGTGGAAGGTATTTATAGACTGTTGCTAAGTGATTATGCAAATCCAGTAAATATTGGAAATCCGCATGAAATTACTATTAAAGATTTTGCTGAAGAAATTATAAAATTAACAGGAACGTCCCAAAAAGTAATCTACAAAGATTTACCTGTTGACGATCCAATGCAACGTCAACCAGATACTACTTTGGCTAAAAAATTGTTAGGATGGGAACCTGAAGTAGAACGAGAAGAGGGTATGAGAAAAACCTACGATTATTTTAAAAACTTAACAGAAGCAGAGCTTTATAAAAGCGAACATAAAGATTTTTCAAACTATAATAAGGAATAAATTATGGAGTATAAACGCGGAAGGTATTCCTGGTTACTCCGACCTTTTCTTATCATTTTTGATCTTATTGTCATAAATGTTTTGGCGTTTTATTTTTTTGATTTTAATCAAAGCAATCTAAATTATTTTTCTTTTGATTTTTTGAATAATAAACATATTTTATATGGTTTATACGCCACAGTACTATGGTTAATATCAACTTCGTTTCTCAAGTTTTACGAAGTGTATCGCTATACTTCAACCGTTAATATTTTTTCGCTTATAGTCAAGCAGGTTTTGGTTTTTACCATTATTGTATATGCTTTTTTAGGGGCGTATAGAAGTATTGATATACCGTCTTATAGCGCCTTGGAATACTTACTTTTATGTTTTGCAGGTATTACTACTGCTAAATTAGTAAGCTATTTTGGTTTAAAATCCTTTCGTACTTTTTTAAAAGGGAATGTAAGACGTGTAATAATAGTCGGTAAAGGTGAAGGGGCACAAGAGTTAAAGCAGCTGTTTACCCAACGAAAAGCATTAGGATATAGTATAAAAGGTGTTTTTGCAAATAGCGACAATCATAAGTTTACAGGTAATATTGCAGATAGTTTTATATTTTTGAATGAAGGTAACGGTATTGACGAAATTTATTGCGCAATAGATGAGCTGTCTGAAAAAGAAGTAAACGATTATGTTAAATATGCAGAGGTTAATCACTGTAATATAAAATTTATACCCACAACTAATAAATTGTTGACCAAGAGATTACAAACTGATTATTATAACTACTTGCCCATTTTATCAATGCCCAAAGTAACGTTGAATAATGATTTGAATAAGTTTGTTAAACGTGTTTTTGATGTCATTTTTGCTTTAATGATTATCATATTAGTGTTGTCCTGGTTAACCCCAGTATTGTTTGTCTTAATTAAGTTGGAATCCAAGGGCCCATTATTTTATAAGCACAAACGTAATGGTATAAACTATAAAGAGTTTTATTGTTACAAGTTTAGGTCTTTAAAAATCAATAAAGAAATAGAAGGAACTTACATCACTCAGAATGATGATCGGGTAACTAATATTGGAAAATTTTTACGTAAAACAAGTTTAGACGAGTTTCCTCAATTTTATAATGTTTTAAAAAGTGAGATGAGTGTGGTTGGTCCACGTCCACATATGCTGTCTTACACGGATGATTATTCAAAAAAGATTGATAAATATAATTTTATTTTTAGGCATAATGTTAAACCTGGAGTGACGGGATTAGCGCAAATACGAGGCTATAGAGGAGAGATTAAAAATGACGAAGATATTATCAATCGTATAAAATTTGATAATTATTATATCGAAAATTGGTCTTTACTTTTGGATATGAAAATTATTTTTAAGACTATAATTAATGTGTTTACGGGTCAAAAAGAAGCTTATTAGAAGATGAAAGCATTAGTCTCTATAATAACACCATTATACAATTCTGAAGCCTTTATCGAGGGCACCATTAATAGTATATTAAGTCAGACGTATACTAATTGGGAACTGTTTTTAATTGACGATTTTTCAACAGATTCTACAGTGCAGATAGCAAATACATTTGCAAACACTTATCCTAATATAATAGTTTTAAAAAATAAGACGAATTGTGGTGCAGCTGTGTCTAGAAACAAAGGGATTAATGCTGCAAAAGGTAATTTTATTGCTTTTTTGGATGCCGACGATTTATGGAAACCTAATAAGTTGGAGGTTCAAATTAAGTTTATGTTGACTAATAATTGTGAGGTGTCTTATAGTAGTTATGAGCAAATCGATGAGGCGGGAAGACCGTTAAATAAACTAGTGAAGGCATTGCCAAGACTGACTTATAATAAATATTTGAAAACAAATTATATAGGTAACCTTACAGGAATGTATAATGCTAAAACCTTAGGCAAAATAACAGCTCCTAATTTACGTAAGCGTCAAGATTGGTTGTTATGGTTGTCTGCAATAAAAAAGTCTAGTAAACCGGCTCTAGGTATTCAAGAGTCCTTGGCGTATTATCGCATCAGATCCGATTCAATATCTTCAAATAAATTAGCGTTATTAAAATATAACTATTGGGTCTATAAAAAAGGATTAGGATTTTCTACTTTAAAATCTTTATATCGCATGCTCATTTTTGTAAGAGAACAGCTTTTTGTTAAATCAAAATTAATTGTCTCCATCAGGTAAATTTAGTACATAAATAATTGAAAATGTTTAAAAGTATGGTTTTAACCGCAGTAGTAAATGAGCAAAACCACATATTTTCGATAAAAGCCATATAAAATCGATAAACTTTTTAGCGATGTGTCAGAAAAATCATAGTTTCGCCTTGTCAATTAGAAACACATTTGATTTAGTCATTAAAAAACCAATTTTTGACGAATTTTAATTTTAACTAGCGCTAGTATTTTAATTTTTTTGGTTTATGTCTTGCTGTTTATTGATGCTCATTATCAATTTAAATACGGTTTAAATGTGTCTTTATGGTACTAATGTTGTATTGGAATACAGTGTAATAGTTTTAGATTTGTATCTACTTTTGTGTTTGTAGTTTCAATGCTAACCTACAATATAGACCTAAACTGTTTCAGTTTACCACTAACTTCCCGTTCTAAATTAACTTTCTGTTCAAAAATCAAATTTAAATTAGATTCCAAATACGTATCTACAGCTAATAATACAGCCTTTTGCTGAAGTTGGCTTAAGGCTTCGGTAGCAATATAAGCAATTTTAAAAGTGTCAATTTTAATTTGTTCGACTATAAACTCTTTAACATTAGCGTTTGTAGTCATTACTGCTTTTTTTCCGGTAGGAAGCGAAATAAAATCACTAGTACGACCAGTTAAAGATTCTAAAATGGGATGCTGTAAATCTTCTAACTGGTATTTTATTTATTCAAGTAACTTTAGTGACTTTTTGATTCAGGATAGCCAATCTTTTATTTTACCAAGGATTATCATGTTTAAAGTGGGTTTTAAATTGTAAAAAACGCACCTTTTTATAGATTTAATAGACTCAAAAACAAACAAGTGTGGTTTTTACCACATCTAGAAATGAGTAAAAGTCACTGTTTTCGATAAAAAGCAAAAAAAATGATTAAGAAGCTATGGTTTTATTTTTTTAAACTTAGCTTAGACTTGTCGATAGTAAAATAGACTCAGAGTAAATTAATTTACTCTAAGTCTTTATAAATTTAATAGTAATGAGAAATCACATAGTTTTAGTATTTATTTTAAATTCATTTTTTGTAACTAGTCAAACAAATGGTTATGTGGAGTATGATGTCAGTAGAAATTTCGCGTGGGACTTTCACACTGTTAAAACGTTAAGTTTTAATGCGACACAATCCATATTTACAGCGCTTAAAAAGGTTGAAAGTGATTCTGAAGTGACTATTGATGATAAAACAGATGGTGTGTCGCTCATTTTGAGATCTAAGACTAAGCAATTTGTTTTAAATGATTTGGAAAAAGACTCATTATTTAATCAAGAAGTATTCTTTAAACAAACACCTATTACAAAAGAAAAAACAACTGTTATCCCATGGAAGCTTCAAGACAGTACTAAAACAATTGGAGAATTTAAGTGTCAGTTGGCTATTGGAAAATTTAGAGGAAGGACCTATCATGCTTGGTTTACACAAGATATTCCAGTCAGATTTGGCCCATGGAAATTACAAGGTTTACCTGGGTTAATTTTAGAGGCTAATGATGATCAGAATAGGGTTAGTTATAGGGCTAAAAAAGTAAGTATTGGGACAGTGATGTTGGATGTGATTAATACAGATGAAGCTATTGAACTACAAAGTTTTATTAATGCCAAGCCACAGTATTTGAAAGAAATTGAAAAAAAAATGAGGTCTAAAATGCCAAGAGACGGTACGGTTGAGATGAATCTGCCAAATAGAAATACCCAACAAGAGATTAGTTATGAATGGGAAGTTGAAGTTATTGATAATAACTAAGGCAACTGTTTTGCAACATATGCCAGAAGTAAAGTGGTAACGGGTAAACATTGATTTAAAAAAGTTTTGTTGTTTTAAAGATATAAGGCTGGGTTAGCAATTTTAGTTATAAATAATATATAGTAATTAAGTAAGAATTACTTTGTAGTATTATGGTTATCTTTTATAACTATAGGTAACTTAAAGAGGAGAATTATAAACAGAAAATGAAGACTATTGAAAAAAATAAAGGTTACTGTACTCTTATTAGTACTCCAAACTATATGCTTATCGCAAACAACACTTTCTGGTGTTATAACGGATAGTACTGGGGGCTTGACTTCTGTTAGTGTCACCATAAAAGATAGTTTATCTAAACGTATTGTTGAGTACACGTATTCTAATGCTAAAGGTGATTATAGCCTAACGACAGAGAGGCAAGGTGCGTTTAATTTAGTTTTTCATGCGTTAGGTTACAAAACAAAAACGGTACCTCTAGTTTTAGGTAAGACAATAAAGGAAATCAAGTTAAATGTTATTTTAGAGGAAGATCCTTTTACACTAGAAGAGGTGATCATTAAATCGACACGACCCATTATTGTAAAAAAGGATACCATAACATTTAAAACAAGATTTTTTACTAAAGGTAACGAGCAAACAGTCGAAGATTTATTAAAAGTAATACCCGGTTTAAATATAGATAGTGAGGGGACTATAAAAGTTGGTAATAAAGAGATTGAAAAACTAATGATTGATGGTGATGATCTTTTTGAAAAAGGGTATAAAATATTATCCAAAAACATGCCTGCTTATCCCATAGAAGAGGTCGAGGTGTTACAAAACTACTCCAACAACCATTTGCTAAAAGGAATTGAAGAAAGCGATAAGGTGGCTTTAAACTTAAAATTAAACGATAAGTCAAAACGCATTTGGTTTGGTAATCTAGAGGCTAATGTTGGTAATGATAGTTTTTATCAATACAAAGCCAATTTAATGAATTTTGGAAAGAAAAATAAATACTATTTTTTAGCCAATGCCAATAGTATTGGTTATGATGCGACTGGAGATATACAGCAATTAATAAAACCATTTAGGTTTAATCAGCCAGCAAGTACCGGAGATAATCAGTCGGTTAGTAATTTAATAGGGTTATCGGATTCGGATTCTAATTTTAAAAAAGAACGGACCAATTTTAATAATGCCGAGTTAGTTTCTTTAAATGCCATATTTAATCCATCTGATAAGTTAAAGATTAAAACGTTAGGATTTTTTAATCGGGACGAAACCTCTTTTTTTAGAAATCAAGTGGATAATATTACTACAAATACTAACAGTTTTATTAACACGGAAGATTATAAGCTAAATAATAAAAGGCAATTGGCTTTTGGAAAGCTAGATTTTATTTACAAGCCTTCTAAAACTAAAATGTTAGAATCCACTACAAAGTACAATAGTGGTAATTATAATAATGATGCTAATTTAGTTTTTAATGGCGTGTCCACACTTCAAAATTTAGAACAGAACAATACTTTTTTTGATCAAAAACTAAATTATACTAATAAGTTTAAAGATAAAAAAGTACTGTTACTTACCGGTCGATTTATAACCGAAAAAAAGCCACAAAATTATACTATAAATCAGTTTTTGTATCAAGATTTATTTCCGGAGTATAGTACTGCAAATAATGTCTTTCAGGTTAGCAACAACCAAATGCAGTTTGTTGGTGTAAATGCGCATATTTTAGACCGTAAATCAAATGGACATTTATTAGAGTTGCAATTTGGTAACCAGTTTAGAGAGGATAAATTAAACACCAGTTTTACACTATTGGAAGATAATGTATCGTTACATCAGCCGATTGATTACCAAAATCAGGCTAAATATCAGGTTAACGATTTATATTTTAAAAGCAAATACAGGATAAAACTAGATAATATTGCATTAAGTGGTAACCTTGAAGCGCATCAGCTGTTTAATACATTACGCAGTAACAATACGTCTACCCAACAAACCCCTTTTTATATTAATCCAAGTGTTGGTGCAGAGTGGACTATAAATAGTAATAATAAAATACAAACCACTTATACTTATAATACGACTAATGCCAATGTATTGGATGTGTACAGTGATTATGTGTTAACAGGATTTAGATCGTTTAGTAAAGGAACAAATATGTTTAACCAATTAAAAGCCTCTAGTATGATGCTTAATTATCAATTGGGTAATTGGGCAAATCGGTTTTTTGCAAACACTTTGGTGCTTTATACTAAAAATCATGATTTTTTGTCAACCAACACGCTAATTAATCAAAACTATACGCAAACCCAGAAAACACTTATAAAAGACAGTCAGTTTTTAACTATTAATACCAAGTTTGATTACTATTTTAAGTTTATGTCATCTAACCTAAAGTTAGATTTAGGCTACACCAAAAACGAATTTAAAAACGTAGTAAACAATTCTAATTTAAGAACAGTGGTGTCTAATAATTATAATTATGGATTAGAGTTACGGTCTGCTTTTAAAGGGTTTTTTAATTACCATTTAGGTACTGCTTGGACAACCAATAAAATTGAAACCTTTGCTAATAGTAAGTTTACTAACAATCAATCTTTTTTAGATCTTAACTTTATCTTTAATAAAAAATTTGATGCAAAAGTAAAAACGGAACGTTACCATTTTGGAAGTTTAGATACAGATAATACCTATTATTTTTTAGATTTTGAAACACAATATAAGTTGATTGATAAAAAACTAACGTTAGGGATTACCGGTAAAAATTTATTTGATACCAAACGGTATACTAGTTTTTCTATCAGCGATTTGGGGTCTTCAACAACAGAGGTTAGGTTACTACCACGTATGGTGCTTTTAAAGGCAGAATACCGATTTTAACCTACAATCTAGACCTAAATTGTTTCAGTTTACCACTAGTTTCCCGTTCCAAAACAGTTTTCTGTTCAAAAATCAAATTTAAATTAGGTTCAAGGTAGTTATCAACTGCTAATTGTACTGCCTTTTGCTGCGTTTTACTTAAGTCTTCGGTAGCAACATAATCAATTTTAAAGGTGTCAATTTTAATTTGTTCGACTATAAACTCTTTCACATTAGCGTTTGTAGTCATGATGGTTTTAGTCACATAATAAAAGGTTAAGCCTGCTGCTTTTTTTCCGCTTGGAAGCGAAATAAAATCACTAGTACGACCAGTTAAAGATTCTAAAATGGGATGCTGTAATGTGCTTTTTGTGGATAATTGTCCTAAATCGCCTAACTCGTATCTTATAAACGGGTGTGCACGGTTGTATAAATCTGTAATTACAATTTTTCCGGGCTGACCCAAAGGTATCGGTTGGTTGTTATTGTCTAATATTTCGATGTATAAATGGTTAGAGTTAACCATCCAATTATCGTTTTTGTCTTCAAAAGCAATTAAACCTAATTCGGCTGCACCGTATTCGTTAACAATATTGATATTAAGCTGTTTTTCAAGTAGTTTTTTGTCGTCTTCAAATAACATTTCGGAAGTGACAATACAAACTTCTAAACTGGGGCAAACGTCTTTTAAAACAATGTTTTTACGTTCTAGATATTTCGCAAATTGGACAATAGCACTTGTGTAACCGTTAATGTAGTTAAACTTAGTACGCATAAATTTGTATAGTACGTTGTCTAAAGCTACATCGCTTAAATCAAATACCGAAAACCGAAACCGATTTCCTAACCAATCCTTTAATCGTTCTTTATAATATGCTTTTCTGTCTAACGGAATGCCATAAAAACGCGCCTGTTTAGACGTGTTTAAATCAATATTAAACCAACTATAGCGTTGCATAAAGGTTACCCAAGTCATGGCATGCGCAAAATTGTCTTTAGCAAACTCAAAAGGGGTTCCGGAGGATCCTGATGTTTTATGTTTGTGTACCGTTTTTATAGTGTATTTGTCAGATAAACGATCAGCCAAAGGTTGCTGTAAGTCGGCTTTAGTCAAAACGGGTAATGTATGCCAATCTGAAGTGTTTATATCTCCACATAATGCCTTGTAAAAAGGTGTGTGCTCTAGATGAAACGCAACAATAGCCTGTAACTGTTTACTTAAATAATTAGCATAATCAGCTTCGGTAAATCCATCAATAATAGCTTGTGTTTTTTTAGCTTCATTAACAGGAAATCCTTTTAATCGTAAAGACCATTCAAATTGTTTCAATGCAATATATTTTCTGTAAAATAAAGAAATAAAAAACTATTGGATTTAAAGTGAATCAAATTCTTTTAAATAATTATTTTTGTTGAAACAACAACAACACAATATTACTACAATGAATATTTTAATTTTAGGATCAGGAGGAAGAGAACACACAATTGCATGGAAGCTTAAGCAAAGCACAAAATGTAACTCACTTTTTGTAGCACCAGGAAACTCTGGAACAGCACAAATAGCAAAAAATGTTCCTGTTAGTGTAACCGATTTTGAAGCCATAAAAGATGTGGTGTTAAATAATAACATTACCATGGTAGTAGTTGGTCCTGAAGATCCATTGGTATTAGGTATTCATGATTTTTTCTTAGCAGATAAATCACTTAAAAATGTAGCAGTTATTGGGCCACAACAGGCAGCAGCAACCTTAGAAGGTAGTAAAGAGTTTGCTAAAGAGTTTTTATACAGACACAATATCCCAACAGCCGCTTACCAAAGTTTTAATAAAGACACTGTGGAAGATGGGTATGTATTTTTGGAAACCTTGAGTCCACCATATGTATTAAAGGCCGATGGTTTAGCAGCAGGTAAAGGTGTTGTTATTTTAAATGATTTAAATGAGGCTAAAGCCGAATTAAAAAGCATGCTTGTAGATGCTAAGTTTGGCGAAGCAAGTACTAAAGTTGTTATTGAAGAATTTTTAGACGGTATAGAATTAAGTTGTTTTGTACTAACGGACGGTAAAAACTATAAAATCCTACCAACAGCTAAAGATTATAAACGTATCGGAGAAGGTGATACAGGCTTAAATACAGGAGGAATGGGAGCAGTGTCTCCTGTACCTTTTGCTAATCAAACATTTTTAGATAAAGTAGAAGAGCAAGTAGTCAAACCGACGATTGCTGGTTTACAAAAAGACAATTTACCATATAAAGGGTTTGTGTTTATTGGGTTGATAAAAGTCGGTGATGAGCCTAAGGTTATCGAGTATAATGTGCGTTTGGGTGATCCTGAAACGGAAGTCGTTTTACCAAGACTTAAAAATGATTTAGTTGACGTTTTTCAAGCAATTGCCAATCAAACATTAGATCAAATTACTATTGAGGTAGATCCAAGAGCAGCAACTACAATTATGTTAGTGTCTGGTGGTTATCCGGAAGCGTATCAAAAAGGAAAAGTTATTACAGGTGTGGAAGATGTAATCGATTCTATTGTGTTTCATGCAGGAGCACAAAATAAAGAGGGTGCTATTGTAACGTCTGGAGGACGTGTTATGGCAATTACTAGTTACGGAGATACGTACCAAGAGGCCATAAAAAAATCTTACCAAAGTATAGATAAACTACATTTTGATAAGATGAATTATAGAAAAGATATAGGGTTTGACCTATAAGTTTTATAGATATGAGTGAGAAGAGATGCTTTTGTCTTCTTCATTGTTAGCCGCGTGTCCTTTTAATTGGATCATCCAATATATAAAAGCTACAAAACCAATAGTGATAAATATCCAAGACATAAAGTTTGCTGCCCACCAACTTTCTAATTCTAAGGCTCTTAATGCATCATAAGGAGCAAATAATACGTCAACAAAAAGGCTTTGTATAGCTTCAAAAAAATCTTTCATAATTATATAATAGTATATTTATAATACAAAAATACAAAAAGAGTTAATGATTACAACTATTTTTAGCAAATCCAAACCAATTAATTTTTTAATTGTCTTTAGTATTACACTAATTGCTTTTTTTTTGTTGCCTTTTAAATATCCTGATAATGTAAATCCTAACCTTACTATTTTGGGTAATCTAGGTATTTTTGTTTTAGTGTTTTTATCTATTTTAGTGCTTAATTTTATAGTTATAAAAAACCTTTTATCCCAACAGAATAATTACGAAATATTACTTTTTGCTTTATTTGTTTTAGCGATACCTCAGGCTTTTGTAAATTATAAGATAGTAGTCTCTAATTTTTTTATACTACTAGCTTTTAGGCGTTTAATAAGTGTAAGGTCAAAAAAAGATGTGGTTAAAAAATTATTTGATAGTGGTTTTTTAATTGGGATAGCTGCGCTGTTTTACTTTTGGGCTATTTTATTTTTTCCTTTAACTTTTATTGCTTTATTACTGTTTTCAGAGACTACAGTGAAGTATTATTTAGTGCCTTTTGTTGGATTGATAGCTATTGTGGTTATTGCTATTTGTTTTTCGATAATAGTTTATGGCGATTACTTTTCAGCATTACAGATTGATCCAGCTGTTAATTTTAATTTCAATAGTTATAATTCGTTACAATTTATAATTGCTATAACAATGTTGGCCTCTTTCGGGATTTGGTCGTCTTTATTTTATTTAAGAGACATTAAAAAGAAAATGCGTAGCTATAGACCATCTTATAAAATACTGTTTTTAACCTGCGTGTTTGCTGCAGTGATAGTCGTGTTTGCGCCTCAAAAAAATGGAAGTGAGTTTTTGTTTTTATTTGCCCCACTATCAGTGATAGTAACTAACTATATAGAAACGATAGAGGATAAATGGTTTAAAGAGCTATTTTTAGGGCTATTAATTATTATCCCAATAACCTTATTAGTGCTGTAATTTTACGCCAAAGGCTAAATCACCTGCATCACCTAATCCAGGAACAATATAACCTTTGCTGTTTAAAGTATCGTCAATGGCAGCAATCCAAAGATTAGTGTCCTTTGGTAAATTGTCCTCTAAAAATTGGACGCCAACTTCTGCGCCAATCGCAGCTACAATATGTATGTTTTTTGGAGTTCCAAATGGTTGTAAAGCTTTAAAAGTAGCAATTAGTGATTGTCCCGTTGCTAGCATTGGATCAGCAAGGATTAGTGTTTTTCCTGTAAGATCTGGACAAGCAAGATACTCCACAACAATTTCAAAAGATTCAGGGTTGTCTAAATGATGTCTATAGGCAGATATAAAGGCATTTTCAGCTTTATCAAAATAGTTTAATAAGCCATTATGTATAGGTACTCCTGCTCTAAGAATAGAACATAAAACCACATCGTTTTTTGGGACTAAGGTTTTGGTCGTGGCTAAAGGTGTGGTGATTGTTTTTGTTTCAAATTCTAAGGTTTTGCTTAATTCGTAACCTAAAACTTCACCAATACGTTCAATGTTTCGTCTAAAACGCATACTGTCTTTTTGGACTGTCACATCTCTTATTTCTGATACAAATTGACTTAAAATAGAGTTTTCTTTAGATAAATTATGAATATGCATGACTAATAGTTCTTTAAAGAGTAAAGTTACTCTATTATTTAAAAAGCCAAAATGTGTACCGACAAAATTCAGTTTAATTTATGTAATTTTACAGTCTTAAAAATAAGAACATGTTTACAGATAAAGCAAATACCATATTTCAGGACGTTATAAAAAAGTATCATATCATTAATACAGTGGATCAACCTTTTACTAATGTGTATGATAAAAACACCGACTTATTGGAGCACCTTTTATATAGAAAATGTTGGATCGATACTGTGCAGTGGCATTACGAGGATATTATTCGTGACCCGCAAATAGATCCTGTTGCAGCGTTGACTTTAAAGCGTAAAATAGATGCCTCTAATCAGGATAGAACGGATATGGTTGAATATATTGATAGTTATTTTTTAGAGCAATATAAGGATGTGAGTCCTAAAAGCGATGCGACTATTAATACCGAAAGTCCAGCTTGGGGGGTTGATAGATTATCTATTTTAGCATTGAAAGTATATCATATGGAAGAAGAAGCAACTAGAGCTGATGCGTCTGATGCGCATAAGGCGTCTTGCCAAATAAAGTATGATATTTTATTAGAACAACGTGTGGATTTAAGTACTGCAATAGATACTTTATTAGCAGACATCCAAAAAGGGGATAAGTACATGAAAGTGTATAAGCAGATGAAAATGTATAATGACGACGAGCTTAATCCAGTGTTAAGAAACCAGAAATAATATAACGCTTGTCTATTTGATAATGCTGTAATAGATGTCAAAAATACCAAAACATATTTTAGTGATTCGTCTCTCAGCAATGGGAGATGTCGCTATGACTATACCTGTTTTACGGGCAATGACTCAACAATTCCCTGATGTTAAATTAACAGTATTAACGCGCCCATTTTTTGCTCCTTTTTTTAGAGATTTAAATAATGTAGACGTTTTTCCTATAGATTTAAAGGAAAACCATAAAGGTGTTTTAGGATTGTTTAGGTTATCAAAACAGTTGAGAAAACTTAATATTGAGGCTGTTGCAGATCTTCATAATGTTTTACGGACTAAAATATTAAAGGTTTTTTTATTTGGAAAAAAGTACAAACAATTAGATAAAGGGCGTCAAGAGAAAAAAGAATTAGTCACAGGAGAGCGTTTTGAGGCTTTAAAAAGTACCCACCAACGTTATGCAGATGTATTTGAAGCTTTAGGTTTTAGCTTACAGCTAAATAATCCTGATTTCCCCGTTAAGAAATCAATTCCAAATGCTGTTTTAGAGGTTGTAGAGACACAAAATAAAAAACAATGGATTGGTATTGCTCCTTTTGCGCAATATGCGTCTAAAATGTATCCTTTGGATAAAATGAAGGTAGTAATAGATAGTTTAAAAGAAGACTATATTATTTTTCTGTTTGGAGGTGAAGTCGATAAGGATCAGTTAGACACATTAGCATTAAGTTCTGAGAATGTCATAAATGTGGCTGGACAATATGATTTAAATGAAGAATTAGATTTGATTTCTAATTTGGATGTGATGATTAGTATGGATTCTGGTAACGCGCATTTGGCAGCTATGCTAGGTGTAAAAGTGGTTACTATTTGGGGAGTTACACATCCATTTGCTGGTTTTGGCGCTTTTAACCAACCACGATCTAATAATTTAGTCCCGGACAGAATTGAATTCCCGAAATTACCAACCTCTATTTATGGTAACAAATATCCGGAAGATTATAAAACGGTAGCTGGGACTATCAGTCCAAAAGAAGTTACAGCTTTAGTAAAGTCTATTTTAAACTCATAAAAAAAAGCCTCAATGTTAAATTGAGACTTCTTGATTTTAACTACTAATATCAAATTAATATTATCCCTTAAACTAACAAATTTCAGCGTTATAATCTGTTACAAATGTAGAGGATTGTTGACTTGATTTATTTTGTCGAGGTCTGTTTTGATACGCTTTCGATTAAAAGTAAATATATCGGTTAATCTACAATTGTGCGTAATTATGGTTAGTCTGTATAAAAGGCGGTATGTAATGTCTTGAAAATTGGTAATATTGATTTTTTTTGCATAAAAAAAGCCTCAATTGCTTGAGGCTTTCTGATTGTAACAACTAATATAAAATTAATATTATCCCTTAAACTAACAAATTTTAGCGTTATAATCTTTTACAAATTTATCAGATTGTTCGTTTATTCAATTTTATAAAAGTTTATTCTTCTAAAATTTCGATAAAAAGCACATAAAGACGACAAAATACATAGTTAGGATTTATACGTCATCATAATCTACAGTTAAAGTTGGTGTTGTAGGATGTGCTTGACAGGTTAATATTAAACCTTCTGCAACTTCAGCATCTGTTAATATGTTGTTTTGTCTCATGATAGCTTTACCATCCACAACTCTAGCAATACAACTACTACATACGCCGCCTTGACAAGAGTATGGTGCATCTAAGTCTTGTTTTAACGCAGCTTCAAGTATCGTTTGTTTTTGTGACATGCTAAACGTTTCAGATTCATCATCTACGGTAACCGTTATTTCTGTGTTTCCGTCGCTAGTCTCTATTGTTTCTGTTGTAGTTTGAGTGGCAGCGGTAAATAATTCAAAATGAATATTGTCTTTAGAGACCTTATTTTCTGTTAATACATCTTTTACCGTGTTAATCATAGCTTCTGGTCCACAAAGGTAAAAGGAATCTATAGTAACGTGTTTGTATTTGTTTTTAACAATTAAATTAACGGTGCTTTTCTCGATACGTCCAAATAACGCATTTTCTTCTTGAGATTGGCTATATAAAAACTGAATATAAAAACGATCGACGTATTTATGGTGTAGCGCTAACAAGTCGTCAAAAAATATAGTGTCATTTTTAGATTTGTTACCGTATACCAATACAAAGTGACTTTTAGGTTCTTGCTCTAGTACTGTTTTTGCAATACTTAATATTGGTGTAATACCACTTCCGGCAGCAAAGGCGGCGATGGTGCGTTCTTCTGTCGGTTTTGGTTCAAAAACAAAACGACCTTGAGGTTTTGCAACGTCCAAAGTGTCTCCAACTTTTAAACTGCTGTTTGCATAAGTGCTAAAGGTTCCATTTGGTACTGCTTTAACCGCAACGGTAAGTGTTCCGCTTGACGGAGAAGAACATAAAGAGTAATCACGTCTTACTTCTTCATTGTTAATTTTAGTTTTTAGTGTAATATATTGTCCAGCTTTAAACGCGTAGTCTTGTTTTAAATTGTCTGGTACAGTAAAAGTCAACGTAACACATTGGTCCGTTTGACGTGTGATATCCGAAATAGTTAGTGTATTAAATTGAGACATGGTTTTTATTTTTTTGTAAAAATAATGAAGCTTTACCGTTTTGCCTGCTGTTTAGAAAAAAATTAATACCTAAGTTTATTATGCATAAGAATTTTATGTATGTTTGTGATATGGCAAATTCAAAATTATATAAGGGCAGTCTGACTACTATTATTTTAAAGCTTTTAAATGAAAGTGAAAAAATGTATGGGTACGAAATGACGCAAAAAGTGAAAGCAATAACTAAAGGTGAACTTAATATTACCGAAGGTGCTTTGTATCCTGCGCTACATAAGTTAGAAGCCGAAGGTTTGTTGGACGTCGAGGTTAAAAAAGTAGATAACCGATTGCGTAAATACTACAAACTTACCGAAAAAGGTAATAAAGAAACGGTTAGTAAACTGGAAGAACTTAAGGATTACATAAAAACGATGGAAACCTTTATGAATCCTAAATTTAGTTTGGATTAATATGAAATTAACTCCACTTCAAATAGAAAATCTTTACGCCTTTACAAGACAGCACTATGTAGAGCATTACGATTTACAAACCGAGTTAGTAGATCACTTAGCAAACGATATTGAGTCTGTTTGGCAAACAGAAACCAACTTATCTTTTGAAGATGCAAGAGATAAAGCCTTTAAAAAATTTGGAGTCTTTGGCTTTATGGAAGTCTTAGAACGTCGTCAAAAAGCTATGAATAAACGCTACTTTAAATACCTGTGGACAGAGCTAAAGCAATGGTTTACGTTTCCTAAATTAATAACTACACTAGCTTTATTTTTTGGTATTTATTTAGGGTTGTCTACAATTTTTGCAACATCATTTTTAATAGGTCTTTTTGTGATAATATGTGTTTTTGTAATCTATAAAAGCATACAGTTAAAAAGACAATTTAAACAGCGTAAAGCATTGTCCAGTAAAAAATGGATGTTAGAAGAAATTATATTTAAACAAGCAGGTGGATCTGCTATAATGTTGTTATCTCAATTGCCACAATGGTATAATTTTTCTGATCATTTATTAGATAATGCTTATGCTTTATTAGGTTTATCTATTTTCTCTACACTGTTTTGTCTTTGGATGTATATCAGTTTTGAGGTTATCCCAAACAAAGCAGAAAAACTTCTAAATGAAACCTATCCAGAGTTTTGTTTGTAACATTTTTAAACATTTGTATACTTATCTATTAAACCAACCAAACATTAACCATTATGATTAGTAAATTTTTAAGTCTAGAATGGAAATCTTTTATACGGTCTTCCAACTTTGGTAAAGGCCTAGCTATAAAAATAGTTATGGGCTTTTTTGCTGCCTATTTTATAGTTGTCTTTTTAGCGTTAGGTTTTGGACTGTATCCAATATTAAAAAAAACATTTCCGAATCAAGATCCTTTTATTGTCGTTAATACATTATTGTTTTTCTGGTTTTTAGGAGACTTAATGTTACGTTTCTTTTTGCAAAAATTGCCAGTGATGAGTGTAAAGCCATTTTTGACCATTCCAATAAAAAGAAGTACTGTTGTTCATTTTGTATTAGGTAAATCTGCTGTTTCATTTTTTAACTTTTTACCACTTTTTGCAATGGTGCCATTTAGTTTTGTTTTAGTGTATAAAGATTATGATACTATTACTGTAATAACTTGGTTGGTTGCAATGCTATTATTGACATTAATTAATAATTTTTTAAATTTTATTATTGAAAGTTTTTCGGCTGAAACTGAATTGTCTTTTCTTCCAATCATACTTTTTGCAGGTGCATTATTTGGATTAAACTATTTTAATATTGTTGATTTTTCTGGATTATTATCTTCTGCAATGTTGGCAATTACTGCTAATCCATCACTTTTATTAGTGCTACTCGCTGTTCTTGTTGGGTTGTATGTTTTTAATCATAAAATACTAATCAAAAAATTATACTTGGATAATTCGCTCAAAACAAAAATAAAAGAAGTGAGTACGTCAGACTTAGGTTGGACTAAACGTTTTGGTGATAGTGCGCCTTTTATGCAGTTGGATTTAAAATTAATTTGGCGTAACAAACGTCCAAGGTCTGCCGTTTTTATTTTGGTATTAGGATTATTATATGGCTTGTTTTTTTACCCTAATCCTGTGTATAATGACACACCAATTATGTTTGGTTTTGTTGGGGTTTTTGTGACAGGTATTTTCTTAATTAACTTTGGGCAATTTATTCCGGCTTGGGATAGTGGGTATTACAAAATGCTAATGAGTCAAAATATCAAGTACGAGCAGTATTTAAAATCTAAATACACCTTAATGATGTTAAGTGTAATTATCATGTTTGTGCTAAGTATACCGTATGTTTATTTTGGATGGAAAATTTTAGTAGCACATTTTGCTGCAGCTATTTATAATATTGGCGTTAATACTTATGTTATTATGCTTGGTGGGTCTTTTAATAGAAAAAAGATAGATTTAAACCAACGCGCCGCTTTTAACTATCAAGGGACAGGAGCAGTACAATGGCTTATCGGTATTCCGTTATTGTTAATCCCTTTGGCCATTTTTGGATCGTTAACGTATTATATTGGCTTTTATTCGGGTATTTCTGCACTAATAGCTTTGGGGTTAATAGGTATAATATTTCATCAAAAAACAATGCGTTTTATTACCAAAAAGTACTTAGCCTCTAAATATGAGATGGTCAAAGCTTTTAATGAAGACAACTAATCAATTCAATTAACCTTTACAATCACTACATTATGATAACTACAACAAATCTTTCAAAAAAATATAGCGGTAACGAAGTATTAAATATTCCTAGTTTAGACATTCCTAATGGTCAGAGTTTTGGACTTGTAGGTAATAATGGTGCAGGGAAAACAACGTATTTTAGTTTGCTTTTGGACTTAATAAAACCAACAACAGGAACTATTAATAATAACGGGGTTGTAGTAAATCAAAGTGAAGATTGGAAACCATTTACGTCTTCTTTTATTGATGAAAGTTTTTTAATTGGTTACTTAACGGCAGAAGAATATTTTTACTTTATTGGCGATTTACGTGGGCAGAATAAACAAGATGTTGATAATCTTGTGTCTCAGTTTGAGGATTTTTTTCATGGTGAAATTCTAGGTCAGAAAAAATATCTACGTGATTTAAGTAAAGGAAATCAGAAAAAAGCGGGGATTGTTGCCGCGCTTATTGGTAATCCAGAAGTTATCATTTTAGACGAGCCTTTTGCTAATCTGGATCCAACGACACAAATTAGACTAAAAGAAATTATTAAAGATTTAGCTTTGACAAAAGGCGTTACGGTGTTAGTGTCTAGTCATGATTTAATGCATGTTACGGATGTCTGCGAACGTATTGTTGTTTTAGAAAAAGGACACGTCGTAAAAGATATTGCAACTAGCGAGGCAACTTTAAAAGAGTTGGAAGCGCACTTTTCAGGAACGGTAGACGTGGCTTAAAAAACAAGTTTAATCTCATTTTTTGGAAAAAAGTAAAAAAGATGCTTATTTTTACGGTGTTGACAGTATCTATAAATACTATTTACTGCAATATTTAGTTATGTATTACACAAAATACAACCGCATTGAAGATAGCATTTAAAATTTGTATAGTTTCTGGATTAACCTTAGCAACAATCACTAGTTGCTCAAGAAAAAAAAACAGTTTCATAAATCGTAATTTTCATGCAGTTACTGCAGAGTATAATGCCTTATTTAATGGGTATGAGGCCTTAAAACAAGGTCAAGACAATTTAAATAACGGTTATAAAGACAACTATTGGGATCTTTTACCGATAGAACGTATGCAAGTTAGTGATGAGGTTGTGTTACCCGGTCAATCTAAAAATGAAGACTTTACAAAAGCAGAAGAAAAAGCGGTAAAAGCCATCCAAAAACATGGGATGAATATTAAGGGTAAGGAGTATAATCCTCAAATTGATGAAGCGTATTTATTGTTAGGTCAAGCTAGATATTTTGACCAACGTTTTGTGCCCGCTTTAGAGGCCTTTAATTATATTCTTTACAAGTACCCAGCATCCGATAAAATAAACACAGCAAAGGTTTGGAGAGAAAAAACCAATATGCGTTTAGAAAATGACGAGTTGGCTATTGTAAATCTTAAACGTCTTATTAAACAAGAAGAATTGGAGGGACAAGAATTGTCTGATGCTACATCCATTTTAGCGCAAGCTTATATAAACACAAAAGCCTTAGATAGTGCTTTGACGCAAATTAAAATAGCGTCAAAAGCGACGAGAAATAATGACGAGAAAGGGCGTTTTAATTTTATAAAAGGGCAATTGTATAATGTCTTGACCTTTAAAGACAGTGCAAATTTAGCATTTGATGAGGTTATCGATTTAAACCGAAAAACACCGCGTCGCTACCTAATGGCTGCTCAGATAGAAAAAGCTAAAAACTTTGACTACAATACAGGTGATAAAATTGAGTTTTTGAAGCATCTAACCAAGTTAGAGGAAGATAGAGAAAATCGTCCATACTTGGATAAAATCTATCATCAAATAGGTGATTTTCATTTAGCAAATCAATCAGATTCTTTGGCGGTCGCTTATTACAATAAATCATTAAGAGAAAAATCTAAAGACAAAATTTTGGTCGCTAAAAACTATGAGACTTTAGGCGATTTCTATTTTGATAGAAACAACTATAAATTTGCAGGCGCTTATTTTGATAGTACCATGACCAATATGGTTGAAAATAGCAAGCCATTCCGTACACTTAAACGTAAACGCGAAAACTTAGATGACGTCATTTATTATGAAGGTATAGCTGAAGTTAATGATAGTATTCTCAAAATAGTTAAAATGCCGGAAGCGGATCGTTTAGCCTATTTTACAGATTACACTAATACGCTTAAACAAAAATTAGAAGCAGAAAAAGAACGATTAGAAATTGAAGCGCGTAAAAGTGGATTTGCAGCAACTAATAGTTTGATTAATAATGCTGTTACACAAGGCGGTGGTTTGTCGGGAGCGGGACCTAGTTTCTATTTTTATAATCCAACTACAGTGGCTTATGGGAAGAACGAATTTTCGCGTATTTGGGGAGATCGTAAAAACGAAGATGATTGGAGATGGTCATCTGCTAAATCAGGTGGTTTTTCGGAGGAACAATCTAATTTAGAATTAGCAATAGCAGAAGGGGAAGAAAGTGAATTGTTAAGTCCAGACTATTATTTAGCTTTAATTCCTTCGGCAGAAAAAGAATTAGACAGTATTAAAAAAGAACGTAATTACGCATACTATCAATTGGGTTTAATTTATAAAGAAAAATTTAAAGAATATAAGTTGTCTAAAAGTAAATTTTTAAACTTATTAGAAAGTGATCCTGAAGAAAAACTAATTTTACCTTCTAATTATAATTTGTATAAAATTTATGAGATATTAGGCTTAGGTGATGAGGCTTTAATAACAAAAACTAGTATTATTAGTAATTATCCAGAGTCAAGATATGCTAATATTTTACTGCATCCTGAATTAGCAGCAACTAGAGATGAAAATAGTTCAGAAAGTCTATATGAAGCAACTTACAAGCTTTTAGAAGCACAACATTTTCAAGAAGTCATTGAAAAATCTAAAGAGTATATGACCTTTTTTGATGGAGACCCTATGGTTCCAAAATTTGCATTACTAAAAGCGACTGCTAATGGAAGGTTAAATGGGTATCAAGCGTATGTAGATGGTCTTAATGATGTTGTTTTAGCGTTTGCTAATACGCCAGAGGCTATTCAAGCAGAGGCTATTCTAGGTAGTTTAAAGTCGGTCAGTGATAAAACATTTAAACCAGATACACAGTCTAGAAGTTTTAAAGTGGTGTTTCAGTTTAATACAAACGAAAAAGAAGCGCTTGTTGATTTTAGAAAAATATTGGATGAAGTAATACCAAAGGTGACCTATTACAACATGTCAACGTCTGTGGATGTGTTTAATCCGGAAACGACGTTTCTTGTGGTTCATGGTTTAAGAAGTGTACAAGGTGCGCAAGCTTTTTCGGATATTCTAAAGGAAGAAGATAGAGATAAAATAAACAGACCTTATTTTGGAATATCGTCTAGCAACTACAAGACACTTCAAATACATAAAAATATAAACGAATACTTAGCAAATAAATAATGTCCCTTAAAATGAAAAATAAGCAGCAAGATCAGTTTTCAATTCAAAATATTATAGCAAAAGGCACTAAACTAGTAGGTGATTTTTTTAGTGATGGAGACATCCGTGTGGATGGAACAATAGAGGGGAATATAGAAACGTCTGGAAAAGTAGTGGTCGGAAAAGATGGCGAAATAATTGGAAAATTAAAATGTAGTAATGCTTACTTTGAAGGTAAGCTTTCTGGGACCATGGAATTGACTGAAACGTTAACTTTAAAGTCAACAGCACATATTGAAGGCGATGTGGTTACACAGAAACTAGCAGTAGAGCCTGGAGCAACCTTTAACGTGTCTTGCGTTATGAAAACCTCTGTAAATAACTTAAATAGTGGCTCGAAAACCCAAAAAACAACTTAATCCTTATATCCGGTTTACATCAATAGCATTGCAAATGGGTATTACCATTTGGTTAGGGAGTATATTGGGTAATTGGTTAGATCTTAACTATAGCACTAATCAGTTTTATTTTAAAACAATAACATTACTTGCTGTATTTGTGGCTATGTATTCTGTTATCAAGCAAGTTGTTAAAATTACTAATGATCAAAATTCTAAAAATGAATAAACGTATTGTATACGTCGTGTCTTTTATCCTTGTGGTATTAGTCGCTGCTTATAGCATTCAAAACTATGTCACACAGGATAATCTCCCTTATTCTTTGCAAAAACTGTATCTGTTTCATGGAATAGCAGTGTTAATTGTGTATTTAAGTATAGAGCTTGTTAATAGTAAATTACCTAATCAGCTAGGATTTGCTTATTTAACCTTAATGTTTGTTAAAATTGGAGTCTTTATTTTGCTTTTTCAATCATCGATCTTTTCTGAGACAAATTTGAGTCTGCCCGATCGTTTAGGTTTGGTGATACCCTTTTTCTTGTTTTTAATAATCGAAACAGCTTGTATCGCGAAATTATTAAAAGAGAAGTAAGTATTTGAATGATAGTTTAATAGTGTTTAATTTGTCTGTGAGAAAAATCTAATTAAAAAAAGTGTTTACCTTTTTAAATTATTACTTACATTTGCACAAAATTTACAGACCATAAATTTATTAGTTACAAAAAGTATGATGTTGGCAAAAAAACCTTTCCATTTTATAGCAATATTAGTTCTGATGTTCGTTTCAGTCTCTTCTTACGGAGATGATACTAAACATGAACCAGGGAATCAAGTGAACACTGCTCACGAAATCAAGGAGTATATAAAGCATCACTTAAAAGATTCTCACGATTTTCATTTGTTTACTCATAATGAGTCTGGGACACATTATAGTTTCCCTTTGCCAGTTATTGTTTGGACTAAAGATGGGTTGAAAACATTTATGTCTTCAGCTTTTCATCATGATGATAGTGCAAGCGTAATTGTAACTAAAGGAGAGTCGCGTTTAGTAAAACTACACAGTAAAATATACGAGTTGGATGCAGGAGTAACAACTCTTGATTTTGATGATAAACACCACCCGAAAAATGCACACAAGGTTTTAGATTTTTCAATCACAAAGTCTGTAGTTGGTATGTTATTAACAGGGGTTTTAATGTTATTAGCATTTAGCGCATTAGCAAGAGGTTACAAAAAAGGACATTCCGTACCAAAAGGTATTAGTAGAGTATTAGAGCCTTTAGTGATTTATGTAAGAGATGACATTGCAAAGCCAAATATTGGAGAGAAAAAATACCGTAAATTTATGGGGTTTTTGCTAACGGTCTTTTTCTTTATCTGGATCTTAAACTTATTAGGATTAACACCAATAGGATTTAATGTTACAGGTCAGATTGCGGTAACAGCATGTTTAGCAATTTTTACAGCAGTAATATATTTATTTAGCGCAAGTAAAGATTTTTGGAAGCACACATTATGGATGCCAGGTGTTCCAGTAATCTTACGACCAATATTAGCAGTGATAGAGTTAGTAGGTTTTGTTTTAATTAAGCCTTTCTCTTTATTAGTTCGTTTATTTGCAAACATGACAGCGGGTCACTTTGTTGTAATGAGCTTAATTGCATTAATGATAACAATGAAAGAATCATTTGGAGCTGTTGGATCAACAGGGATGTCTTTAGTGTTAGCATTATTTATTTCGGTTATTGAAATTTTAGTAGCCTTTTTACAAGCATTTATTTTTACGATGTTATCATCGTTATTTATAGGGATGGCAGTTGAAGAACATGACCACCATTAATAAGAATTTGTTTAATTAATATTTATAAAACCAAATTAGTATGTACAATTTAATTGGAGCAGGATTAATCGTAATCGGTGGAGGAATCGGATTAGGTCAAATTGGAGGAAAAGCAATGGAAGGTATTGCTCGTCAACCAGAAGCAGCTGGAAAAATCCAAACTGCGATGATCATCATCGGAGCCTTATTAGAAGGTTTAGCATTCGGTGCGTTAATCTTAGGAGCATAATCCTAAAACAAAAAGAAACAGTGTTCTGCAACGGTTGGTTGCAGAAACTGTTTTTAAATTAAACAAAAAAAGAATTATAGTAATCTATATAGTATGGAAACTTTATTAAATGATTTTTCAGTAGGCTTATTTGTTATGCAAGCCGTTATCTTGATAATATTAATAGTATTAATGAGAAAATTTGCATGGAAACCAATTTTAGACGCTTTACAAACACGTGAGGATGGTATACAAAATGCATTAGATTCAGCTGAAAACGCGAAGTTAGAAATGCAAAATCTTCAAGCAGATAACCAAAAGTTATTAACGGAAGCACGTGCAGAGCGCGAAGCTATGCTTAAAGAAGCAAGAGATTTAAAAAACAAAATGATTGACGACGCTAAAACGGAAGCTCAAGCGCAGGCTAACAATATGATTGTTCAGGCACAAGCAGCTATCGAAAGCGAGAAGAAATCAGCTATGGCAGAATTGAAAAATCACGTAGCAGGATTATCTTTAGAGATTGCAGAAAAAGTAGTACGTCAAGAATTATCTAACAAAGACAAACAATTAGAGTTAGTTGAGTCTATGTTAAATGATGCTAAATTAAACTAGTCAAATCATGGCAGGAGAAAGAGCAGCAATACGTTACGCAAAAGCAGTTTTAAGTTTAGCTACAGATAATAATATAGCTGAGGCTGTAAATACTGACATGGAGCTAATAAATAATACAGTAGCGCAAAGTAAAGACTTGAAAGATATGCTTTACAGTCCTGTAATTAGTGCAAGTATTAAAAAGTCAGCGTTATTAGAAATTTTTAAAGGTGTTAACCCCGCAACGGTTAATCTTATAAATACTTTAATTGCTAATAAACGTTTAGATTTATTACCTCAAGTGGCTGGAAAGTTTATAACTTTATACGAGCAACAAAAAGGGAGTCAAGTGGCAACCGTTACTACAGCAGTACCGTTAACAGAAGCTTTAGAAGCTAAAGTTTTAGCTAAGGTAAAAGAGCTTACAGGTAAAGAAGCTGCAATTAAAAATATAGTGGATGAAAGCATTTTAGGTGGTTTCATTTTAAGAGTTGGAGATACGCAATATAATGCAAGTATCGCCAATCAATTAAGCAAGTTAAAAAGAGAATTTACAATAAACTAAGACTTACCCTGAGTTTGTCGAAGGGTCTAAATATCAATAAAGATGGCAGAAGTAAAACCAGCTGAAGTATCAGCAATCTTAAAACAACAACTTTCAGGTTTTGAAGCTAGCGCTTCATTAGACGAAGTTGGAACAGTATTAACAGTAGGTGATGGTATTGTACGAGCTTACGGATTAGCTAACGCACAATATGGTGAGCTAGTAGAATTCGACGGTGGATTAGAAGGTATCGTACTTAACCTTGAAGAAGATAATGTAGGTATTGTACTTTTAGGAACTTCAGTAGGAGTTAGAGAAGGATCTACAGTAAAACGTACTAATCGTATCGCATCTATTAAAGTAGGTGAAGGTATTGTTGGACGTGTTGTAGATACATTAGGAAATCCAATTGATGGTAAAGGACCAATCACTGGTACAACTTATGAGATGCCTCTAGAGCGTAAAGCACCAGGAGTTATCTACAGAGAGCCAGTAACAGAGCCATTACAAACAGGTATTAAAGCAATTGATGCTATGATCCCAGTAGGTAGAGGTCAACGTGAGTTAGTTATTGGTGACAGACAAACAGGTAAAACTGCAGTTTGTATTGATGCTATCTTAAATCAAAAAGAATTTTACGATGCAGGGGAACCTGTATATTGTATATATGTTGCTATTGGTCAAAAGGCGGCAACAGTAGCACTTATTGCTAAAACATTAGAAGAAAAAGGCGCTTTAGCTTATACTACGATAGTAGCAGCTAACGCATCAGATCCTGCAGCAATGCAAGTATATGCACCGTTTACAGGAGCATCTATTGGAGAATATTTTAGAGATACTGGTAGACCTGCTTTAATTGTATTTGATGATTTATCAAAGCAAGCAGTTGCTTACCGTGAGGTATCTTTATTATTACGTCGTCCACCAGGACGTGAGGCGTATCCTGGAGATGTATTTTATTTACACTCAAGATTATTAGAGCGTTCTGCAAAAATCATTAATAATGATGCGATTGCAAAAGAGATGAATGATTTACCTGATTCGCTTAAGCCAATCGTAAAAGGTGGTGGTTCTCTTACAGCTTTACCAATTATAGAAACGCAAGCAGGTGATGTTTCGGCATATATCCCAACTAACGTAATTTCTATTACTGATGGGCAAATTTTCTTAGATGGAGATTTATTTAACTCTGGTGTTCGTCCAGCAATTAACGTAGGTATTTCGGTATCTCGTGTTGGAGGTAATGCACAGATTAAATCAATGAAAAAGGTATCTGGTACGTTAAAACTGGATCAAGCACAATATCGTGAGCTTGAAGCTTTCGCTAAGTTTGGTTCGGATTTAGATGCTGTTACTTTAAACGTAATTAACAAAGGAAAGCGTAATGTTGAGATTTTAAAACAAGCGCAAAATGATCCTTTTAAAGTAGAAGATCAGGTAGCAATTATTTATGCTGGATCTAAAAATTTATTGAAGGATGTTCCTGTTGAAAAAGTTAAAGAATTTCAACGTGATTATTTAGAATTTTTAAATGCAAAGCATAGAGGTATTTTAGATAGTTTAAAAGCAGGAAAATTAACAGATGAAGTTACAGATGTGTTAACAGTTGTAGCTAAGGAATTATCTGCTAAGTATAGAGCATAGTACTCTTCCTATCTCTTTTTAAAGAGAAACGAGAGTTTGTAAAGTATAACATTTTAAAAAGTCCTTTTTTAGGAAAGGACTTAGGATAAGAAAAATGGCTAATTTAAAAGAAATACGTAACAGAATTGCTTCAGTATCTTCAACGATGCAGATTACTAGTGCCATGAAAATGGTGTCTGCTGCTAAATTGAAGAAAGCTCAAGATGCTATTACAGCAATGCGTCCTTATTCGGACAAGTTGACTGAACTTTTACAAAGTTTAAGTGCAACATTGGATGAAGATTCAGGAAGTAAATATGCGGAACAACGTGAGGTTAATAATGTATTAATTGTATCCATAACGTCTAATAGAGGATTGTGTGGTGCTTTTAATTCTAACATTATTAAACAAACGCAACATTTAATTTCTAATGTGTATGCAGATAAAAAAGTGTCTGTTTTAGCTATTGGTAAAAAATCAAATGATGCGTTCACTAAAAAAGGAGTTGTAATAGGTAATCAAAGTGCCATATTTGACGATTTAACTTTTAATAGTGTTGCAGACATTGCAGAAATGCTAATGGGTAAATTTATTAGAGGCGAATTCGATAAAATCGAAGTTGTTTATAATAAATTTAAAAATGCAGCAACGCAAGAGGTAATGACAGAACAATTTTTACCAATTGTACCTATGGAAGGTGGAGCGGATAATAATTCTGATTATATCTTTGAGCCTTCTAAATTAGAAATCGTTGAGGAGTTAATACCTAAGTCTTTAAAAACACAATTATACAAAGGTATAAGAGATAGTTTTGCTTCAGAGCATGGTGCACGTATGACAGCAATGCATAAAGCAACAGATAACGCTACGGAGCTAAGAGATCAACTTAAATTAACGTATAATAAAGCGCGTCAAGCATCAATTACTAATGAAATATTAGAGATTGTTGGAGGGGCAGAGGCTTTAAACAATTAAACTAGTTGACTCTCAAGTATTGAAGAGTTATAGAAATAGAAAAAACCTTATTCAATTTGAATAAGGTTTTTTTATGGAATACATTTTGATTAATTACCTTTAACAAAATACAACGATTATGAGATTTTTTAAATATTTAAGTGTTTCTATTTTATCAAGCTTCTTTTTTATGCAATGTAGTAGTGCTCAAAAACTCCAAAAGGAAACTTCTTTTAAAACCAGTAATGTTTACTATCAAAAGTGGGTAGCAGGTGTTAAAGGTGGCGGTTCTGGTACAAATGTATTTATTCCCCTAACTGCAGAGCAAAAAGAGATAACGCTAGATAGCCTTTATTTTAGAGGCCATAAGGTAGCGTTGGAAACTAAACCTAATAGTCCAAAATTGTATATTGGACGTATCATAGGTAGCGCTAATCAAAAAGAAGGTTATACATCCAGTGGTGATAAGATTCCTTTTGATTTAAAGGATAATGAAGCAGTGGTTAGTTATTCTGAAAATGGAAACGTCAAGTACTTTAAAATTGAAAATATATCAGAGAAACCAATGCAACAGTTTCCAAGTGCACCACCAAGAAAATAAAAATTTAATTAAATCAGGCAAATAATTTATGCGTTTTGCATTCATACATATTCAATACATTTATACTTAATTAACAAGCTACATTGAGCGTATTAAAAAAATTTTTTAAAGACACAATTATTTATGGTTTAGCGACCGTTTTACCTCGTTTGATGAACTTTGTTTTGGTTCCTCTTCATACTGGTAAATTAGTAACCAGTAGTTTTTCGGACAGTACTACCTTTTATATTTATGCGGCCTTTTTTAATGTGCTATTAACTTATGGAATGGAAACAGCTTTCTTTAGATTTTTCAGCAAATCTGAAGAAAAAGATAAAGTGTTTTCTACAACATTTATAAGTCTTGTGGTTACAACAATGCTTTTTTTGATGGGTATATTGGTCTATAATCAAGAGTTATCCAGCTGGATTGGTATTAATCAGCTCTATTTTAATTTATTAATTGGAGTTATAGTTTTAGATACACTTGTAGTAGCTCCTTTCGCCTATTTGCGTGCTACAGGAAGGCCTATTAAATTTGCATCTATTAAGATTGCTAATATTTTAACTTATGTAATACTAAATTATTTTTTTCTTTGGGCTATTCCAAAATTTGGATTCAGTTTTTCATGGTATGATAGTACAGATTTAGTACAATATATATTCATCTCCAACCTATTCGCTAGTATTCTTACTTTTATATTACTTATACCTTATTTTTTCAAAACTAAACTACAGTTTAGTAAAACAATTTTTAAGCAATTAATTAGTTATGGATGGCCAATTATGGTTGCTGGTTTGGCTTATGTAATTAATGAGAATTTTGATAAATGGATCTTACCTAATTTGTTAGACAAGGATATAAATGGGGCGTATAGCGGATGTTATAAAATAGCAATGTTTATGACTATTTTTATACAAGCTTTTAGATTGGGAGCAGAACCTTTTTTCTTTTCTCATGCTAATGAAAAAAATGCAAAGCAAACGTATGCTTTAATAATGAAGTATTTTGTTATTGCCGGAAGCTTTATGTTAGTCTTTATAATTTCTTATTTAGATGTTTTTAAAGGATTGATAGTTAAAGATGAAAGTTATTGGATAGCTATTAAAATAGTACCAATAGTGTTACTTGCTAATTTATGTTTGGGTATATATTTTAACCTAGCAATTTGGTATAAATTGACGGATAAGACGCGATATGGTATGTATTTATCTATTGTTGGCGCAATATTGACTATAGCTTTCAATTTGATAATGATTCCAAAAATCGGATTTATTGCTGCTGCTTGGGCAACACTCGCGGCTTATGGCGTTATGATGGTTCTGTCTTATATTTTGGGGCAAAAGCATTATCCAGTACCTTATAATTTGAAACAAATTTTAGGCTATTTAGGAAGCGCCATAGGATTATCTATTATTGCATTAACGACCAATTCTAACTATTATATAAACACTATTTTAGTTTTAGTATTTTTGGGACTTATTGTCCTTTTTGAAAAGAAAGAACTAAAACAATTATTAAAAAAATAAAATGCAAATTAAAATTATAAACCAATCCAGCCATACGTTACCAAATTATGAGACTATGGCATCAGCAGGATTAGATCTAAGAGCTAATATTACAGAAGCAATAATACTTAAGCCTTTGGAGCGTGCAATCGTTAAAACAGGTTTATTTATAGAGTTACCAATAGGTTTTGAAGCACAAGTTAGGCCAAGAAGTGGTTTGGCAGCAAAAAAAGGAGTAACCGTATTAAATGCACCAGGAACGGTGGATGCCGATTACAGAGGAGAAATTGGTGTCATTCTTGTTAATTTGTCAAACGAAGATTTTAGTATTGAAAATGGAGAACGTGTTGCGCAATTAGTAATTGCAAAGCATGAACGTGCCGAGTGGGTTGAAGTTGAAGCATTGTCTGAAACTTCAAGAGGAGAAGGCGGCTTTGGAAGTACAGGAACTAAATAAAACCAAATATGAAACCAATTACAGTACTAATAACGCTATTAATAAGTAGCATTGGATTTGCTCAAGATAATTCAGAGAAAATTGTGGATGTCGCTTATGATGCTTGTGATTGTATTGGTGATATTAATAATAGTTTAAGTACTACAGAAAAAAGCATAGAAATAAAATCCTGTATTACCGCTGCAAACATGGCTTGGCAATTAAGTCATTCTATGTCTGAAGTGTCTTTAAAAGTAACTGATACGCTAAGTCAATTAGATAATGTATCCAAAATAGACTCGCTTATAGTTCCAACGGATAATTTAAATATTACATTAGTTTCTGATTCAGATTATGAAGAGATTGAAGCATACCTTTTAGAGACTTGTGGGGATATGGAAACTATGTATTTCGCAGAAAACGATACTACAGAAAACTCTTATTCTGATAAAGACAAAGCGATGGAGTATTATAATCAAGGATTGGCTGCTTTTGACAATCAAGATTATAGTAAAGCAGTGACTTTATATAAAAAGGCAGTCAAAGAAGATAAAACATTTGCTTTTGCTTGGGATAATCTAGGAAGGACATATAGAGAATTAGGAGATTATAAAGAGGCTATTAAGTGTTATAAAAAATCAATCAAAATAGATCCAAAAGGAGGTATGCCTTTAATGAATATTGCTGTGGCTTATGGTTATTTAGAGGAATTTGATAAAGCAAAAAAAGCATATCGACAATATGGTAAAGTCTTTGAGAATGATCCCGAAACCTATTTTGGCTTAGGTCGGATTTATGCTTTAGATAACGATTTTGAAAATGCTTTAGATAACATGATGCAAGCTTATCTTTTGTACGCAGAAATAAACTCACCGTATATAAAAGATGCCGAAAAGTTTATAGAAATATTATATCACGAATTAGAAAAACAAGATAAAGTAGAGGCGTTCAATAGAATAGCAGAGAAATATAAGATTCAAATTTTAGAAGATTAACAATATGAAAATAATAGTTCCCATGGCTGGACGAGGTTCTCGTCTTAGACCACATAGTTTAACAGTGCCAAAACCATTAATTCCTGTAGCAGGGCAACCAATTGTCCACAGGTTAGTAAAAGATATTGCTAAAGTATTAAACCAACCAATTACAGAAATTGCTTTTGTTTTGGGTGATCCAGCTTGGTTTGGTGACGATGTGGTTGCTAGTTTAAAAGATTTAGCGACCGGTTTGGGTGCTAAAGCATCAATTTATAGACAAGACCAACCTTTAGGGACAGGTCATGCTATAATGTGTGCTAAGGAGTCATTATCAGGGCCTGCTGTAATTGCGTACGCAGACACTTTAATTAGAGCTGATTTTAACTTAGATCCAGAAGCAGACGCTGTTATTTGGGTAAAGCAAGTTGATCAACCAGAAGCTTACGGTGTTGTTAAGCTAAATGATCAAAAGGAAATTGTAGAATTAGTTGAGAAACCAGAACAATTTGTAAGCGATTTAGCAGTAATTGGTATTTATTACTTTAAAGACGTTAGCCAATTAAAAGACCAACTTCAGATTGTATTAGATAATAATATTATTCATGGAGGAGAATACCAGATAAACGATGGTATTAAAGGAATGATGGCGGAAGGTAAAGTATTTAAGACAGGAGAGGTTAGCGAATGGATGGACTGTGGAAACAAAGCCATTACATTAGAAACTAATCAACGTATGTTAGGCTTTTTGAAAGCAGACGGAGAGGAGCAATTAATAGCGTCTAATGTTATAAACGAAAATTCTACAATTATAGAACCTTGTTATATCGGAGAGAATGTCGTGCTTAAAAATACGACTATTGGACCGTTTGTATCTGTTGGTGATAACTGTGTAATAACCGATTCGACCGTTAAAAATAGTCTAATACAAAACCATACCATTATAAAAAACGCTACTTTAGACGAAGCTATGATTGGTAATCATGTTAAGTTTGATGGTAAATTCAGTAAAATTAGCATTGGTGATTATTCTGTTTTAGAATAATAATGACGGTCTAATATAAGGTGGTCTTTAAAGCGTAGCATACAATTTTTAATAATGAAAAAACAATTTTATATAGTACTAATTTGTTTCGGAACACTGCTGTTTCCGCAGATTGCTGCTGCGCAAGTTGATTCTAATAAACCACCTGACGATGACTTAGGAGACGTTTCTGATGCGTATCAAGAATACTTTTTTGAGGCCTTAAAACAAAAAGGAATAGAGAATTACCAACGTGCAGTAGATAACTTGTTGGAGTGTATAGAAATTAACGATTCTGACGCTATTTTGTATTTCGAATTAGGTAAAAATTATAACCAGCTTAAAAACTTTGGAGCAGCAGAGGATGCGCTAAAAATAGCGGTGAGTAAAATTCCTGATAACGAATGGTTTTTAGATGAATTGTATAGTACTTACATTCAGGAAAAAGAGTATAAAAAAGCGATAAAAACGGTTAAACAATTGGTGAAATATCATCCTGATTATAGAGAAGATTTAGCAAATATCTATATGCAGACTGGCGATTTTAAAGAAGCGCTTAAAGTCTTAGATCAGTTGGATGAAGAATTAGGTATTACTAAAGAACGAGATATTTTAAGAAACAGAATTTATAATGCCACCGGTCAAAAAAAGGATCAGATAGCAAATTTGGAAGATCGTGTAGATAAACATCCAGATTCTGAAGACACTTATCTAAGATTAATTTATCGCTATAGCGAAAGCGGAGAATTAAAAAAAGCATTTGAGACGGCTAAAAAGTTACTTGAAGTTAACCCTAAATCTGAGTTAGTCCATTTGGCTCTTTATAAATTTTATTTGGAAGAGGGGAATAACGATATGGCTATTAAATCTATGAAAATTGCATTGCAGAGTTCTCAGATTAATCCGGAATCAAAAATTAAGGTGCTTGCAGATTTTGTGAAATTTGTAAGTAAAAATCAGCAATACGAGCAAGATTTGGTAGACGTGACTTCTATGTTGACAAAAATTGAATCAAGCGGAAAAACGTTGGTGGAATTAGCACAGTATTATCTGTTAAAAGGTGAAAAACAAAAAGCACTTAATTTTTATGAGGAAGCACTTCAAAAGGAAGAAGAAAACTTTGGTATTTTAAGAAACATTATATTACTTCATATAGATTTAAAACAATTTAAGGAAGCAGAACAAAAAAGCAAGGAAGGTTTAGAAATCTTTCCTTCACAACCCGTATTATATTTAGCAAACGGAGTGTCATTAAATTATTTAAACCGTCCTAAAGAAGCTATTGAAAGTTTAGAAATGGGTTTAGATTATATTATTGAAGACACTAAGATGGAAATAGATTTTTACAAACAATTAGCCAAAGCAAATACTGCAATTGACAATTTATCTAAGGCAAAAACGTTTACAGATAAAGCTAATAAACTCCGAGAATTAAACTAATGACTTTTAAAACACGCATATCATTTATCTTATTACTCTTAACAATAGTTGTTGTTGGCTGTAAAAGTACTAAGACAGTTGTGACTAACGGAGCAGTTAATTCTGGGTTGACCACTAAACAACTGATTAGGAATAGTACAAAAGCCAATATAGATTTTAATACTTTAGTCTCTAGATTAAAGATTGAAACGACTCAAAAGGGAAGTTCTAAAAGTTATACAGTAAATTTAAAGATTGAAAAAGACAAACAAATATTAATAACCTCTACGCCTATTAGTATTATCAGAGCTTTAATTACACCAGACAGGGTTGCTTTTTATAACAAATGGGATAACACGTTTTTTGATGGTGATTTTACTTATTTAAGTAAGCTTTTAGGGACAGAATTAGACTTTAATAAAGTACAAAACTTATTGTTAGGAGAGTCAATTTTTGATTTAAATGATGATAATTACGATTTAACAGCTAACGATAAATCGTATGTATTACAACCCAAAAAACAACGTGAATTGTTCGATTTATTTTTGTTTGTAAATCCTAGTCATTATAAAATGGATGCTCAAGAAATTTTGCAACCTAAAGAGAAGCGTATGCTGCATATAGATTATCTTACTTATCAAGAGGTTGATAAAAACACATTACCAGAACAGACTAAGATACTAGCTATTGAAGATGAAGAAGAACTAGAAATTAATCTGGAACTTAAGTCTGTAAAATTAAACGAAAACATTCGTTTTCCGTTTAAAATCCCATCTGGTTTTACAAAAATAGAATTGTAATTTATGAAGCGACGTTTACTCCTTTTTAGTGTGATTTGTTTTGTTTTGCTTGGCAGTACTTCCGCTTTAGCGCAAAAAAATAAAATTGATCAATTAGAAGCACAGCGTTTAGAAATTAAACAACAGATTAAACAAATAAATGATCTATTGTTTAAAAACCAATCTAAACAAAAAAGCCAAACCACATTAATTGAAGATTTAAATTACAAATTAAGTGTTAGACGCAACTTGATAAAAGTTACCAACCAGCAAGCTAATTTGATTAATAGATCTATTAATGTCAATCAAAAAAAGATTTCAAGCTTGCGTGAAGAGTTGGTTATTTTAAAAGATAACTACGCCAAAACGATTCGTAATACCTATAAAAACAAAAGCAGCCAAAGTCGCGTTATGTTTTTGTTGTCTTCCAATGATTTTAGACAAGCCTATAAGCGGTTGCAGTATATGAATCAGTACTCTAAATATCAAAAAGAGCAAGGCGAGAATATTAAGGAAAAAGCGTTAAAACTTCAAAATTTAAATTTAGAATTAGGACAGCAAAAAGCTGCTAAAGATAAACTGATTGCTGAAAATAGAGAGGTGCAAAAAGCATTGGAAGTGGATATGAAGCAACATGAAACAGTAATGGCTTCGATTAAACAAAATTTAAATAAATATGCTGCACAAGTAAAAGAGAAGCAAAAAGAGGCTAGAGAAATTGATCGTGAAATAGATAGAATTATTAAAGAAGCCATTGTCAGTTCCAATAAAAAAGCGGGCGCAAAAAATGCAACTGCTAAATCATCGACTACATTTGCTTTAACACCTGAAGCTAAAATTTTGGCGGCTGATTTTTTAAGTAATAAAGGAAAGTTAGTTTGGCCTGTAGAAAAAGGTTTGGTTAAGGTTAAGTATGGTATACAACGTCACCCAACGGATGCATCGTTGTCGATAAATAGTACAGGTGTGCGTATAGCAACTGAGAAGAATGCGATTGTAAGAGCAGTATTTAAAGGAGAAGTTTTGAAAATTATTGTTCAAAAAAGAGGAAATCCAACAGTCTTAATAAAGCATGGTAACTATATTACAGCCTATCATAATTTAAAAAAGATATCAGTTAAGCCTGGAGATAAGGTCGTGTCTAAGCAGGAAATTGGAGAAGTCTTTACCGATAGTAAAGGAGAAACGTTGCTTTGGTTTAGTTTATATAAAAATGATAAATCTGTAAACCCTGCACAATGGATTTATAAGATGTAGACTGACTAATAATAAGTAATAAAAAACCCAATGCATTGCATTGGGTTTTTCGTTTTCTATATAAACAAAGCTTTAAGCTCTGTAGCATCGTTAGGTTTTATTTTTCCTGCTAGTAATAAACTTAGTTGTTTACGTCTTAAAGCAGCAGCATAACGTTCTTTTTCTAAATCTGTTTCCGGTATTAATTCTGGTACAGCAACAGGTGTTCCGGTTTCGTCTACAGCAACAAACGTATAAATAGCTTCGTTGGCTTTAGATCGATTTCCAGATTCTCTGTCTTCTACCCAAACATCAATATAGATCTCCATAGAGCTTTTAAAGGCTCTAGAGACTTTAGCGTCTACGGTTACGACACTTCCTAAAGGAACGGCTTTGTTAAACGCAACGTGGTTAACAGAAGCGGTTACAACAATACGTCTAGAGTGACGTCTTGCACTAATACTGGCAGCACGATCCATTCTAGCTAGCAATTCGCCACCAAAAAGATTGTTTAAAGGATTCGTTTCACTAGGTAAAACTAAATCAGTCATTACGGTTCTAGAGTGTTCGGCTGTTCTTGCGTTCATCATAATTTTTCTTTTCAGCCACAAAGGTAAGCTGATTTACATATTTAGATTGCTGATTTTACAATTTATTAAGAAATAAAAAACCTCAAAGAATTTAAATTCTTTGAGGTTTTTTATATGTATAAAGGCTAGATTTTAGTCTATTGCTTTAATAAGCACCCAAGCATCTTTGTTTTGTTCTTCTCTAATTGTGTTTAAAGCCTTAAAAGCATCCTCTCTTGACGTATAACTAGCATAGGCTACTTGGTGCAGTCCATGTCTGTTTTTACCTATTTTACGAGCTTTAAAACCTTGGTCTTGTAACTGCGATACTTTTTTGTCTGAGTTTTCTTCTTCTCTAAAGGCGCCAGCTACAATGTGATAATTACCACTTTGCTTATTTACGTTTAAAGTAATAGCAGGTAACGGATTACTAATTACAAAAGTCGCTTCTTGTATTTGACTATCTAATTGTGTGTTAGCTTCTTCTTGTGCTATTTGGTTATGTTGGTCTACATTATTAACATAGTTGTTAAAACCAAAACCAGCAACACCTAAAGCAACAACCGCAATGGCAGCATACTTGAAAAACGACGTAGTGTTACGTTTTTCAGGAGTAATAGTAAGCGGGATTACTTTTTCAATAGTTTCGACTTCTTCTTTGTAAACTTCTCTAGTTACAGCAGGAGATACAAATTGAGACAATCCAAACGCATCAGTCAAATAATTAAGATGATAAGAAGGGTTAAACTCAATCTTACTTTCCGCATTAAATGTTAAATCACCAATGTTTTCAAAACTTAGTGTTTCGCCTTCCGCTAAATAAGACTTTAAAGACTTAACACGTTTAGATAAGTTTTGTAAAGCTGTTTCGAAAGGTATTTTTTCGACATCGGCTATATAACGAATTAACAAACCATCATTAGTCTGTATTTGCTCGTTAAAAGATAAGGTCTTTTTTGGTGGATAAAATGCATTGGTACTATCATGTACTTGTGCAGATTGACGTTGTGTTAAAAATGATCCAAATTCAGGAATCGTAACACAGTCATATCTGTATAATAAATCGCTTATGTAATGTTCTAATTGCATAGAAGCAAAGTTAGAAAATTTTAAAAACCAATAAAATTTTGGCAGTATTAGTTATTAACAGAGTTAAATTTCTTTTCTTGTAGATTCAAAATCAGTACAATAAAAAATGAATGACGACCAATTAAGATATAATTTAGCATTACAACACGTTTCAAAAATAGGAGATACCACTGCAAAAAAGCTAATTAATCATTGCGGAAGCGCGGAAGCGGTCTTTAAAGAGAAAAAACAAAACCTATTAAAAATTGATGGTATAGGTGAAATTATTTTAAGCGAATTGTATCAGTCTAGTCATTTTGAAGCGGCAGACAGTGAGTTGCGGTTTATTAAAGACGAAAACATTAAGCACCATCATTTTACTGACGAAACATATCCGGAAAATTTAAAACACTGTATTGATAGTCCGCTTATTTTATTTGAAAGCGGAAACATTAACCTTAACAACAAACACATAATTAGTATTGTTGGAGCAAGAAAAATAACAACCTCGGGCATTGCTTTCTGCGAAAAATTAGTAGAGGAATTAGCGATTTATAAACCTATTATTGTATCGGGCTTTGCTTATGGTACAGATATTACGGCACATAAAACAGCGGTGAAAAATAATTTGCAAACCATAGGTTGTTTAGCACACGGATTAAATCAGATTTATCCAAAGGTGCATAAAAAATATGTTGCTGAAGTCGAAAATAACGGTGGATTTTTTACGGATTTTTGGAGTAGCGATAATTTTGATCGGAACAATTTTTTAAAACGAAACCGAATTATTGCTGGAATAAGCCAAGCGACCATTGTTATTGAGTCTGCAGAAAAAGGAGGGAGTTTGGTAACCGCAGATATTGCAAATTCTTATAATAGAGATGTGTTTGCTGTGCCAGGTCGCGTTACTGATAGTCAAAGTATAGGTTGCAATAACTTAATAAAACAACAAAAAGCACATTTGTTATCGACGCCTTTAGATGTGCCTTATATTTTAAATTGGCAATTGGAGCACTTAAAAAAACCACCAGTTCAGAAACAATTGTTTATTGAGTTAGAGGCGGACGAAAAATTAGTTTATAATTATTTGAAAGACAAAGACAAAGAATTGTTGGATAGTATTGCTATTAATTGCAAAATGCCAACGTATAAATTAGCTGGCATTTTACTTAATATGGAATTAAAAGGAGTGATTAGACCACTTCCTGGTAAGTTGTTTGAGGTTATTTAGGTTCTAAAATTAATACCCAAGTTTTTCTCTTACTCTAACTAAAACATCATTAGCTACTTTTTTAGCTTTTTCTGCGCCTTTTGCTAAAGCATCATCAATTTCGTTTAAATTAGCCATGTAATGGTTGTAGCGTTCACGCTCAGTGCTAAAGGTTGCTAAGATTAGTTCGTATAGTGCTTGTTTAGCATGACCGTAACCATAATTACCGTTTTCGTAATTAGCTTTCATGGTTGCTATTTCGCTTTCTGAAGCTAATAATTTATATAAAGTAAAACAGTTACAGGTAGACCAATCTTTTGGATCTTCCAATGCGGTGCTATCTGTTTCGATGGACATAATTTGTTTGCGTAACTTCTTTTCAGGTAAAAAGATGTTTATTATATTCCCTTTACTTTTGCTCATTTTAGCACCATCGGTACCAGGAATAAGCATATTGCTTTCTTGGATTTTACCTTCTGGGATTACAAATGTTTCTCCTAATTTAGCATGAAATCTTGAGGCAACATCACGAGTCATTTCAATATGCTGTAATTGGTCTTTCCCAACAGGAATTATATCTGCATCATATAGTAAGATGTCCGCAGCCATAAGCATCGGATAAGTAAATAATCCAACGTTTACATCTTCTAAACGATCCGCCTTGTCTTTAAAACTATGCGCTAAAGTCAAACGTTGAAACGGAAAAAAACAACTTAAATACCAAGATAACTCAGTGGTTTGAGGGATGTCACTTTGTCTATAAAACACTGTTTTATCTATATCTAATCCTAAAGCTAGCCAGGTTGCAGCAGTAGAGTAGGTGTTGTTTCTAAGTGTTTCAGCATCTTTAATTTGAGTTAAAGAATGCATGTCTGCAATAAACAAAAACGATTCGTTTTTAGCATCATTAGATAATGCTATTGCAGGACGCAATGCACCCATTATGTTTCCAAAATGAGGTGTTCCTGTACTTTGTATTCCTGTAAGTATTCTTGCCATAATTATAAATATGTTCTAAGATGCAAAGGTAATTTTTTTAGTAGAATACCTCAATTAATTTAGTTAGTTTTGGCACACAATGATCGTATTTAAATATATTTTTTGGACATTTTACCGTATTTGGTTCTACATAATGGTGGCATTGCCAATTATTATCATGTTTCCACTTTTAATAGTTTCTATTTTAAAAGAATCTTGGTACCCTTATTTTTTTAAGTTAGCGCGTATTTGGGCTAGGTTTATTTTAATAGGAATGGGATTTTATACTAAAATTGAGTATTTGGAAAAACCAGAACGTCATAAAAGTTACATGTTTATTGCTAATCATACATCGATGTTGGATATCATGCTTATGCTAGTAACGGTTAAAAATCCTTTTGTATTTGTTGGTAAAGCGGAGTTGTCTAAAATACCATTATTTGGTTTTTTCTATAAACGAACTTGTATTTTGGTAGATCGAAGCAGTGCGCAAAGTAGACAGGCTGTGTTTTTAAGAGCGCAAAGACGACTAAAGCAAGGTTTAAGCATTTGCATATTTCCTGAAGGTCTTGTGCCAGAAGAAGATATTCTGCTGGGTGAATTTAAAGATGGTGCTTTCCGATTAGCGATTAATCATAATACACCAATAGTTCCTATTACTTTTGGGGATAATAAAAAACGTTTTTCTTATACTTTTTTTAGTGGAGGACCAGGAGTTATGAGAGCTAAAATGCATCATTTTATTCCAACGGAAGGGTTGGCTAAAGAAGATACTAGGGCGTTAAATGAGCAGTCTAAAAATGTTATTTTAGAACAATTGAAAATGTTTTTAAAATAGAAAAGCCACTCTTGGCACAGAGTAGCTTTTCAATATATTTCCCTAACTAAAGGGCACTCAGAAATTAAAATTTATAATTTAACCCTGTATATAATCCTATAATGTAAGGGTTAAAGTCACCTGAGGTGTTACTAAATGTTTTTAATTGATATTTAAATGTTGGCTCTACATTAAAATTGACGGTTTTGGTAATTCTAAAATTTAGCCCTATACCTAAGTTTGTACTAAAACTAACAGGGTTGATGTTGTTTGCTTCTCCAATTTCGGTTTGAGAACCATTTAATTCTGAAACAACTTGATTGTCATTAAGAAGAAAAGTGCTTAAGCCACCTATTACATTAATACCAAAACGTTTGTCCAATAGCTTGTACTCTATTTCTAATGGAATTTCAAAATAGCTCATGCGTTGACTTATTGCTGCATTTAAACTTGTGCTTACAAACATGGTGTTTACGGTGTTGGCACTAATCATACTTAGTTGCTGTCCTGATGGCATGCTCATAAAATTAACATTTTTTAAATTAGGCTCACTATTAGTAGGGGCATCGTTGATAGAGATGTTAGAGCTATAGCTATTAAATTTTTCGTAAACAATGATATCGTCTGTATCGTAGCTTAGGTTAAGACGATTGATACCTGATCGAATAGTGATTTTTTTATTTAAAGCATAGCCTACTTTTAAACCGTAACTAGCATTAATCTCTCCAGATTTACGGTTTTTATTAAATTGTGCGTCAATATGAGAACCTTCTCCAAAGGTGTTGTAATATACAGGTGAAATATTAGCATTAACTACCCACTTATTAGCTGTTTTTTGCTCTTTAATATCGTCCTCAATAGTTTTATTTTCGGTTATAGCCTCTTCAATGGATGTTTTTGCTATGTCAGTGTTGGCTATAGTAATGTGTGATGTAGTGTCTTTATTTTTGATAGTATTTGAAACTATAGATTGTTTTACTCTGGTTTGATTTTGATAGTTAGTATTATTCTCTAAATTATTTGCGCTATTAGTAATCATAGTCGCTTTTTCTTTATCCTTTTTTTCTATCGCATTGGTGGTCTTGGATGCATAGGTGTTTGCGGTGTTTTTGCGAGTTTTAGAGTTGGTGTTTTGGGTATTGCTAGGTATAGCACCGTTAGTGTTGACTGTTGCTTTTGTACGATGTCTACCTGAAACAATTATGTTGTTGTTGTTGTTGTTGTTGTTGTTGTTGTTGTTGTTGTTGTTGTTGTTGTTGTTGTTGTTGTTGTTGTTGTTGTTTGAAGTGATAACAATTTTGTCTTCTAAAGATGTCTGTGTGTTGTTTCTTATTGCAGCTTTAACAGTATTTAAGTCTTTTGTTTGTGATTTTTTTAATGGAGAATAACTGTCCTTGGACTTGTATTCTGTATTACTATCGTCATAGATTGTTCTTGTAGTGTCAGTGTCAACATTAGTTGGGGTAATTGAGGTGTCAGAAGTATTAAGTAAACCATTGCCTATTACCATGAATAGTGTTAGTGTCGCTGCAATACCTGATAATTTTAACCAAAAAGGGATTGCAAATACGGGTTTGTCATCCGCTTCTTTTTCTAGTCTAGATTGAATGTTTTTCCAAACTTTTGCGTCTGGTTTGACCTCAAAATCTTTAAACCTTTCCTGAAACAGTCTATCTATGTTTTTTTTGTGACTCATTTATAGTGATTGCGAGTTTAAGCTCGTTTTGTATGCTAATATTTTTTCTTTTAATAATTGTCTAGCTCTTGCAAGGTTAGATTTTGTGGTTCCAGTGGTTATGGATAGGAGATCCGCAATTTCTTTATGAGAATATCCATCTAAAACATATAGGTTAAATACTAAACGGTATCTATCTGGTAATTCTTGTATGTATTGTAGTAAGTAGTCAATGCTTACTGCATCTTCATCTATATCGACTTCTTCGTCTACTATGGCATCTTCATTAATTATTTCAAAAACTTTCTGACTTCTGTAGCGTTGTAGAGCTGTGTTTATTGTTATTCGTTTAAGCCAACCTTCAAAACTTCCTTTGTTTTTATACTGCTTTATTTTGCTGAAAATGGTTATAAATGCATCTTGTAAATTATCTTCGGCTTCTGCATAGGAGCTTGAATACTTTAAGCTAACTGAAAATAATTTGCTTGAGAAAAGCTGGTATAATTCACTTTGTGCTTTAGTATCATTAGACTTACATTTATGTATGAGTTGGTCTAAACCCAATTTTAGTTACGGTTTTAGTTGAAAATTTTACTGTACTGGTATTTCCATTGTTAAATAAATATTCTCGCCATTAGCATCTTCTCCTTGCCAGAATTTAAATATATAAGGCTCTTCATTGGTTACAATAAAATTAAAGGATTGTTCCTGTTCCAAATTAATCGCTTCGCACGTATCGCTATCGTAAACAGTGTTAATTATAGCAATTGTTCTAATATTATCTTCTTTGACATAATAAATGTCATAGAAAGCATAGCAATTGGTGGGTTGAATGTAATTAAGATCTATTTGATAGGTCTGTCCTTGTTCAAAATATTCTGGCACAGTTACGCTTTCAATAGGTACGGCTTCCAAATTTAGGTTTGGTCGTTGTGGTTTGTCATCCACGCTACAAGACATAAAGAGTAATACTATTAAAGCAGTTATAAGCTTTTTCATTTTTAGAGAACTAAATATTTGTTACTAAAGAGATGCATGAATTGTAGAAAGGTTGCGTCTTAAACCAAAAAAATCCCGATTAAATCGGGATTTTTAATTTTAAACACTTTCTTTAATAGCGATTTTTATTTTTTGTTCCAGCTCGTCAAACAGTTCTGGGTTGTCTTTTATAATCAGCTTAACGGCATCTCGTCCTTGTCCTAGTTTGGTGTCACCATAACTAAACCATGAACCACTTTTTTTGATGATTTCTTTTTCTACAGCAACATCTAAAATTTCTCCAACTTTACTAACTCCTTCTCCATACATGATGTCGAATTCTGCCATTCTAAAAGGTGGCGCAACTTTATTTTTTACTACTTTAACTCTGGTTTTATTTCCTAATACACCACCATTACTATCTTTTATTTGTGTAGATCGTCTGATGTCTAATCTTACAGAAGCGTAAAATTTTAATGCGTTACCACCGGTTGTTGTTTCTGGGTTACCAAACATAACACCAATTTTTTCACGTAACTGGTTAATAAATATTACTGTACAATTAGTTTTACTAATAGATGCAGTTAATTTTCTAAGGGCTTGTGACATTAAACGGGCATGTAGTCCCATTTTAGAGTCACCCATTTCGCCTTCAATTTCTGCTTTTGGCGTTAATGCAGCAACCGAGTCAATTACAACAATATCAATAGCTCCTGATCTAATTAAATTATCAGCAATTTCTAAAGCTTGCTCTCCATTATCTGGCTGAGAGATAATAAGGTTGTCAATATCTACTCCTAATTTTTCTGCGTAAAATCTATCAAAAGCATGTTCTGCATCAATAAATGCAGCAATACCTCCTGCTTTTTGTGCTTCTGCAATAGCATGAAGCGTTAATGTTGTTTTTCCAGAAGATTCTGGGCCATATATTTCTATAACTCTACCTCTTGGGTAACCACCAACTCCTAATGCAATATCCAAACCTAAAGATCCCGATGGGATAGCCTCTACATCAACAACAGCAGCATCACTCATTTTCATTACCGTACCTTTTCCGTAGGCTTTGTCTAATTTGTCTAAGGTTAATTGTAATGCTTTTAGCTTTGCTTCTTTCTCTTTACTCATACGTCAAGTTTTATTAAAAAAATTTTTCTATGCTAAAATACTACTTTTTTAAAGAATTTTAATTTTCTCACGCAACCTTTTTAAAGTTTTTGCATCTACTTATTGAAGTGGAAAAGATATGCTATGAAAAAGAAAATTTAATCCGCTTTTTAAAATGTTAATCCTTTAAATTTTTGAGGATATGAAATATTTAAAAAAGTTAGTGCGCAGTAAAGCATTAGGCGTTTCAGTTGTTATTTTACTTAATAGTAACTGTAAAGCCGATGGAGGTTAGCTCGGAATGTTATTTAATAAATTCAGTTAAGTAATATTAACGGGTTAGTCTATTAAAAGTCCTTTGCAAAGCGCAAGGGACTTTTTTTTTTGGTTGTAAATTGGTTAATTCATTTTATATAATACCTTTGTAAAAAAACTTTTTATTAACACTTAAAACCAAGTATAGCATGCAACTGTACAACAAATTAAGCGCTATTGAAAGAGCAGAACTTATTGAAAAAGCTGGAAAAGATCGCTTGACGTTATCTTTTTATCAGTATGCTCGCATTAGCAATCCACAAGAATTAAGAGATCAATTATTTATCAAATGGGATAGTCTAGACGTTTTAGGGCGTATTTACATTGCTACAGAAGGGATTAATGCCCAACTGTCATTACCTGCGGATAATTTTGAAGCTTTTAAAATTCATTTAGATAGTATTGATTTTTTAAAAGATGTCAGGCTTAACATTGCTGTAGAGCAAGATAATATGTCTTTTTTAAAGCTGAAAGTTAAAGTCCGTGACAAAATAGTAGCAGACGGGCTAAACGATGATACGTTTGATGTCACCAATAAAGGGGTGCATTTGTCTGCAAAAGATTTTAATGACATGTTATCAAATCCAAATACTGTATGTGTGGATATGCGTAATCATTATGAAAGTGAAATAGGTCATTTTGATGGCGCCGTAACACCAGATGTAGATACTTTTAGGGAATCTTTAGATATTATTGAAGCTGATTTAAGGGAGCATAAAGAAGAAAAAAACCTGTTAATGTATTGTACAGGAGGAATACGTTGTGAAAAAGCAAGTGCGTATTATAAGCATAAAGGATTTGAAAATGTATATCAATTAGAAGGTGGTATTATAGAATATACCAGACAAGTAAACGAAGAAGGTATTGATAATAAGTTTATTGGGAAAAATTTTGTGTTTGACGAGCGTCGTTCAGAAAAAATTACAGACGATGTTATCGCAAAATGTCACCAATGTGGTACGTCTTGTGATACGCATGTAAACTGTGCTAATGATGCCTGTCATTTGTTATTTATCCAATGTGAAGATTGTAAAGCAGAAATGAATAATTGCTGTTCTACTACTTGTAATGAGATACATGCATTGCCTTTTGAAGAGCAAAAAGAATTAAGAAAAGGGCAAGGTAATAGTAACGATATTTTTAAAAAAGGACGTGCAGATCACTTACCTTTTAAAAAAGATTTACGTAATATTTTTGAAGTACTTAAAAAATAGATTTAATCTTTAAAACATAAAAAAACCGTGATAATTTTTATCGCGGTTTTTTTATGTTTTAAAGTCAGCCAAATAATCTTATCTTTACGGTTTAACAAGGGTTGATGTTCGCTTACGCGGAAACAACTAATTATTAATCTTCATCTTTAGGGTAAAACCTTAAGATTCAATATATACACATAAATAGTATGGCTTGTCAAAGTTGCGCTACAGGAAAAGACGGACAACCAAAAGGTTGTAAGAATAATGGAACATGTGGTACAGATAGTTGTAATAAATTAACCGTTTTTGATTGGTTAGCAAATATGTCTGTTCCAAATGGCGAAAAACCATTTGATTGGGTTGAGGTTCGTTTTAAAAATGGACGTAAACATTATTACCATAATGCAGAGAATTTAACATTAAGTATCGGAGATATTGTAGCTACTCAGGCACAATCAGGTCATGATATTGGTATGGTTACTCTTACGGGAGAATTAGTACGCGTTCAGATAAAACGTAAAAGAATTGATATTAAAAATGATATTTTAAAAATCTATCGTAAGGCTTCTCAGAAAGATATAGATATCTGGAGTGAAGCTCGTGATAAGGAGGAACCGATGAAGGTTAAGGCGCGTCAATTTGCTATAGATTTAAAACTTCATATGAAAATCTCGGATATCGAGTTTCAAGGCGATAGTAGTAAAGCAACGTTTTATTACACCGCAGAAGAGCGCGTTGACTTTAGAGAGTTAATTAAAATATATGCGAGAGAGTTTAGAATTAGGATAGAAATGAAACAAGTCGGTTTTCGTCAGGAAGCATCTAGACTTGGAGGTATTGGCTCATGTGGTCGAGAACTGTGTTGCTCGACATGGTTAACAGATTTTAGATCTGTAAGTACCAGTGCAGCACGTTATCAGCAGTTATCGCTAAATCCTCAAAAATTAGCAGGACAATGTGGTAAGCTTAAATGTTGTTTAAATTATGAGTTGGATTCTTATTTAGATGCTTTAAAAGCTTTTCCTAAAGCAGATACTAAATTGTACACTGAAAAAGGAACTGCTGTTTGTCAAAAGACCGATATTTTTAAAGGGCATATGTGGTATGCTTATGAAGGTGAATGGATGAATTGGCACCTAATTACTACAGATCAAGCTAGCGAAATTATTGCAATTAATAAAAAGAGGGAAAAAGTAGCTAGTCTTGAAGAATATGCTGCAGATATTGAGGTTGATACTAAAACAGAGTTCGAAAACGTTGTTGGTCAGGATAGTTTAACGCGTTTTGATAGTCCAAAAGGTAATAAAAAACGTAAAAACAGTAGGGCTAGAAATAAAAAGCCAGTTCAAAATAATGTTGAGGCTAATAATAATAATAATAACACAAAGAGTTCGTCAAATAGCTCAAAACCAAAGCCTAGACCAAAACGTAAGCCAAACAAAAGAAAGCCAGAGAACAATAATAATAAACCTAATGAGAGTAAGTAAAATAGCGTTTATATTACTATTGGTTCTAGTCACTTCTTGCGATCAGAAAGCTGTTTTTGATGAGTATAAAAGTGTCTCTACTGCATGGAATAAAGAGGATGTCGTTCAATTTAAGGTTAATGCGCCAGATTCAATAAATCCTTATAATTTGTTTATTAATGTTAGAAATACTAATGCTTATAAATACAGTAATTTATACTTAATTGTCGAAATGAATTTTCCTCATGGGAAAAGACTAACAGATACATTAGAGTATAAAATGACTGAAAGAAATGGGGCATGGTTAGGAGAAGGATTATCAGCTGTTAAGGATAATAAATTGTGGTATAAAGAAGGTGTTATTTTTAACGAAAGCGGGACCTATAACGTCAAAATACAGCACGCAATGCGCAGTAGTGGGGAAGTTAATGGTGTTGTGAATTTAGAAGGTCTTACCGATGTAGGATTTAGAATTGAAAAATCAGAATAAATTAGTCAGATAGATATGGCAAAAACAAAAAAAGCAGAAGCAACAGGGTTTGATAAGTATATAAGATGGTTTTGGGTGCTGTTTTTAGGAGGATTACTTTCAGTAGTATTATTATTTCTTTTAGCATCTTGGGGTGCTTTAGGAGAGATGCCTGATCACACGCAATTGGAAAACCCTAAAACAAATTTAGCGACAGAAGTTATTTCTTCGGATGGTAAAACATTAGGTAAATTTTATTTTAGAGATAACAGGACTCCTGTTAGTTACGACGAATTGCCAGAACATCTAGTACATGCGTTGATAGCTACAGAAGACGTACGTTATATGGAACATTCTGGTATTGACGGACGTGGTACGTTAAGAGCCGTTTTAAAGCCAGGAAGTGGTGGGGCGAGTACAATTACACAACAGTTGGCAAAACAGTTGTTTACAAAAAGAGCCTCTAGTAACAAAATAAAAAGGGTGTTGCAGAAGTTTAAAGAATGGATTATTGCTATTCGTTTAGAGCGTCAATATACTAAAGAAGAGATTGTAGCGCAATATCTTAATATTGTAGATTTTGATAATAATGCAGATGGAATACGCTCGGCAGCAAGAATATACTTTGGAGGAAAGGAGCCTAGGGAACTTAGCTTAAAAGAATCTGCAATGATTGTTGGAATGCTTGTTAATCCGTCGCTATACAATCCACTTAAGGATGATGGCAAGAGAGCTGTTAGAACTAAGCAAAGACGAAATGTGGTGTTATCACAAATGGCTAAATATGAATATATTACTCAAAAAGAGAAAGACTCACTTCAAAAAACAGACTTAGGCATTCATTATAACCCGGATAGTCATAGTTCTGGGACAGCGACTTATTTCAGAGAATATTTGAGGGATTTTATGAAGAAATGGACTGATGATCCAAAAAATAGAAAACCAGATGGAACTAAGTATAATCTTAACAATGATGGTTTAAAAATCTATACAACTATTGATTCGCGTATGCAAAAGTATGCAGAGTTGGCAGTTGCTAGACATATGCCAAGGTTACAAGCTGAGTTCTTTAAACAAAATACACCTGAACGTAATAAAACGGCGCCATTTAGGGATTTAAGTGCTTCTCAAGTAGATAATTTGCTTAATAATGCCATGAAGCGTGGTGAACGTTGGAGGATTTTAAAGAAAGCAGGTAAAAGCGAAAAGGAAATTAGAGCCTCTTTTTTAAAGCCCACTACAATGACCATTTTTAAATGGAAAAAGGATGGAAGTCCTAGCGAAGTGGATACTATTATGAAGCCTATAGATTCTATGCGTTACTATAAGTCTTTCCTTCATCCAGGAATGATGAGTATGGATCCGCAAACAGGACATGTTAAGGCATGGGTTGGAGGTATGAACTATAGACACTTCCAATATGATCACGTAAAACAAGGTAAACGTCAAGTTGGGTCTACTTTTAAGCCTTTTGTTTATGCTACAGCAGTAAATCAATTACACATGTCGCCATGTGATAAATTACCATTAGCACCTTTAACTATTGAGGCTAATAAATTTGGTAATGCAAAAGCTTGGACACCTAAAAATGATGATAGTAATTATAATGGAGAAGTTACTTTAAAATATGCTTTAGCAAATTCTATAAATACTATTACGGCAAGGTTAATGGATAAAGTTGGTCCGCAACCAGTGGCAGAGTTAGCTAAAAACTTAGGGGTAACATCGGATATACCATTAGTACCGTCTATTGCTTTAGGAACACCAGATATTAGTGTTTACGAAATGGTAGGCGCATATTCGGGATTTGCAAATCAAGGCGTTTATACTAAACCTGTAATGGTAACAACTATTGTGGATAAGAATGATACTGTTTTATATCAATTTGTACCAGAAACAAGAGATGTGTTAAGTGCAGAAACTGCTTATGTTACAGTTAAATTAATGGAGGGTGTTACGCAATCCGGTTCTGGTGGACGATTAAGAGGTAAAGGACGTGATAAATACAGAAAAGATTATCAAGAAATTATTACTGGTTATCCTTATGAATTTACAAATCCAATAGCAGGTAAAACAGGAACGACACAAAACCAGTCTGATGGTTGGTTTATGGGGATGGTACCTAATTTAGTAACAGGAGTGTGGGTAGGAGCAGAAGATAGAGCAACGCATTTTAGAAGTATAACTTATGGTCAAGGAGCTGCTATGGCCTTGCCAATTTGGGGGATGTATATGAAGAGTTGTTATGAGGATGAAACATTAGATGTTTCTAAATCTAGTTTTTCAAAGCCTTCTAATTTATCAATTACTGTGGATTGTACAGGTTATGAAGCAGATCAAGGAGGTACTCAGGATTCAGGTTTACCTGACGAGGATGTTCCAGATGAGCTAGAAATGTAATTCTAATTTGTATTAAAAAATAAAAAAGCCATTCTGTAAAGAATGGCTTTTTTATTTCTTAAATTTAAACCACAAAAAATTCGAAAAATAATGATTCTAAAAACAGTTAATTCGGTTTCAGAAGCACTAGAAGGTGTTACAGATAATATGACCTTTATGTTAGGTGGTTTCGGGCTAAGTGGTATCCCTGAAAACGCAATTGCAGAGTTAGTTAAACGCAATGTTAAAGGTGTGACTTGTATCTCAAATAATGCGGGAGTAGACGATTTTGGTTTAGGTTTATTGCTACAGAAAAAGCAAATAAAAAAAATGGTGTCGTCTTACGTTGGAGAAAATGATGAGTTTGAAAGACAGATGTTGTCTGGAGAGTTGGATGTGGAGTTAATTCCGCAAGGGACTTTGGCTGAACGTTGTCGTGCAGCTCAAGCAGGTTTTCCTGCAATTTTCACACCAGCAGGTTATGGGACAGAAGTAGCAGAAGGAAAGGAAACTAGAGAGTTTGATGGTAAAATGTATGTTTTAGAGCATGCGTTTAAAGCTGATTTTGCTTTTGTAAAAGCTTGGAAAGGTGATGTTGCTGGTAATTTAATTTTTAAAGGAACGGCACGGAATTTTAATCCTTGTATGGCTGGAGCAGCTAAAATAACAGTTGCTGAGGTGGAACATTTAGTGCCTGTTGGCGAATTGGATCCAAATCAAATTCATATTCCAGGGATATTTGTGCAACGTATTTTTCAAGGTGAGAAATATGAGAAGAGAATCGAACAAAGAACGGTTCGTACTAAAGAATAAGTTTTAATAGTTTTCTGCTGAAGCAGAAATTACAAAAAATAAAATAACATGCTTGACAAAACAGGAATAGCAAAACGTATTGCGCAGGAAGTGCAAGATGGTTACTACGTTAATTTAGGGATTGGAATCCCAACTTTAGTGGCTAATTATGTGCGTAACGATATAGAAGTAGAATTTCAATCGGAAAACGGTGTATTAGGTATGGGGCCTTTTCCTTTTGAGGGAGAAGAGGATGCTGATATTATAAATGCGGGAAAACAGACCATAACAACATTACCAGGTGCTAGTTTTTTTGATAGTGCAACTAGTTTTGCAATGATACGTGGACAGCATGTAGATTTAACTATTTTAGGAGCAATGGAAGTTGCTGAAAATGGAGATATCGCCAATTGGAAAATACCAGGTAAAATGGTGAAAGGTATGGGTGGTGCAATGGATTTGGTGGCTAGTGCCGAAAATATTATTGTGGCAATGATGCATACTAATAGAGCGGGCGAATCAAAATTATTAAAAAAATGTAGTTTGCCTTTAACGGGAGTTGGTTGCGTTAAAAAAGTAGTGACTAATCTAGCAGTTCTGGAAGTAACAAATAAAGGGTTTAAGTTGTTGGAACGAGCTCCAGGAGTGTCTGTAGAAGAAATACAAAAAGCGACGGAGGGAACTTTAATTATTGAAGGGGATATTCCGGAAATGAGCTTTTAAATTAGGAGTCATAATTTATACAACAAATATACGCTAGTACTATATTTGATAATGATTTATAGTTTTTAAAATTATGCTATGCGAATTAATACACTAGTAAATCAATACGTAAGTTACCAGTATGTTTCAGATAGAAATCATGATTTAATTGAAGATCGTTTTTTACGAAACACAACTATTGCATTAGATTTTTTGGTAAAGACTAATGCGCTTACCATTGCTTTTGAAGAAGATGAACAGGTACATAGGGTTGACGTTATTGCTGTTTTAGTAGCAGATGTATTAAATAATATAACAATTATTCCGGCTCAAAAAAACGCATATAGTCCTAGTCATAATACTGTTTTATTTTATGATACACATGGTGTAGTGTTTAGGAAAAATCATAAGAAGAAATGGTTTACAAGTAATAAAGGGTACAATTCTCCGGTATCCTTGTTGTCCCATGAGTTAATACATTGTTATAACGAATTGTATGATACAGAAGATTATCATCATAGAAAAAAGGATGATTCCTCTAGAGGAGAAAAAGTAGATGCGGATGGACATGATTTATCGTTTCCAAATGCTGAAGAAGTTTTTGTGATAAAAATGACTAATCAAGTCGCTTCTAGGTTAGGTGAGGATAGGCGATCTAATTATGGTAGAAGCTATTATCCTACAAGTGGAGTTTTGACGGTTAAGAAAGCAAAAAAAGGTTAGAATGTTAAAATAAGATGCGTTTTGTCGAATAATTGTGCTTTTTAGCTGATTAAATGAAAAGAGGTTGTATGTTTATAGTCCCAAACCTAACCAACTAAAAATAACCACAGTCACCCATGACTTAATCTATTTTTATTGCTTTTTTGTTTCAAATTAACCTAAAACCTAATCTACTATGTTTTTTAAAAACTTTATAATCGGATTTAAAAACACTGTTACTTTTATTAACAGCATTATGCATTTAACTAAAAAAATATTTATGTTATAATCCTTTTGGGATTGCAGCAATTAATTTTTTAGTATAGTCTTTTTTAGGCGTGTTGTATATTATATCTGCATCGTCTAATTCTTCAATTTGTCCGTGATTCATTACTAGTAATTGATCGCTCATGTATTTTACAACTGCTAAGTCATGAGAGATAAATATATATGTGAATCCAAAATTATCTTTCAATTCATTTAAAAGGTTTAAAACTTGCGCTTGTACAGAAATGTCCAAAGCAGACACGGACTCGTCACAAACAATTAACTTAGGTTGTAAGGCAATAGTACGTGCAATACCAATACGTTGCCTTTGTCCGCCAGAAAACTCGTGTGGATATCTATTAAAAGCCGTTTCGTCTAAGCCTACGCGGTTTAAGATTTCTATTGCTTTTTCTTGTCGTTCCTGTGCCGACGAATAAAGATTATGGACTGTCATGGGTTCCATAATAGCATTACCAATGGTGATTCTTGGGTTTAGGGAGGCGTAAGGATCTTGAAAAATAATCTGTATATCTTTTCTAATGGCTATCGTTTCAGCTTTTGTTAGATTGGTAATATCCTTCCCTTTATATAGTATTTGACCTTTTGTGGCTTTGTCTAACAACAATATGGCGTTGCCTAAAGTGGATTTTCCACAACCAGACTCGCCAACTAACCCTAGTGTTTCTCCTTCATATAAATTAAAACTGACATTATTTACAGCTTTAAAAGTTTCTGCTTTAGCGAAAAAACCAGATTTAGAGATGTATTCCTTTTCAAGATTAATAACTTGTAATAAAGGGGGTGATGCATAGAGTTTGTCGTGTTTAATTTTTCGCATCTGAGGAGTAATTGTTTCTGTTGATACAGTATTATTTAAAACATCGGCGATGGTTGGTAGCGTTTTCAATCGCACATCTAAAGATGGTCTAGACGAAATTAGTGCTTTGGTATAATTGTGTTCTGGATGTTTAAATATATGGTCTACCGTGTTTTGCTCTACAATTTCACCTTTATACATGACTAAAATGCGATTAGCAATTTCGGAGATTAAGCTTAAATCATGCGTTATAAAAATAATGCTCATTTTAGTTTCTGCCTGTAACTCTTTTAGTAGACTAATTATTTCTTTTTGTACTGTAACATCTAATGCTGTGGTAGGCTCATCAGCAATAAGTAGTTGAGGTTTGCAGGCAATAGCCATGGCGATCATAACCCGTTGTTTTTGACCTCCAGAGATTTCATGCGGATAAGCTTTGTAAACACGTGTAGGGTCTGGTAATTTTACTTTTTCAAGTAGCGTTAGTGTTTCTGTTTCAATTTCTTTTTTAGTCAGTGATGTATGCTGAAATAAAATTTCCTCAACTTGCTTACCACAGGTCATTGAAGGGTTGAGAGAACTCATTGGTTCTTGAAAAATCATAGCAATTTGCTGCCCTCTAATCTTTTGAAACTGTTTATTATTTATCTTAGTTAAATCGGTGTCATTAAAAATAATGCTTCCAGACGTAATTTTTGAAATACGTTTTGGTAATAAACCTAAAATAGCTAAAGAGGATACGGATTTGCCAGAACCTGATTCTCCAACGATGCCAACAATTTCATTTTTATTAATAGTGTAGGAAATAGTATTAATTATTGTTTTAAAAGAATCTTCGTTTTTAAAGTCAATAGATAGACTATCTGTTTTTAGTAAAATATCAGCCATATTAAGTAAAAGTAATTAATTTCTTTCAATTGATTGTGGCTGTAACCACACATAAAAGCGAATGTTATTTATTATTCGGTTGTTAGTCGAAATATGTTAAATTTAAAGCTGTTTATTGTTAAAGTTTTGATAATTTACATGAGAATTTAACAAATATTAATCTAATCCATTAAACTATTTAGTATGAAAAAAACAATTACTTTATCGGTATTAAGTTTTTTATTGACCTTTTCCCTTTTTGCTCAGCAAGAAAGAAATTGTTCGTCAATGGAAAATTTAGAGTACAGAAAACAACTTGATCCAACATTGCAACAAAGAATGGATCAAATAGAAGCTTTCACGCAACAAAAAGTGGCACAACCTCAGGCTGCAAGAGTTGATGGAAGTATAATTACCATACCGGTAGTTATTCATGTATTATATAGAAATAGTACAGAAAATATCAGTGAAGCACAAATTCAGTCTCAATTAGATGTTTTAAACGAAGATTTTAGACGTACTAATCCAGATGCAGATAACAGTTGGTCGCAAGCTGCAGATACACAAATTCAGTTTTGTTTATCAACAGTAGATCCAAATGGGAATGCAACGACAGGTATTACGAGAAAGTCTACCACTAGACAAGATTGGGGAACATCAGATGCGATGAAAAGCACCTCCACAGGAGGTGTTAACCCATGGGATACTTCAGAGTATTTAAATATGTGGGTGGTCCCTCAAATGTTAAGTCAAGGGGGTACCATTTTAGGTTATGCACAGTTCCCAGGAGGTAGTGCGGCAACGGATGGTGTTGTAATGGCGTATAACTATTTTGGTCGTGTTGGTAATGTGTCTGCTCCGTTTGATGGAGGACGTACAACAACGCATGAAGTAGGACATTATTTAAACTTACGTCACATTTGGGGAGATTCTAATTGTGGGAATGATTTTGTAAGTGATACACCTACGCACCAAACTTCTAATGGAGGTTGTCCAGTTGGACAAGTCTCTTGTAGTTCTACAGATATGGTTCAAAACTACATGGATTATACTAACGATTCTTGTATGAACTTGTTTACTGAAGGTCAAAAAACACGTATGCGTGCTGTTTTAGAAGCAGGTGGTGTAAGACGTACTTTAGCGTTGTCTGATAAATGTGGAAGTGTAGGGACTACTCCAACGTGTACAGATGGAATACAAAATGGTGACGAAACAGGTGTTGATTGTGGAGGTTCTTCATGTACGCCATGTACTACAGGGACACAGTATTGCGATTCTCAAGGTAATAGTGCGAATGACGAATATATTAGTAACGTAAAAGTAGGATCTATTAACAATGCTTCTGGAGCTCAGTTATATTCTGATTTTACAAGTGTGTCTACTAACTTAACAAAAGGATCTTCAAATACAATTACAATTACGCCAGCATGGACTGGTAGTGCTTATTCTGAAGGGTATGCTGTTTGGATTGATTATAATAATGATGGCGATTTTACAGATTCTGGAGAGCAAGTTTTTTCTAAAGCAGCGTCTTCAGCAACAGTAGCAAGTGGAAGCTTTACTGTGCCAACAAGTGCAACAACAGGAACTACAAGATTACGTGTTTCTATGAAGTATAATGGTGTACCAACATCTTGTGAAGCTTTTTCTTATGGGGAAGTAGAAGATTATACTGTAAACATTACAGCAGGAGTTGCAGATGCAGTTAAGCCTGTAATTTCGTTAACGGGAAGTACAACTATTAATTTAACAGTTGGAGATACTTATAATGAATTAGGAGCAACAGCGACAGATAATGTAGATGGAAACTTAACGTCTAGTATTGTAATTACAGGAACAGTCAATACTAATTCTGCTGGTACATATACTAGGTATTATAATGTTAGTGATGCGGCAGGTAACGCAGCAAATCAAAAATCAAGAAGCATTGTAGTAAGTGCTGCAAGCTCAGGTAGTACAGATGTTAATTTATCAATTACTTTTGATAACTACCCAGAAGAAACGTCATGGTCAATTGCTGATAGTTCTGGTAGTACAGTGGCATCTGGAGGTACTTATGCTAGTCAAGCAGATGGTTCTACTCTAAATGTTAGTGCGGAATTACCAACGGGCTGTTATACTTTAACTATTAATGACGCTTATGGTGATGGTATTTGCTGTTCTTATGGAAATGGATCTTACGCTTTAACCGATGGTGGAACTGTATTAGTTAGCGGAAGTTCTTTTACAAGTTCTGAAACAACATCTTTCTGTGTTGGTGGTGCAAGCGCTACTTTTAGTTCGTCAGCTCATAGTGTAGTCACTACTTTAGATTCTCAATTTAAGGTGTATCCTAATCCAGCAAAACAACAACTTAATGTTAGCTTAATAGGATTTGAAGCGCAAAGTTTTGAGGTTAAAAACCTATTAGGACAAACGGTGCTTGAAGGACGATATACAAGTGCTATTGATGTTTCTAAATTACAAGGTGGTATGTATGTCTTACAATTAAATATTGGAGAGAAAATAAAACTTAAAAAGTTTATTAAAGAATAAACAATACAGTACCTGAACTTAATTTATTGAAAAAGTCCAGAGTGAAAACTTTGGACTTTTTTGTTTTTTATTCCCAAAATATCGTAAAAAATACATATTATAAATCACTGTTAGTGAGTCTCTTGTGTTTTTTTTTTTTTTGGATGTTTTGAGAACTTGAGTCAGTTTAAAGAAACAGTTTTGATATGTAATCAAAATAATATTAACCAATTAATCTATTTTATTATGAAACACAAAATTATTTTATTCTTAATGTCACTGTTGTTCTCAACTGGGATCTATGCCCAGAATAAACGACAAACTAAATTTATTAAACTAGATGCGTTTGAAAAGCACAATGTAAAAGACGCAAAGCAATTGATTACTACAAATCTTGGTCTGACCTCCGATGATGCTTTAGTCAAAGTTAAAACAGAAAATGATCAATTGGGGTTTACGCATGACACATACCAACAGTATTTTCAAGGTGTAAAAGTTGAATTTGGGATTTACAAAGCGCATGCTAAAAACGGAAATTTAATGCTGTTGAATGGGGCTCTTTTTTCACCAGGGAAATTAAAAGTTGTTCCTACTTTAAATAAGCAAGCAGCATTTGATAAAGCAGTGTTATCTGTAGGTGCTTCACGTTACTTATGGGAGTCTCCAGACGAAGCTAAAATTATGGGTAACTACAAAAAGCCTGAGGGCGAATTAGTTGTTTTTCCAGGAGAGGTTATTAATAAATCAAAAGCTAGGTTAGCTTATAAATTTGATGTGTATGCAACGCAACCAGTTAGCAGGGCGTATATTTATGTAGATGCGCATTCTGGAGCCATTTTATATTCAGATTCAATTATTAAACATTTAGATCATTACAGTTCGGGAACTCGTAAAAACAAATCTGTAAGTGAAGCGCCTTTTGTTACTGGTAATGCAGCAACGCGTTATAGTGGAAATCAAAGTATAGAAACGACTTTAAGTGGTGGAAATTATATTTTAAGAGAAACGACAAGAGGAAATGGGATTGAAACTTATGATATGAATATGGGCATCAATTATAATAGTGCTGTAAATTTTACAGATAACGATAATTCCTGGACAGCTGCAGAGCACGCAAACGCTAACAAGGATAATGCTGCTCTTGATGCACATTGGGGTGCTGAGAAGACCTATGATTATTTTTATCAAACATTTAATAGAGATAGTTATGATGATAATGGTGCTGCTATAAAAAGTTATGTACATTTTGATTTGGTAGAATATGGTTATGATAATCAGGATAATGCCTTTTGGAATGGGAGTGTAATGACGTATGGTGATGGGACTAGTTTTGACCCATTAACATCGTTAGATATTGCCGCTCATGAAATTGGTCATGCCATCTGTGAAAATACAGCCAATCTTACCTATTCTTATCAGTCAGGTGCAATGAATGAAGGGTTTTCTGATATTTGGGCAGCAAGTGTTGAGTATTATGCAGATCCTGCAAAGGATACTTGGTTGTTAGCAGAAGAGATTGGTGGGCCAATTAGATCATTATCAAATCCAAACGATTATGGGCAACCTGATACTTATTTAGGTACAAACTGGTACACGGGATCAGGAGATAGTGGTGGTGTGCATTATAATAGTGGTGTTTTAAATCATTGGTTTTATATTTTGACTGTTGGAAAAAATGGTACAAATGATAACAATGATGCTTATAGTGTTAGTGCTGTGGGTATTGATGCAGCTTCAGCAATTGCGTATAGATTGGAAAGTGTTTATTTAGTATCAAGCTCTCAATATGCTGATGCGCGAACTGGAGGTATTCAGGCAGCTATAGATTTATTTGGAGCAGGTTCGGCAGAAGAAATTGCAGTTACTAATGCTTGGTATGCAGTAGGATTAGGAGATGAATATGTTCAAACTTGTGCATTAGCAGCGCCTTCAAATTTAGGGTCTTCTAATATTGGAGATAACAATTTTACCGTGTCTTGGGGTTCTGTTTCTGGAGCTGATGATTATACAATTACAATCGGGACTACTGCCAATACGGTATCTGGAACGACGTATACTGCTTCGGGTTTAGCTAGTGGAACAACCTATGCTGTTTCTGTAGTCGCAAACTGTACAACAGGCGGAAGTGGAAGTTCTGCAAATAGTAATGTAACAACAACAGGAACGGCGCCATTAAATTATTGTGATTCTAATGGTAATAGTGTTTCAGATGAGTACATTGCAAGAGTTCAATTAGGAAGTATTGATAATGTAACGGGAGGAACTTCTGGAGGTTATGCAGATCATACTTCTATTTCTGCTAGTTTAATTAAAGGGGCTTCCGCAACTATAACGGTAACTCCTACTTGGTCTGGTACTGCTTATTCTGAAGGGTATTCTGTTTGGATAGATTATAACCAAGATGGTGACTTTTCAGATTCTGGAGAACAAGTTTGGACACAATCGGCTTCAAAGACAACGCCGGTAAGTGGTACTTTTACAGTGCCATCAGGAGCTATAAATGGGGCAACCAGAATGCGTGTATCCATGAAGTATAATGCTGTGCCAACATCTTGTGAAGCGTTCTCTTACGGAGAGGTGGAAGATTATACGGTTACTATTACTTCAGGAACAGCAGACACGGTTAAACCAGTAATTGCTTTAACGGGAAGTGCAACCATTAATTTAACGGTTGGAGATACTTATAACGAATTAGGGGCAACAGCTACAGATGATGTAGATGGAAACTTGACAGCTAGTATAAGCATTACAGGAACGGTTAATACAAGTGTCGCTGGTACGTATACTAAAAATTATAATGTTAGTGATGCGGCTGGTAATGTCGCTAATCAAGTGTCAAGGACTGTAGTTGTAAATCCTGCTAGTACAAGCGATACCGCGGTTAATTTATCGATTACTTTTGATAACTATCCAGAAGAAACGTCCTGGACGATTACAGATGGTTCTGGAAGTCCAGTGGCATCCGGAGGTACTTACGCTAGTCAAGCAGATGGTTCTACATTAAATGTCAGTACAGAGCTACCAGTGGGTTGTTATTCACTTACCATCAATGATGCGTATGGAGATGGTATTTGTTGTTCCTATGGTAATGGTTCTTATACTTTAACAGATGGAAGTGTTGTCTTAGCTAGTGGCGCTTCTTTTGCTAGTTCAGAAACAACAACGTTTTGTGTGGGAGGCGCAACAAGTGCAACTTTTAGTGCTTTTACTTCGGGAGTAACCGAAACTTTAGATAATCAATTTAAGATTTATCCTAATCCGACAAAACAACAACTTAATGTAAGTTTAGTAGGGTTTAAGGCACAAAGCTATGAGGTTAAAAACATATTAGGGCAAACGGTGCTTCAAGGACGATATACTAATATAATTGATGTCTCTAAATTGCAAGATGGTATATATGTCTTACAATTAAATATAGGAGAAAAAACAAAGCTTAAAAAGTTTATTAAGCAATAGTAAGTATAATTTATTAATTGAAAAGACCCAGAACATGCATTCTGGGTCTTTTTTTTATATTCTAATCAAAAATAAGTTTCGATTAAATAGTCTGTATTTGCTATATTTTTGAGTTAAATATGAATTATCTCATCATCTGTTAAGATTGATTCGCCGCGTAAACGTAAAAATATTTGGGCAACTGCAATGGTGTCTTTTTCGCAGTATACGATAATGCGATTAATGTCATTGTCTTCGTAATATGTTTTGTAGACTTCACTACCATCAATATCATCTTTAGGCGACGGAATGCCCAAGACATTAGTCATTAATTTTAAAGACGTATATGTTTTGTAGTCACCAAATTTCCATAGTTCCATGGTGTCTAAATGCGAGATTTCCCATGGTTTTTTGCCAAATAAATTTAGTTTATTAGGCAGTTCAATATTATGGATAATCATACGTCTAGCGATGTATGGAAAATCAAACTCTTTACCGTTATGGGCACATAATAGGTGTTTTGCTTGACTAAAATGAGAGATTAGTAAGTTTTTAAACGCAACTAATAGTTTATGTTCTTCTCCATGAAAAGAAGTCGTTCTGAATAAACGAGTATCATCTTGCATAGAAAAATAACCCACCGAAATACATATTATTTTTCCAAACTCTGCCCAAATTCCCGCACGATCATAAAATTCTTCGGGAGTAAATTCTTCCTTACGTTGGTAGCGTGATTTAGCCTCCCAAAGGTCTTGTTTGGTTTTATCTAATTCAGAGAAATGGTGTGTTTCTGGAACGGTTTCGATGTCTAAAAATAAGATATTTTCTAGGTTTAGTTTAGAGATCATGGATTGAGTTTTGTTCAAAAAAATGATTAAATAATAAGTGCGGTAAACAAAAACATTAAGGTTTCATATCCAACATCTTATAAGCCTCATCAATATACAGGGAGATATCATCGGTAAAGACGCCGACACCAGCATCGGGTGATTTTTTATGGCCTAAACGTACAATAATGATATTGTCATCTGGTTGTACGATAACGTATTGTCCGAGGTGTCCTCGCATCATATAAAAGTCTTTCCCGTTTTGGTTTTTTAACCACCAGCCATAGCCATATTCGGGACTAGATGGAAAACGAGGTTTTAAAGATTTAGCAACAAAAGCAGAGTCTAATATTTGCTGTCCATTCCATTTTCCGTTGTCTTTATATAGTTTTCCAAAACGCGCAAAATCTTTAGCATTACTAGCAATACAACAATAGGCTTTGACTAAATCATCCTCGGCACTATCAACTTGCCATAACGTTGGATTTTCGCTACCTAAAGGTTTCCAAAAGCTTTCAGTTAAATAATCGTACATTTTTTTACCTGTTGCTTTTTCGATAACCATGGCTAGCATTTGTGTATCTCCACTCGCATATTTAAAGGCTTGTCCTGGTTCCGTAACGACTTTAAGTCCGTTCATTACTTTTTGTAAATCATCGTCAAAATAAGCACGGGTTGTGATTGATAATGGAGAGTAATAGGCTTCGTCCCAATCTGTACCTGAGGCCATGCTTGATAAATCTCCAACGGTCATTTTAGTCGCATCGCCATCGCAAAAAGCGGGTAAGAAGTCGCAAACTGGTTGGTCTAAACTTTTAATATAGCCATCCATAATTGCTTTTCCCATTAATCCAGAGACATAGCTTTTAGCCATAGAAAATGAGTTGGATTTAGAGTCTTTGTTATAGCCACCATAATAGTTTTCAAACCAAACACTATCATTTTTTATTATAACATAAGCAACTGTTTCCCAATCCTTGTTCGCTTTTTGCAATGTTGAGGTTTCTTTTATAGAATTATAATCGGCATGATTTGGCCAAGGTTGAGGTGTTCCGTTGGCAATAACTTGATTGTCAAACTTTTTGTAATCGTCTAAAAAGGCTGTCGTGTGTCCGCGTAAATAAATGGTGCGTACAGCTTTAATAAGGTAATCGGTATCTGTAATATAAAGGGTGGCGATTAGTAAAGCAAAAAGTACAATAAGCACTTTAAATAGTTTTTTTATGAATTTCATTTTATTTAATTAGTTTAGAATTTAAATATAATGAAAATAAAGCTAATTATTTAGCTCGTCTTAGGGCTTGCTTTTTCTTGTAGTACGCTTTATCAGCAACATAAAGTGTTTTTGAAAATTCAGCAATAACCTCAGCGTTAGTATTCACTAATTGCATTGTTTTTATAAGGTCTACTTGCTGCTCAGTTTTTAGTTGCGCTTTTAGGGCTTTAATTTCTTCAACAGAAAAAATAAACTCACCATAAATAGTGCCTTTGCCTGGACGTTTATACTTTGCGGTGACGGCTTTGTCCCAAACCACGTAGTCGTTTCCCAGTATCTGAATTAGCTGAATCATATAAATAGGATCTGTTGCAGATAGCATGCTTCCTCCAAATAGTGTTCCTGCATAATTACGATTTTTCCAATTCAGTTTTAATCTGATTTTAACGTAATGTAAATCGTCACTAACTGTGATTATTTTTGCAGTCGTACGTCTGTACATTGGAGACCAGTTAAATCCGTACTTATAGATGTTTGCTGGTTTTATAAAGCGTGTTAAAAATTCGGTAGCAACTTTGTACATTAAAAAAGAGTGGTTTGTTTATAAGGGCTTTCGTGATCTATTAGCCATTGTTTACGGTATAAACCTCCAGCATAGCCTGTTAGGCTACCATCGCTACCAATAACTCTGTGGCAAGGAATAATGATCCATAATGGATTTTTACCATTGGCATTAGCAACTGCACGAATAGCTTTGGCATCGCCTAATTGTTTTGAAAGGGCGAGGTACGACGTTGTTTTGCCATGAGGAATAGTTTGTAATGCTTCCCAAACGCGGTTCTGAAAGTCAGTGCCTTTAGGGTTTAGCTTTAAGTTGAATGCCGTTCGTGATCCTTCAAAATATTCATTTAATTGAAGTACACAGGTTTCCAAAACCTTTGGTATGGTCTGAGTAATTGATGCTTCAGAATTTAAAACCGTGACGCCTGCAATACCATTTATATCACCAGTTATTTTAGTAAAACCTAAAGGTGATTGGATAATGCAGTCTTCCATTATTTTTCTGGATTATTTTCGTCTATAATTCCTAGTTTCTTAGCGCGCGACTCCCAACTTTTTCGTGCCAAACTTTGTAAGTCACTAACGTTGTCACTCTCATCCATAATTTCCATACCTAAAAGGGTTTCAATTACGTCCTCCATGGTTACAATTCCGCTAACACTTCCGTATTCGTCAACAACCAAAGCCATGTGGTTTCTAGTTTCTACAAGTTGCTCAAATAGGGTTGGTATTGGTAAGTTTCGATCTACAATTATAATATCTCTTTTAAGTTCTACTAATTTTTTAGAACCATTCCCTAAAGCCATTTCTTTAAAAATCTCGTCTTTTAAAACTAATCCTTTAATGTTGTCTTCGGTTTCTGAGTACACAGGAATTCTGGAAAATCTAAGGTTCATGTTTCTGTTAAAAAAATCTTCAACAGTAGTCTCTTCATTTTCAGATTTCATTACGGTACGTGGTGTCATCACATTTTTAGCAAAAACTTCTTTAAAAGTTAATAAGTTTTTAATGATTTTACTTTCATTACCTTCAAAAACACCTTCGTCATGAGCCATATCGGCCATTACTAAAAAGCCTTCACGACTTAAAACACTACCATGTCCTTTGCCTCCAATAAGTTTTGTAGTTAATTGCATTAACCATAATAATCCAGTCCATTTTAAAGGAAATATTAAAATATTTAGTGCGGTTGTAGTAAAACCCGCTAAGCTTTTCCAGTACGTTGCTCCAATTGTTTTTGGTATAATTTCTGAAGCTACTAAAATTAAAAGTGTCATTACTGCAGATACTATAAATACGCCATAACCATCACCGTTTCCGTAAAGTCCTTCTGCTTCTTTACCGACTAAAATAGCGCCTACAGTATGTGCAATTGTATTTAAAGTAAGAATAGCAATTAAAGGTCTGTCGACATCTTTTTTTAGTTCTTCTAAATTGGTAGCAAATGATTTGCCTTCTTTCTTTTTAAGATTGATAAATGTTGGGGTTACACTTAAAAGTACTGCTTCAAGAATGGAGCATAAAAATGAAAAAAAGATTGAGATCGTTCCGTAAAAGAGTAGTAAAGCCATTAATTATATCTAGTTTCTGTAAAAATAGCTATATTTTTTTTAACTTGTTGATTATAATTATTCCCTTACACTACTGATTGATAGTTTGACTTAAAAAAAACACTGAACATGGATACTTTTGAAGCCAAATTAGATAATCAAAAACTGACTATTGGTGCGCAAATTTCTAGCGATGCACTTTTAGATGGTTCTAGCAAAATATTTGTTACTATTTATCATGAAGATACGCCTAGACGTTGGCGAAAAATTGATGTACAATTAGAGGATAATAATAGGTTTACCGCAATAGTCGAAAAATCTCGATTACAAAAAAGACCTATTATAAAAATTAGAACAAATTATATTGTCGACGCAATCAATTTAAAGGAGTCTATAGTAAAAGTATCGACTGTTAAGTATGCGATAAATGATGGGTTAAAAACGGTAGATTTTGTATCAAAATTCGAGACTGATACAGAGGAATTCGATTTAGGGACACTTGAAGATGAAACATTTAGTATCACAAAGAGGGTAAAGGTCGCTCTTGTATAATTTTAAATTGATTCCAGATGTGTAATAATAGATATTTTAAGTTTTTGCTTTTTTTTGTTAGTGCTTTTTCTTTCGCACAAGACAACGTATCTGTCAACGATTTTAATTTTGAAAGTACAACCAATCCTGCATTTAGTTTGTTAGGAGAAACGCCTACGCAAATCAATACACCAGATAATTTAAAAGCCTTAGGGTTGTATTTGTCCAATGGATTTTCAAATACAAATATAGCGGTAGAAGTTAATCCGTATTGGTTGATTGACTTCGAGGTTGACCGTTCTTATCAAAATTATAGAGGTTTAAATACAAATGATAATGGTAAAACATATATTGATCCGTTTATAGGTTTAAAAACTAATTCGTCATTTTCAGTAGGTTATATCGATAAACAATTTAGTGGTTTTGAGGCCGAGAAAAAGACGTTGGCAATAGGGTACAGAACAACTATTTTACAGTTTTATAACACTAAACGATTAGATAAAATACAAGAGGCAATCCAGCAAATTGACAATGGGGTGCAGCGTCCATTAAATAAATTGTTTGAAGAGTTTTTAGCAGGTGAAAATATTAATTTCCCAGGAAGTGGAAGTTGTAACGCTTTAGAAACAGATTTAGAATTAAAAGCAAAATATGAAAGTTTAGCACAAGATTTTTTAGATAGAATTTTAGACGAACAAGTGCCAGATGATCCTGATGCTTTAGCTATCAGAGGTGTAAATATATTATCAGGTATGGATAGGCTAAAGATTACTAAAGGAGACATTGTTAGTAGTTATTTTGAAGATCGTTGCGAAAACATTAAAAACTTTGTGACCAATCCAAAGACAGTTAAACCTGTTTTTAGATTAGACGGAGCAATTGGTTATAGTGTTTTGTTTAAAGAGAATGAGGTGAATACAGCTACAGCAAACCGTTTTGGTGCTTGGTTAACGGCGGATGTTGCAGTACAGCTTAACAGTCAAAGTTATTTGCATTTTTATGGAATCGGAAAATATGTTGATGACGGATTTAATATAGATAACGCTGGGTTGTATAGCAATCAATATTTTTGGGATTATGGAGGTAAAGTAGAATTAGAACTAAAGAAACTTAAATTTTCTTATGAGTATCTTATGCGATCCATAGATAGCGAGCAATTTAGATCTGTTGGGAATATCACGTATCAAGTCAATAATAATATAAGTGTGACAGGAGGTTTTGGAAAAGACTTCCCATCGGATAACAATTTAGTGACGATACTTGGAATAAATTGGGGATTAGACTTAGGTGAAGATTCTTTTTTTTGATTAGAAAAGTAAAAGCATAAAAAAAGGGTCTAATAGTATTTATCTATTAAACCCTTTTTTGTTTTTTATGAAATTAGCTTAACAACATCTTTAGCAAAATAACTAGCAATGATGTCTGCACCAGCACGTTTTATAGCTGTAATTTGCTCCATCATAACAGCATCATGATCTAGCCAACCTTTTTCGGCAGCAGCCTTAAGCATAGCGTATTCTCCAGAAACTTGATATACTGCAACGGGTACATCGACTTCATTTTTAATTTCTCGTACAATATCTAAATAACACAATCCTGGTTTTACCATGACGATATCTGCACCTTCATCTATATCCATTTCTGTTTCGCGTAACGCCTCAAAACGATTAGCGTAATCCATCTGGTACGTTTTTTTGTCTTTTGGAATATCTTGTGCATCTACAGGAGCAGAGTCTAAAGCATCACGAAAAGGACCATAAAAAGCAGACGCATATTTAGCAGAATAACTCATGATTCCCGCATCTGTATATCCTTCGTCTTCAAAAGCTTCACGGATAGATAAAATACGACCATCCATCATGTCGCTTGGGGCTACAAAATCAGCACCAGCTTCAATATGAGAAACACTCATTTCTGTTAATACTTCTACGCTCTCGTCATTTAACACGGTTCCGTTTTCTATAATGCCATCATGCCCGTAAGCAGAGTATGGGTCTAGTGCCACATCGGTCATTACTAGCATATCAGGGCACGCATTTTTAACTGCTTTAATGGCGCGTTGCATTAGTCCTTTTGGATTTATAGCCTCAGTCCCTTTATTGTCTTTTAAATTGTCTGGTACTTTTACAAATAGTAAAACCGATTTCAAACCTAGTGTCCAAAGTGCTTTGACTTCATTTTCTAATAAATCTAAGCTATACCTATAGTAATTGGGCATGGAAGCAATTTCTTCTTTGATGCCTTTTCCTTCAACCACAAAAAGTGGTACTAAAAAATCGTTTGGAGAGATAATCGTTTCTCTAACTAAGCTTCTAATAGCTTCGTTTGTTCTTAATCTTCTATTTCTCTTAATTGGGTACATAATTTTTGTATAAAATTCCTGATAATGTTTACTTTTATCAAAAACAAAGTTAATCAATAATCCCTATTTCTATTGAGCAAAACGTGGTCTAGTTTACAATTTATTTTCCCTTGGAGAAGCTACCAAGCAAAGCTTTTGAAACATTTTGATAGCCATATTTCTGACCGTCATTTTCATGTGATTGCACCTCCAGGTTCTGGAAAAACCATTCTAGGTATTGAGATCATGCGACAATTGGGTAAAAAAACTTTGGTTTTAGCACCTACACTTACCATTAGAGAGCAATGGGAAGATCGATTGCAGTCCTTTTTTACTACAGATAGTGGATTTAAAGCTTTCTCTTTTGATGTCAAAGCACCTAGTGAGGTTACTTTTATTACCTACCAATCGTTGCATGCTTTTTATAAATCTTTTGAAAACAAAGCCGACTATCTCAATTTTTTTAAAAAGCATAATATTGAAACATTGGTTTTGGATGAAGCACACCATTTAAAAAATGCGTGGTGGACCTGTTTATTCGAATTAAAAAATAGTAAACCTTTTTTTGTTGTAGCCTTAACAGCTACGCCGCCTTATGATAGTGATAGGAGAGAAGTAGCAAAGTATTTTAGCCTTTGTGGCGAAATAGATGATGAAATTGCAGTTCCTGATTTAGTAAAAGAAACGGACTTATGTCCACATCAAGATTTTGTGTATTTTTCTAAACCAGAAGCGTTAGAGATTAATTTAATTTACGAGTATAGACAAAAAATAGCAGGATTTAAAGATGAATTGGTCAAAGACGAAACGTTTATCACGTTTATTACACAGCATCGTTTTTACGAAAACACAGAAGCCTATTTAGATGAATTATATGGTAATACTGAATATTTTTCAGCATTACTTATCTTTTTGAATGCTTGTGGAGTGGCTATTGAACAGTCTAAATTAAGGACGCTAGGTTTTAGTAAAAGTGAAACCATTAATTTTCCTGAATTGCATTTAGATTGGTTAGAAATTTTATTTCAAAACCTATTAGTAAAAGATCGGGAGCAGTTAATAGCACAGGAACCTTACCTTTTAAATTTAGAAAAAAAGCTAAGGCGATTACATGTTTTCGATAAAAAAAGAGTCAATTTTTTAGGTGAAGACTTGTTGTATCGTTCATTAACTAATAGTCCGAGTAAACTTAAAAGTATCATCACAATTGTGGATGCGGAGCGTAAGAGTTTACAGTCAGATTTAAGGTGTGTTATTTTAACGGATTATATTAGAAAAGAATTTTTAACGACACCAGAATCGGAACTTAACACAATTAATAAAATTGGTGTTATTACTATTTTTCAACATTTGCGTTGTCGTTTTCCTGATACGGAGGCATTAGCGGTGTTGACAGGGAGTATGGTAATTATTCATGAATCGATTCGTAATGCTTTTGGAGCTATTGAAAACGTAGACTCCTTTTCATTTACGCCTTTGGAGGTCGATACTCAGTTTCTTATAGTGTCATCCAAAACAAAGACTAAAAATGGTATTGTTAGTATCATGACTACGCTATTTGAAAACGGAGCTATTAAAGTGTTAGTGGGTACAAAATCGTTATTAGGTGAAGGTTGGGATGCGCCTTCCATTAATAGTTTGATTTTAGCATCGTTTATTGGATCGTTTGTGTCTTCTAACCAAATGCGAGGCCGAGCCATTAGAAAAAACCCGAAACAATTGGATAAAACGGGAAATATATGGCATTTGGCTTGTGTGGATAGTACCTCTAAAACAGGAGGAAAGGATATCGAAACTTTAAGGCGTCGTTTTGAAGCCTTTGTGGGTGTGGCGACTAATAGTATTCCTTATATATCTAATGGAATTGATCGCTTAGACATTCCTGAGGAATTTTTAGAGGCCGATATAGAACAGCTAAATGCGGCAACTTTAAATAGAGCAACCAATAGGGCTTCAATTACTAAAAAATGGCAAGATTCTATAGGAAATGGAACGGCTCTTGGTAAACAAGTACAAATTTTTGATTTAAGTGAATTGCCTTTTAAAAAGCAAAAACAAATCTATTATTTTGATGTGGTGCGTTTTTTTACAATCGAATTGTTCTTTTCAATCTTATTATTCTATTTCGAGTATATCATCAAAGGATTTAATGTGATTTTACAGCGCGGACTGACGTATTTTATATATTCGTTTTTAGTGTATTTCTTAATTTCTTTTGGACGTAAATTGTACAAAGCAATAGCGCTATACATTCGTTATGGTTCTTTGTATAAAACGATTCAGAAAATGGGTGAAACAATTGTGGACTCATTATCCGATTTAGGGCATCTAACAACTAGTAAAGATGAACTTTTTGTAGCTGCTGCCAAAGTGGGAAGTCGAGACGTTATATGCAATTTAATTGGAGGTAGCACGTATGAGAATACTTTGTTTTCTTCCGCTTTAAGCGAATTATTAGACCCTATAGCGTCTCCAAGATATTTGATAATTAAAACGAGTGTGTTTAGACGACGATTGAATATTGAGAATTTTTACCCAGTACCAGAGCTGTTTGGTGGCAAAAAGAAGAATGCTTTAGTGTTCCAAAATAATTGGAGAAAACATATGGGGCGAAATAAGTTGTTTTATACTAGGCATTTTGAAGGGCGGCAATTGCTTTTAAAAGCGAGATTGTTTCATGTATACAATGCGTTTAGAAAAACAACTAAGGAGGTGACTATCTGGAAATAATATATTAGTCTTTGGCATAGCCTAGGTAAAACCAATGGTTGTTTTCTTGTACAAAAGCTGACTTTTCATGGATGACATCCATGGTGCCACTTTCATAAAAATAGGCGCTAAATGTCACTGTGCCTTCATTGTCATTTTCCAAGCCTTTGGTCGTATCTTGTATATCTAATTTAATCCACTCTACGGATGTTGCCCATTTGACGATGGCTTTCTTTTCTGAGCTTGGTCTTGTTGACTTATGGTGGGTTGACATTAAATAATCACCATTTGCTAATACAAAAGCACTATATCTAGAGCGCATAAGTTGTTGTGCTGTTTCCGTTTTTCCACCGTTTAAATGAAACACTTCACAGCATGCTTTATAGCTTTTGTTATTTCCGCAGTAACAATTCATGTCATAATGGATTTAAAACAACTAGTCTAAATTGCGAATAAATTTCTCAACATTAATATGGACATCATCTTCACCTTGTTGATCAAATGGATTTTCTAAATGTGATTGAATATTATCTAAAGCTACTAGTATAACACTAAACATGATTGGTACAGCGTATTGTAGACCGTAACTATAACTGGTTACACTGTGCGCAAAATGAGGTCCGTAAATGATAGGTAAAGCAATAATAAAAATATCACTATAGGTGCGAAGCGTGCGTGGTGTACGGTATTGGTAAATGTGTTTTATACGCTCAAAAGAAATCATCATTTTGCTTAAGAATTGGTTAGATCTTGAGGCTTCACCAGAAGGTAAACCATGAGATCTTAACGTTTTTATAAAAAGAGAAATGGTGTTGAAGTTTTCGTATACCTTTTTCTCGGTGGTTTCTAATTCGTCAACCGGATTTGTAAAAACCTCCGTTAAAGAATTTAATAAATTTTCAAGATTGGTTTTGATTTCTGTTTTAAGAGCTTCGGGAGGATTCTCCAGCCAATGGGATACGGCAAAATACAGGGCGCGACCATGTGCTTTGATCGATCCATACTCGTCTAAAGCAACTTCACGACGTTTGTAAGCACCTCCAATTGAAAATACAATAGGAAATACAATGGCTGTCCCGATAAGCGTTAACGGGAAGTCCGCTTTGATTTGATAATGAATACAAAATGCGGTGGATGCAATGGCTAAACCTGTAATTACAAATGTTTTCCAGTTTATAATTAAAAATATACGTTTGAATAATTTCATAGTTATACCCAGTCTTTAGGATTTTGTAAAATGTTTATTAAGCGTTCTTCTTCACTACCAGCTTCTGGTTGATGATCGTAAACCCATTGGACATGAGGTGGTAGGCTCATTAAAATACTTTCGATGCGTCCATTGGTTTTTAATCCAAAAAGGGTGCCTTTATCATGCACTAGATTGAATTCTACGTAGCGCCCACGACGTATTTCCTGCCAATCGCGTTGTGTTTTTGTGTAGTCTAAGTTTTTTCTTTTTTCGACTATAGGGACATAAGCTTCTAGAAAACTATCGCCAACTTCGGTAACATAATCGTACCAGTTTTGCATGCTCATGTCTTCAGTAGCTTTACAATAATCAAAGAATAGCCCTCCAATACCACGACCTTCATTACGATGTGTATTGTAAAAATAGTCGTCGCAACGTGCTTTGTATTTTGGATAAAATTCTGGATTATGTTTGTCGCAAGCCGTCTTACAGGTTTGATGGAAATGTGTTGCGTCCTCATCAAATAAATAATAAGGGGTCAAATCTTGTCCACCACCAAACCATTGATCTACGATGTTTCCGTCTTTGTCATACATTTCAAAATAGCGCCAATTAGCATGCACTGTTGGAACCATTGGATTTGTAGGATGTAAAACTAAACTTAATCCACAGGCAAAAAAATCGGCATCTTCAACACCAAAATATTTTTGCATGCTGTCTGGTAATTTACCATGAACCCCAGAAATATTAACACCTCCTTTTTCAAAAACGTTTCCATTTTCGATAACTCGTGTTCGTCCTCCACCGCCTTCTGGGCGTTCCCAAACGTCTTCTTGGAAAGTGGCTTTTCCGTCTATTTTTTCTAGACCAGCTGTAATTTGATCTTGTAGTTGCTGTATGTATTTGAAAAATTTATCTTTGATGTCTAAATTATATTTAATGGTTATACCTGTAAGGTTTTTAAAATCTGATAGGTCTTTTTTATTTATTGTATGATGTGCTTTGATAAAGTTTTCGGTGTCATTAAACAAACTTAAGATATACTTTTTATTATCTGAAATAATTTTGCCATCATTAAGGTATTCGTTGAAAGAAGAGAAAGCGTATGTGTCAAATTGTTTTGTAACTTGATGTGCTTCAGGGTTTTTGTGAACGTATAGAATTAAAGTTTTTAAGTAATCTTCATCTTTAATTTTAACGCGATTAAAAGGTCTTTCAAATAAAGATCCTGTCCTGTTATTTTGTTTGTTGTATGCTTCTGAATAGGCATTAAATAGGTTTGAAAATGCTTGAGAAGCGATTTTTTCCTCGGATTTTATTTTAACCACTAAATGAAAATGGTTAGTCATTAAGCAATAGGCTATAATGTCTACTTTAGTTGAAAGGTGCTTTTTAAGTAAATCTAAAAAATAAGACATGTTATCGTTGTTTTTAAAGATAACTCCGCTATCAATTCCTCGATTATAAATGTGATAGTATTGGTCTTGTTCTATTTTTTCTAAGCTCATGGTCATGTTGTTCAAACCTGTCAGGTTTTGTAAACCTTACAGGTTATGTAATTCATATAACTCCATATCTAATGGGTTGTCATCAGTGGGAGTACATTCATTTTTCAAAGTTTTAATCCATTGAAAACCATTGTTTGTAGCAACATTTACACTTGGTAAATTATCTTTATGTGCAATAATTTGAAGTGTTTTCAAATCCAAAGAAGTAAAAGCATAGTTTGATAATGCGGTTATGGCTTTTGATATAATCCCTTGCCCTTTGTAATTATAATCAATACAATAGGCAAATTCTCCTTGGTTTATGGACCAGTCTAGTGCTTTTATATAGATTAATCCTATTAATTTACTGGTTTGAGAGACCTTTAAGGTGAAAAGGAATTCTTCTTTTTTCTGAAACTGTTTTAATTTCTTTTCAACAAATAACTGCGATAGTGTGGGGTTTAGATTGTCTTTTAATGTCCCTGGAAAAAAACGTTTAAAACGATCTGAATTTGTGATCATTAAATCACATAACGCCCAAGCATCGTTAGTATTGATTGGAGTAATATCGAAATCGTCGAATTGCAAAATCATTAAACTGTAATTTGATTATCGTTTTTTAATAATTTTACGGTACTTAAAGAAGCAGCGGTTACACTTAAAGGTAAGGCTAGAATGACACCTATAAAAGGTATTAATAAAAACAACGTAAAAACAAGTCCATTTCCGATAGCTACTCCTCTGTTTTTTCTTACAAAATTTATACTGTCTTTGTAATTGTAATGACGCTCTAGGGTGTAATCCATATTACCAAAGCCAGCGTAATAGCCTTGTACGCAAAAGAGTAGTATCGTAGAGAAGATATTAACGACAGGTATAAATTTTAGTAGTAAAATCGGAATTGTAATTAGTAATTCGCGTATTAAGTTTCTGATATTTATTCTAATCCCTCTCCAAAGTTGTTCTTGAAATGAGGTCTTTCTGTGGTTATGTTTAGCAACACCTGTTAAATGGGATTCTATTTTTTCTGAAACAGGACTCATAAATGGCGCAGATAAAGCCATTACAATGTGCTTGTATAAAATGAGACCTATGACTATGATGATGATAACACCAATTACGGTGGAAAAAGCTGTAAAAGCCCCTTTTCCCCAATCCCAAAACCATATTTTGGCTATAAAGCGACCAATGTTATCTGATAGTCTATAAGCTGCAAAAGCAATTGTCGAACCTACAATTACGCTAATAATAATAGGGATGAAAAAGTATTTCCAAAGCTTCAACTTTGAGATTAAAGCTAAAGCTCCAGAATAACCGTTTAGTCCTTTTATTATGTTTTGTGTCATATTTGAATTAAACAAAACCTAGTGGTTTTATTTTAGGCTTTATACTCTTTTACAGCGTCAATAAATGCTTTTGCATTTTCTATAGGTATGTTTGGTAAAATACCATGTCCTAAATTTACAATATATTTATCTTTTCCAAACTCGTTAATCATTTGGTGTACCATTGTCTTAATTTGCGCTGGCGGCGAAAATAAACGAGTAGGGTCAAAATTACCTTGTAGTGTAATATTTCCTCCAGTTAAATAACGTGCATTTTGAGCAGAACACGTCCAGTCTACACCTAATGCAGCTGCACCTGATTTAGCCATTTTGTCTAGAGCAAACCAGCAGCCTTTACCAAAAGCAATAACCGGCGCGTCATCTTTTAATGCATCAATGATTTGTTGAATGTATTTCCAAGAAAATTCTTGATAATCTACAGGAGATAACATACCTCCCCAAGAGTCAAACACTTGAACAGCATTAACACCTGCTTTTACTTTCTCTTTTAAGTAAGCAATAGTAGTATCTGTGATTTTTTGTAATAAATTATGTGCTGCTATCGGGTTTGTAAAACAAAATTCTTTTGCTTTATCAAAGTTTTTAGAACCTTGACCTTGTACGCAATAACAAAGGATAGTCCAAGGAGAACCTGCGAAACCAATTAACGGAATATCGTCATTTAGTTTCTCTTTTGTCATTTTTATAGCTTCATAGACGTAACTAAGACTTTCTTTTACATCGGGAACAATAACATTGTCCACGTCTTTTTGGTTACGAATAGGATTTGGTAAATAAGGCCCAAAATTCGGCTTCATTTGCACCTCAATATTCATAGCTTGTGGAATTACTAAAATATCGCAAAATAAGATGGCAGCATCCATACCAAAACGACGAATGGGTTGTATCGTGATTTCACTTGCTAACTCAGGTGTTTGGCAACGTGTAAAAAAATCATACTTAGCTTTTATCTCCATAAATTCTGGAAGATAACGACCTGCTTGACGCATCATCCAAACTGGTGGACGATCTACTGTTTCTCCTTTTAATGCTCTTAAAAATAAATTGTTTTTCAACATAGCTTTTTGATATTCCCGAGAAGACGAGAATTTATTTAAATTCAACTTGTTTTTTGGTTGTCAATGGTGATTCTCTCTTTTTAGCTAGAGAGTAATCTGTCTGTGATAAAAGGTTACTGTTTTACTAATGTTTTCTGCAAGGACCTTATTTGCTATACATAATAGTCGTTTACCAGTTCAATAACACTTTCAACTGTTGGTACTTTAGCAATGCGGATATCATCAAAATGCTTACTAGCTTCTTTTGCTGTTGTTTCGCCAATACAGAATGCAATACCATTGGCATCATTTTCTTTTTTATAACTCTGTACCGTTGATGGACTGTAAAACATTACGCCTTCAACACTTTCTGGAAGTTCAATACTATCCAGTTTAGTTTGATAAGCTTCTACTTCGTTAATGGTTATATTGTTTTCTGCAAGAATTTTAGGTAAATCATCCAATCGTACATCACTACAAAAATAAGTAACTTCTGAACCTTCCATGTGATCAACTAAATAGTCTGCTAGTTTCTTTGCGTTTTTCTCCGTGTGTAGCACTTTTCCTATGCGGTTTTCGATCATTTTTTTAGTACGACGTCCAACACAATAAATGTTTTTAAACTGAAGTTCGATAGCTGAGTAGTTTGTCAATAAAGCGTCTACAGCATTTTGACTAGTAATGACTACATTTTGAATTTCGTTTTTAAGAAATCTTGGATGAATTCTATTTAAACTAATCTTTACAAAGTCCGAGCTTTCCGATTTTACTTTTTCGTTAAACAAAAAACGTTGATCCTCTGTTAATGATTTTGTAGAGTAAATATTTGTTTTTATATGAGACTCTTGAAGTTCGTCCATTAAACGATTACCACCACGCTCTAATATGTAATTAGCACACCATTCTGCAATATCATGATGTTCGTTTAATGCTTTGACGCGTTTTACTTGTATTTTTTTAGTCCCGTCTTTACTTAATAATATACCTTCAAACGTTACTTCTTCATCTTTAATAAAAGCTAAAGCACCAATTGGAGCTGTACAACCACCTTCTAGTTTTCTTAAAAAATCACGTTCGATTTTTGTGCAAATCTCAGTTTCCTTGTGATTGATTTCAGCTAAGATCTCAAGAGTTTCGACGTCGTCAGCTAAAGCTGCAACCATAATTGTCCCTTGCGCAGGAGCAGGAATCATCCAGTCTAAATTTACAGCATCTTCGGGTCTAATATCTAAACGACCAATACCAGCAGCAGCAAAAATAGCACCATTCCAATCACTATCTTCTAGTTTTTGTAATCTAGTATTTACGTTTCCTCTTAAGTCTATCAACGTGTGTGTTGGAAAGCGATTTAACCATTGTGCGCGTCTGCGTAAACTTCCAGTTGCGATAACGGCTTCTCTTGAACCTAAAAATTCTTCGTTATTTTTAAACACTAGTGTGTCTTTAAAATTACCACGTTTAACAACAGCAGCTTGGACAATTCCAGTTGGTAATTGAGTAGGCACATCTTTAAAGGAATGTACAGCAATATCGATATCTCCATTTAACATGGCGATGTCTAAAGTGCGTGTAAAAATACCTGTAATACCTAATTCGTGAAGTGGTTTGTCTAGTACAATGTCTCCTGTAGATTTTAAGGGAACCAAAACAGTTTGATGACCTAATTCTTTTAATTGACTTTGTACTGCTTTTGCTTGATATAAAGCTAACGCGCTATCGCGCGTTCCGATTCTAATTATTTTAGACATGCTTTGTGGTGTTTTCTAGGTGAAACACTTTTTTGATTAGTTCCAAACTTTCGTCGGTTGAGAAAGCATCATCTTTTAAGTGATGCGCGAAATGATTGGTTATTTTTTGAATAATTTTGTTACTTATAATTTCGGCTTGTTCTTCATTGAAGTTAGCCATTTTCTTGCGTTGTGTATCTAGTTCAGCGTTTTTAAAACCTTGTAGTTTGTGTTTTAATGCTTTTATAGTTGGCGCAAATTTTCTTGTTTCTAACCAACCTATAAATTCAGCTTTAATATCTTCAATAATACTTTCAGCTAACGGTACTTGTTTTTTTCTGCGTTCTAACGTTTCGTCTGTAATTTGTGATAAATCATCTAAATGTATACGTTTGACGTTAGGTAAGTCTGTTACGTTTTCGTCTACGTTTTTAGGAATCGATAAATCTAAAATTAATAAGTCTTTTGTAGATTGGATTAACTGCTTGTCCACCGTTGGGTTTTGCGCGCCAGTGGCTACAATTAGGATATCAGCTTGATTGATTTCTTCTTGTAAGTTAGCATAATCCTTAACTACTAAATTAAATTTACCAGCGACAGCTTCGGCTTTACCTTTTGTCCTGTTTATTAATGTTATTTGCTCATTTTTAGTGTGTTTTACTAAGTTTTCGCAAGTATTACGACCAATTTTACCCGTTCCGAATAGTAAAATGTTTTTATCTGTAACGTTATCAATCGTGTTTAAAATGTATTGTACAGAAGCAAAAGAAACGCTTGTGGCACCTGAAGATATTTCGGTTTCAGTTTTTATTCGTTTGCTTGCTTGTATGACAGAGTTTACTAAGCGCTCTATAAATGGATTTAGTAATCCGTGCTCTTTAGAGGCTATCGTGCTTTTTTTAAGCTGACCTATGATTTCAAAATCACCTAAAATTTGACTGTCTAAACCAGATCCGACTCTAAATAAGTGGGTGATGGCTTCTTGACTTTTATAGATGTAAGCGTATTTTTGAAACTCATCAACAGTACCTTTTGTGTTGTCACACAATAGTTGAATGAGTTGATAGGGGTGTTCTGCAAATCCGTAAATTTCTGTACGGTTGCAAGTTGAAGTAACGATTAGGCTTTGTATACCATTAGACTTAGCTTGATTTAAAAGCGCTGATTTAGACGTTTCATCCAAACTGAATTTACCTCTAATATCTGCGTCTGCTTTTTTATAACTTAAACCTAAGGCGTAAAAATATGTGCCTGTTGACATGTGATAGTGCTCCATTTACCTGACTGGGACTTTATTGTTGGCAAATTTATGTTGTATATTTTATAAAAAGTAACGCTAAAAGAACTTTTAATAACGTTTGTGGTTTTTTAAGGGTAAAAATAACGTGACAATGATAAATATCATATTTTTGTAGTGAATACAAAGGTTTTAAAGCAAATTGTTTAGAACCAATCTAAATAAGATATAATTATGGAGCAGTCTTCTTCTTTAAAAAATGTCGCTAAAAGTTCGTTTGCTGAAACGCAAGTGGATGAAGGTGTTTTTGTGTTAACTTATCAAAATGAAACAGCTAAAAATCAAACTGTTGAACGGTTTATTGATAGTAGTTTTATTCAGTTTCATTTTTGTTTAAAAGGGGGTAGTGACTTTATTTTTAACAATGGGAGTTATGTTTTAAACATTGCTGAAGAGACGTCTTTGTTGCTTTATAATCCGCAACGTGATTTGCCAATTCATTTAGAGGTTAAACCAGACTGTTGGTTGGTTTCGGTTTTAATATCCATCAAGAAATTTCATGGCTTGTTTTCTCAAGAAGCGGATTATATTACTTTTTTGAGCAGTGATAATAAAGACAAGAAGTATTATAAAGACGGAAAAATTTCGCCATCCATGGCTATTGCGTTAAATCAAATTGTGAATTATAACCTTAATTCGTCCATAAAAACATTATATTTTAAAGGGAAGGCTTACGAGTTGTTGAGCCTGTATTTTAATAGAGGTGAAGATGCAGATATCGAACAGTGCCCGTTTTTAGTAGATGAAACCAATGTGACTAAAATTAAAAAAGCTAAGGATATAATTATCGCAAGAGTATCAGAACCACCAACGCTTCAAGAATTATCGGAAGAAATAAGCTTGCCTTTAAAGAAACTAAAAGAAGGATTTAAGCAGATTTATGGCGATTCTGTTTTTAGTTTTTTATTGGATTATAAGATGGAGGTTGCTAGAAAACTATTGGAAACAGGTGGTAATAATGTAAATGAAGTTGGTTTGAAAGTTGGTTATAGTACCTCTAGTCATTTTATTGCGGCTTTTAAAAAGAAGTATGGTATTACGCCTAAAAAGTATATACAGTCAATCTAAATAAAAAATGCGCTTAATTTCTTAAGCGCATTTTTTATTTAATAACCTCCTTCGTTCAGTCGTTTTCGGTTTTTATGGATGACTAGATCTAAGACGTCTTTTATTAATTGATCTTCTTCTTGGTTTTCGTCAATGTAATCTCCGCTATAGCTAGATTCGTAGTAGATTTTTGTTTGTAGTCTACCTGGTTTTTCCGGTTTTAAAAAGCCTGCATAGTAAAATCGTTTTGTTTCGTCTTTTTCTTCTTTTTGAACTAGCATGTAAAAGTACATGTCGCCTTTTTTATCATCATCTGTATTAAATTCTTTTTTACCTAAAAAGTGAATCGAATCTCGTTCTTTTTCTATGGTTGTGTTTCTGAAAAGTGTTGACTTAGCATACATTTCCTGACTTATTTTTTCGGTTAAATAGGGTTTGTATAATTTTTTTCTATACATCTTATCGACTAATGTCGCTTGGTTTTTATAGTCATCAATAGTTTTTTCTTTTAATTTTTCAGGAATAGGTTCTCCTGCTTCTTCTAGTAAGATATAGTAGGTGCTTAAGGCGGATACATTATCACTATCTAATAACTTGTCAAAAAAGTTTTTGGCTTTTATTTCTTTTCGGAAAGGGAAAATTAATTTTACAAAAGCGTACAAAGAACTACTGTAAGTCCTGTAATTATAGGAAGATTTAGAGCCTAAACTACGTTTTACTTCTATTTTACCATCTGTTATTAGCTGTTTTTTAAACTTTTTGTAGGATTTGGTCTTAATGATGCTACTGTCTTTTAATCGAGCTAATAACTCGTAAATTGGTTCTCTGTACTCTTCAATAGAGGTGTATTCCATTAAGGCAGGAAACAGCGTTCTTTTAAGCTGTAAAGAGTCCTTGTAGTTGTAAAACATAGAGCTTATGGAGCCGCTTAATGGTAAATCTTTATCAAGTAAGGTTAAAAAGGTATTGTATGACTTTTTTGTAGGCTTATTTAATAATGATCTTAAAATGGTATTTTGAATGTCTGGTTCAGAATACGACTCTTCATACAGTGTATTTAAAAAAGCATCAGTTCTTGGGTCTTCAAGTTGGGCTAATTCAGAAATTAAAAAGGTTTTGAATTCTTCCTTGTTGTCTGGGAATTCGAAGTTTTTAATTAAGTCAATCATCGTACTTGCGTTAGATTTATTAAACTTAATTTTAGTTCTTGCTTTAAATACAATACTATCATTGTCGCGCAGTGCCTTAAAAAAGCGTTCTGTTTTATCGCTAAAAACGGATTCACCAAGCAGTGTGTCTATCGGCTGAAAAGAGTCATAGAAATTGGTTACAAATTGTGATGGTTGAGATATGGTATCTGTTAAACTTTTAATTTCGAAGAGGGCTCCTTTTTTTAATATGTTTTTTACTAATATGGCCTTAGCGCTTAACGAGTCTTTTAAGGTGTACTCGTAAACATATTGGTCTTCTTTTTTGTATTTCTTTTTGTCGGCAATAATGTACTTGTTAAAGTCATCAATGTCTTGCGATAATTTTACTTCACTGTCAATGTCGTTCCATAAACTATCAACGTTTTTATACATCTGTAAGTCATGAAATTTTAGTTTAGTAATAAAAATTTGCTCATTTGTTTTAGAGTAGTAAGTGGTGCGTTTGATTTGTTCTTCGTAATCTTTTGTGTTTCTGCTACCGTAAGAGTTGTAAGGAGGTATTGGTTTTGTATTGGTTATTACAGAAAAATGTAGAGAAGTATCTGTTATTTTCTCAAAACCTTCTTGTTTTACTTTCTTAAATTTAAATGTTTTAAAAAAGTCATCTGCTTTGGTTTTTGTGGGTCCAACATAGCCCATTAAAAAATAGCTACCATCTTTTACAATACTTTTTAAATGTATGTTTTGTGTTGTAGTCGAATCCTTTTTGGCAATGCCTTCATAGCTATAGTATTTATTGTTGTTATAGCTGCCTTCTGAATCTTCGATATCAAAATCTTTAAAAAAGTTAGTGACTATAAACTTGGCTTCAAATTTGTCTTCTTCAATATAAAAGGCATCGTTAAATGCGACTTCTTTCAAGAAATAATAGTCTTCTCCTATGTTACCTTGAATTAGTTTTTGACCAGCATTCTCGATGTTATCCGTGGTGTGGTATTTTGGAAAATTAACTTCGTATTTGTTATAAGTAGAAGTGAATGTTTCAAAGTCATTGCTTGGTGTTTTAAATGTAATAGAATCAAAAATACTAGCTTCGTTTTTTAAAACATAGTCTTTTTGTCCTGCAAATTTGATAAGAACAACCTCTAACGGTGTTTTGTAAATATGATATTTTTGATAATCTCCTTTTTTAGTTTTATTTAATATGCTAATACCCGGATACGGTGTTTTTAGTATTTCTTTTTTTATAATATCACCTGGAATATCTTCGAATAAAAAATTATCTAAACGCTCTAGTGAGATTTCTTTTTCACTTGGTAGGTATTCAAAGGTGTTAAAACGACTAATGGTTAAGTATGCACCATTGGTCATGTCTGGCGAGATATAATATTTTTGACCGCTATGATAAAACTCGTATAGCTCTGTAAATGTTTTTAGAGTTAAAAAGCCATCAGGTGTGCTTGCTGTTTTTAATTTTGATGGGGCAATATAGTTCTCTAAATGTTCTTTTTTAGTTTGGGCGACGTTTGATTGTTTGGACACTAACGGTTTTACAGTGTAGCCTTTGTTTTCTAACATTTTTAACAGGCCCTTTTTTCCAGGTAAATGTGCAGCTCCAACTCCGGCAAATACCGTTTGAGACTGCATTAAAGAATCCATAACGTGTACCATATTTGCATTACGTGTGTACAACATGTTTTTTCGGAAAAACTCTGTGTTTGAGGCAGCTCCTATAGAGTCTAAAAGTGTTAGATTTCTATCTCTATACGTGTTTTCTTGAACTAAATAAGGGTTTTCTTTTTCGTATAGTTTAGTTAACCAAGGGTCAATTTTGTTTTTTCTGGCATTACGTTGTGCTTTTGAAACTAGATAGCGGGACTCCTCAATATCTTCTAAACTATAAATTTTTTTCTTTTTCTTTTTACCTGCTTGGTAGATAAACATATCCAAGTAAGTCTCTTCTTCAAAATTATCAGCATAACCATCCTTTCTGTATAGATAACCATTAATCATTCTGTTGTCAGATCGTATACTTCCTCTAATCGCTACTTCTTCTGGGTGTTCTAAGCCAAATAGACTAGAGTAAAAGTTTTTATCGTAAGCCTGTGAGTAATTTTGGGGTGCTAACGTTGTGGTTTCGTAATTAAATGCTAGCCATGTAGAAGGGTCGGACTCCAATGCGATACTCTCGCTATTTTCTAAAGCTTCAAAAAATACATCGTCTAATCTAAAAGCAACTTTTGCACTGACGTGCATTGTGCCATAAATGTAAGAAGGTTTATCAAGATTGTTACCAGAAATCTCCCAGAGTAAACTTTGTTCTTTGTTTTTGTTCTGAGAAAATGAGACAAAAGAAATTACACAGAAGAATGTGAGAAAGTGGTTTTTCATATAAATTAAGGGTATCTATCTGTAAATATATTAAACTAAACTTTATTTAAAAGACTTTGGCTATATATTAATAGGAATTTAGTATCGTCTACACTTCAATTTGTATTCATAATAAAATTTAGTGTTGTATTTTTGTTTTTGAAAAAGAAACACACATGAGAAAAGGCGTACTGCTTGTTAATCTTGGTTCTCCAGAAAGTCCAGAACCAAAAGATGTAAAAAAATATTTAGGCGAATTTTTAATGGACGAACGCGTTATTGACGTTCCGCTTTGGGCTAGAACCTTACTAGTAAAAGGTATTATACTAAATACAAGACCAAAACAAAGTGCTAAGGCCTACAAGAAAATTTGGTGGGAAGAAGGATCTCCGTTAATTGTATTGTCAGAACGGCTACAAGAGGCAGTTCAAAAACATACGGAGTTACCAATAGCTTTAGCGATGCGTTATGGAAGTATGACTATTAAAAAAGGTTTACAAGAATTAGTGGATAAAGGTGTTGAGGAAGTCTTTATAATTCCATTATATCCTCAATTTGCGATGGCAACTACAGAGACTATTTTGGTTTTAGCTGAAGAGGTTAGACAGGCTAATTTTCCGAATCTAAAAATAGATAGTTTACCTGCTTTTTATAATAAACCTGAGTATATTAAAGTTCTAGCCGAGTCTGTTAAAGGGCATTTGCAAGGTAAAGATTACGAACATTTGTTGTTTTCTTACCACGGTGTACCAGAACGTCACATTAGAAAAAGCGATATTACTAAAAGTCATTGCAAAATCGATGGAAGCTGTTGCGAAACTGCAAGTAAAGCGCATGAGTTTTGCTATAGACATCAATGTAAAGAAGTCACGCGTTTGGTGGGAGAGTATTTAGGATTGGAAGACAATAGCTACTCGACATCATTTCAATCTAGACTAGGTTTTGACCCATGGTTGCAACCTTATACTGATCGTACGATTGAGCGATTAGGTAAAAAAGGAATCAAAAGTATGGCAATTGTAACGCCTGCTTTTGTTAGTGATTGTTTGGAGACTTTAGAAGAAATAGCAATGGAAGGAGAAGAGATTTTCCACGAATTAGGCGGTAAGGATTTTACGACAGTACCTTGTTTAAATACAGATGCTAGTTGGGTTAAATTATTGTCAGATTGGATTAATCAATGGTCAGAAACAACGGTTAAGGCGTAATGCAAACAAGTCAATCCTCCAATTTAGGAACAGAAACCATAAGCAAACTCTTGATTAAGCAAGCGGTGCCAGCGTCTATTGGTATTCTGGTAATGTCGTTAAATATTTTAGTAGATACTATTTTTGTGGGGCAATGGATTGGGTCAACTGCAATAGCGGCTATCAATGTTGTTTTACCAGTGTCTTTTTTTATTGCGGCTTTAGGGATGAGTATTGGTGTTGGAGGATCGTCTATTATTTCTCGTGCTTTAGGTGCTAATAAAAAAGAAAAAGCACTTAAGACTTTTGGTAATCAAGTCTCTTTAACTTTAGTTTTCACGGTTGCTTTCGCGGCGTTTGGGCTTTATTTTGTAGATCAGTTAATACCTGCGTTTGGGGGAAAAGGTAATATTTTTGATCCAGCCAAAGTGTACTATGAAATAATCTTGTATGGTGTTCCTGTTTTAGGATTTGTAATGATGGGTAATACTGTGATACGTGCAGAGGGTAAGCCTAAATTTGCGATGTATGCCATGCTTATTCCTTCCGTAGGTAACTTGGTTTTGGATTACGTTTTTATTGGGGTGTTAGATTTAGGAATGGCTGGTGCTGCATGGGCAACAACGGGATCTTATATTGTGTCTTTCTTATTTATATTTTGGTATTTCCTGTCAGATAATTCCGAACTAAAAATCAATCTTTCTCATTTTAATCTGCAAAAAAGTATAGTATCAGAAATAGGGTCTTTAGGATTTGTAACGTTGGCAAGGCAAGCGGTGGTAAGTGTTACATTTTTGCTAGTTAATAATGCCTTATTTGACTATGGTGGTGAAACGTCTGTAACAGCATATGCTATTGTCGGAAGGATGAGTATGTTTGCTTTGTTTCCAGTATTTGGTGTTACGCAAGGGTTTATTCCTATTGCAGGTTATAACTTTGGATCGCAACAATATGGGCGTGTAAAGGAAGTGATTTATACAGCTATAAAATATGCAACACTGCTGGGTACGATAGTCTTTATTGGTTTGATGTTTTTTCCAGAAATCATTACTAAATGGTTTACTACGGATTTGGACGTTATTGATGTGACCCCAAATAATATGAGATGGGCATTTGCTGCGGTTCCAATTTTATCGTTACAGTTAATAGGGGCGGCTTATTTTCAGGCTGTCGGAAAAGCATTGCCAGCATTACTATTAACGTTAACTAGACAAGCTATTTTCTTTATTCCTTTAATGTATATTTTACCTATTTATTTTGGCGAATTTGGGATTTGGATATCTTTTCCAATTGCAGATGTTTTGTCTACAATTGTTACCGGCTTCTTTCTGCGTAGAGAAATGAAGCTAAAATTAAATATATCAGAAGCATAATTTTATTATGTCTATTTTTAAAACGAATTAATTTTTGATAAAACAGTAATGGAATACTATTATAACTACATAAAAGCTTTACATTTAATATTTGTGGTAACCTGGTTTGCGGGTTTGTTCTACATTCCTAGATTGTTTGTTTATCAAATAGAAGCGTTTCATAAGCCATCACCTGATAAAGAAATTTTGGGAGAACAGCTAAAGTTAATGGCCAAGCGTTTGTGGTTTATTATTACTTGGCCTAGTGCAATTTTGGCAACTATTTTTGCTGTTTGGTTATTAATTTTACAACCTTTTTGGTTGCAACAACCATGGATGCATGTTAAATTAACTTTTGTGTTATTGTTGTTTTTATATCAATTGCAAACGCATGTTTATTATAAGCAGTTACAAAAAGATGTCGTTAAAAAAACATCAAATTTTATGCGATTATGGAATGAAGGAGCTACTTTTATTCTGTTTGCAGTAGTCTTTTTAGTGATCGTTAAAAGTGCGATAAATTGGGTGTTTGGTGTTAGTGGTGTCATAGTTTTAGGGGTGTTATTAATGGTAGGTTTTAAACTGTATAAACGCATCCGGGCTAAAAATCCAAACGCTTAGCTAGGGCATTAATTACAGAAGTTCATCTTTGGTTTGATTATTGCTATATTTAAACAATGAAAATAACTAAACTCTCTTTACGTCTTCGCATATTTTTTGCAATGATTTTTTTGGTGCTTTTAGCCTCAATTTTAATTGCATTAGTGGCGGCGTATCAATATTCTCAAGAAACGCAAGATTATCATGAACAACGTTTAGAACGTAAAGAAAAAAACATCAAGCGACACTTAGATTTTGTTATTAGAGAAACGACTTTTGAAGTTATTCCGGAGCGGTTGTCTTTAATTTTTAAAGACGAAATTTATAAAATTGCAGACATACATGGTTTAAAAGTTAACCTTTACGATTTGGAAGGGAGTTTATTGATCTCGTCCAAAGCAAGTTTGCCAGAGGACGCTATAGAGAAATGTATTACTGCCGAAATACTAAATACGCTATCTGATACTTTTGGGCATAAACATGTCGAGTTAAGAGAGGAAAAAGGAGAAAATTTCAGATCGTCTTATACGTATATTACTGATCAAAAATTTAAGCCATTAGCCATTTTAAATTTGCCATATTTAGAAAATGACGACTTTTTATCAAGAGAACTTAATGAGTTTTTTGAGCGGTTAGGGTATACCTATCTTTTAATGTTAATCATTGCAATTACACTGGCTTACTTCTTGTCAAAGTATATCACTAGAACACTTAAAACGATTAGTGATAAAATGAATCAAACGCGTTTGGAAAAGCGTAATGAGAAAATAGAAATAGAGAGTACAACAGAGGAGATCGCAACGCTTGTAAAAGCGTATAACAGTATGATTGATCAAATAGAAGAAAGTGCTGTTAAATTGGCTAAAAGCGAGCGTGAACAGGCGTGGCGAGAAATGGCAAAACAAGTTGCGCACGAGATCAAAAATCCATTAACACCAATGCGATTAACAGTGCAAAGCTTTCAACGTAAGTTTAACCCTGAAGATCCAGAGATTATTCAGAAATTAGACGAGTATAGTAAAACGCTTATTCAGCAAATAGACACGTTGAGTGCTATTGCTGGTGCTTTTTCAAATTTCGCCAAAATGCCTGCGCAGCAAAACGAAATTTTAAATGTGGTTAAAGTGGTAGATTTAGCTTTAGATATATTTAATGAAAATTATATCCAGTTTCGTCCTGAAAAAGACGAGATTATGGCCAAATTTGATCGAACACAATTAATTAGAGTAATTACAAACTTGGTTAAAAATGGTATTCAAGCGATTCCTGATCATAAAACGCCAGAAATTTTAGTGAGTGTTTTTGATAATAATGGTAGTGTGGTATTGACTATTTCGGATAATGGAAATGGGATTTCTGAAGAAAATAGAGCTAAAGTCTTCGAGCCGAAGTTTACAACAAAATCTAGTGGCATGGGGCTTGGGTTAGCAATGGTGAGAAATATAGTAGAAACATATCAAGGAACAATTACCTTTGTTACTCAAAAAGATGTAGGAACCACATTTACAGTGACGTTTCCTAAAGAATAAAAAAATAAACAGGTTTCGCTTTCGCGGAAATAATAAATAACATTAATTATGAATTTCGAAAACATACTTACAAGTACACAAAACGGAATAACTACTATTACTATTAATAGACCGTCAAAATTAAATGCTTTAAACAAAGTAACAATAGAAGAATTGCATCATGCGTTTGATGCGGCTAATAAGGCTGTAGATACTAAAGTAATTATCATTACTGGTAGTGGCGAAAAGGCTTTTGTCGCAGGAGCGGATATTAGCGAATTTGCTAATTTTAGTGTTGAAAATGGAGGGAAGTTAGCAGCAAAAGGACAAGAAATTTTATTCGATTTTGTTCAAAATCTAAGTACTCCAGTAATCGCTGCTGTTAACGGTTTTGCGCTTGGCGGAGGTTTAGAATTGGCTATGGCTGCACATTTTAGAGTAGCCAGTGATAATGCTAAAATGGGATTACCAGAAGTTAGCTTAGGTGTTATACCAGGTTATGGTGGTACGCAGCGTTTACCGCAATTAGTGGGTAAAGGACGCGCTATGGAAATGGTGATGACAGCAGGAATGATAGATGCTCCTACAGCGTTAAGCTATGGTCTAGTAAATCACGTGGTAACACAAGATGAGTTATTACCTTTAGCAGAGAAAATTGCTAGTAAAATCATGAGGAACTCAACAGTGGCAATAGGGAAAGCTATTCAGGCTATAAACGCTAATTATAATGATGGAGTTAATGGGTTTGAGGTTGAAATCGAACAATTTGGTGCGTGTTTTGGAACAGAAGATTTTAAAGAAGGGACCACTGCGTTTTTAGAAAAGCGTAAAGCAGCATTTCCTGGGAAGTAATAACAATAATAAAATATAAAAAAAACCTCACAATAGTAAATGTTGTGAGGTTTTTTTATATTCACGTTTTACTATATATAATGCGAAATTCTATTTTATATTTCTTGTTTTCTTTAATTAGTGCGTGTGGGTTTGCGCAAAGTCAAGATACGTTGTCTAATAAAACGAATCAAGAATTGTTTCAATTAATGCAAAAAACAGGATTTGAAGATATTGATAAAGGGCTAGAGGTAGGTCAGTATTACTTGAATAAAACCAGTAAAGATGGTGATGATCTTGAAAGATTTAAGGCCTTAAGTTTATATATATTAACTTGTATTCAGGGAAGAAAATTTAATTATTTTGAATCTCAGGAGGTCCAACTTGCTGATTTGGCAGCAAAAAAAGGTTTCGATAAACAGTTGATGGAGGCTTATTTTTTACATGCCGACAATTATTTTTATCAAGGCTTATTCGGAAAGGCTATTGAAACTTATTATAAGTCATTTGAATTAGCCAAAAGACAAGATGATATTGTTTATAAACATCTTAATTTAAAGCAGATTGGTTATTTAAATTATTTTACAGGAAAGCTAAAGGAGTCTATTAGGCTGCAAAAGGAAGCTATTGCATTGTTATATAGTGAAAAAGCTATTCGCGACACCGTTTTGGTTAGTTCTAAACAAAAGATGGAATTACGATCTCTTGAGTTGCTTACAAGAACTTTTCTCTTTGCGAAGCAAAAGGATTCAGCTAGAGTCTATAATGACAAAGCATTTGAGATGAGAATGGTCGAAGATAGTTGCTTTGTTAAAATAATTATAAGACAAAGAGCAGAGATTTTTGTGCTTGAAAGGTCTTTTGATAAAGCAAAGGAGTCTTTAGAGCAGTTTAAGGCGCATTGTTTTAATCCAAAATCAATTGACGCCTTTTTTTTAGGTTCAGAATATGGAAAAATATATTTAGAACTAAAGGCATACGATAAGGCTGTTGAGGTCTTGAATAAAGGATTGGAGGGTTTTAGTCTAGAAGGCCAAGAGGCTTTTGCTACTAGTTATCTTAAGCTTTTAGCATTAGCTTATAAGCATCAAGGAGATGTTAAAAAGTCAAATTTTTATTTTGAGAAGTTTGTTAACGCAAACGAGGATTATGGTAAGATTAAAGATACTGTAGCTGCTAGAGTGAAATCGCAAGAAGTAAAGGCATTTAAAACAGAATTAAACGCTATTCAATCCGAAAAAGAAACACAAGAGAGCTATTTGAAGTATTTAGCATTTGGGGCAACTTTGGTGATATTGGTTCTGTTATTTATGTTACTTAGATTTTACAAAATCAAAAATAAAAATGAATTGAAGTTTCAAGAGTTACTTGCCAAGGTAAATGTGGCTTCAGTAAAAGCTAATATAGTAGATACAAAGGACTCTGTTTTTGAAAGGAATGGTAATGCTAATGACGTTAATGAGGTCATTAAGCAACAAATTTTACAAGGGTTGCAAAAATTGGAGGAACAAGATTATTTTTTACAACAAGATTGTAATTCTTATAATGTGGCTAAAAAAATAAAGACTAATACGTCATATCTATCAAAGGTTGTTAATTCTCATTTTCAAAAAAACTTTAATACTTATATTAACGATTTGCGTATAAATTATGCGGTTGTTAGATTAAAAAATGACTCTCAATTTAGGCACTATTCTATTCAGTCAATTGCTGAAGAATTAGGGTATAAAAGTGCAGATTCTTTTACAAAATATTTCAAAAAACATACAGGTTTAAATCCTTCTTTTTATATCAAGCAGCTCAATGCTATAGTTTAGTTTTTGCCCTATATTTATAAATTTAGGGCTAGGCTTTTTTTGATATAATAACAAGGTTGATTAGTGTTTATGATGTTGTTTTTTAGTGGTTTGTAGTTTGTTTTTTGAGCCCTAATTTTCTAAAATTGGGGTTGTTCCTCTTGTTTTGTGTTTTTATTTGATGGTACTTTGCCTTGAGAAACAAATAGCACAAATGTCAGTTTCGATGTAATCTTAATCAAATTAAATATGAGATCTAAAACAAACAATAAAATAGGCATTATTAAATTTTGCATTGGCTTAGTTGCAGGAATAGCAATTTATTTAATACATGATGTTTATTTCTAAAATCAAAAACCAAATGATAACACTCGTGAAACAATTGATAGATATTGTAACAACTATCTTCATTTAAATACTAATACTATAAATCAAATACTTATGAAAACTACAAAACAATTAATCGCCTCCATTTTATTAACAGTAGTTGCTGTTTTTAATTTGCAAGGACAAAATAATGCTAAAACTAACCTTTGGAAAATTGAGGGTGATAGTATTAAAACTTCTTATCTTTTTGGAACATTACATTTGTTGCCAGAAAAAGACTTTGTGTTGAAGGATAAAGTGAAAAACGCATTTGATGCGTGTGATAAGGTTGCTTTAGAGATTGATATGGCTGATGTCGGTTTTGGTGCAGAAGTTATGAGTAATGCTTTTTTGAAAGAGGGGGAAGAGCTTAAGTCATATTTAGATGAAAATGAATATGCCTTGTTGGATACTTACTTAAAAGATAAAACAGGTGTTGGTATGGTTAACTATAATAAGTTTAAGCCTTTTATGTTAATGTCTGTAATCATGACGGCGTCTATGGAAGAAAAATCAGCAAGTTTTGAATTGACTTTTATGCAAATGACGAAAGATGCAAGTAAAGAAATGGAAGGTTTGGAAACTTTTGCAGATCAAGTTAGCATTTTTGAAAACGAACCTTATGATGAGCAGTTAGATAAGTTTATTGAAATGATTGAAGATCCAGATAAAACGGCAGATGCTTATCAAAAACTTTTGGGATTATACTTAGCGGAAGATATTGATGGTATGTTCGATTATATGGATGACTATATGGAAGGTGATTTAGAGGCGATGAAATTATTTTTAGACGATAGAAACAATAATTGGATCCCTAAGTTTGGAGAATATTCTAAAGACACATCTGTATTTTATGCTGTTGGAGCAGGGCATTTAGGAGGTGATCAAGGTGTTATTAGTTTGCTTAAAAAAGCTGGATACACTGTAAGTCCTGTTTTAGATTAAAGTATAGGATCTACTAATTGAATTTTAAACAAAAAAAAGACGCCGTATGGCGTCTTTTTTTTGTTTTGTACAACTTGGTTGCTTAAAAGTTAATTGTCGAAGTAAATGATCTTCCATTTGCTGTTACAACCACTTTGTAGGCTTCGTCTTTGTCTTCTAAAAGTCTAAACTTTTTTCCCATAGTAGTTGTGTTTTTAAACGTGCCAGAATAAATTTTTTCATTTGTGTTTTCAACACTGTCGTAAAAAATTTCGATCGTATAATTTACTTGTTCGGGGTTCTGAGCAGTAATGTAGATATTGTTATTATTACTAGTTACTTTCGGCTTGTTAAGAACAGAAACTTTTTCTTTATTAAACGTGACTACATTTATGTCAACTGTAAATGGGTATACTCTGATTTGATTTTGTTTATCTAATTCAAAGATATAGTTTCCATTAGGCAAAGCGGTTAGGTCAAAAGACTTATTGTATTGACCATTTTCTATAATGGCTTCTTTATAAAGAATTAGTCCAAAAGCATCTTTTACTGTCAGTTGGTCTCCTTGATTAACTTTACCAAACTTTAATATTGTTTTTCCGTCTTCTTCATTATTTAAAAAAGTGTGCTCTGTTGCGTTACTGCTTAGCGTAGCAAATACGATTGCTAAAGCTAAAATGTGTTTCATAAATTTTTTCATAATAAATCGTTTTAATGATTATGTGTGCAAAGTTAGAATAGAAGAGGGGTTCTAATAACAAGAGAATTGGCATCTTTATGTGCTATATTAACAGAATAAGGTTTTACGAAAACGTTATAGGTTAAAATAACATATAATAGTGCTAAATTAGCATACAACTTAACATGGATATGTTGTAATTTTGTAAAAAGTTTTAAAAATTGAATATAAAGCCTACATTAAAAAAGATTACCCCCACGTTTGGGAGCTCAATAATTGCAGTTCAGAAAACTAAAAAACGTAAACGTAGTGAGGCCTTTTGGCACTTTCATCCAGAATTGGAAATGGTGTATGTTAATAAAGGGAAAGGACGTCGACATATTGGAAACCATTTGTCTTACTTTAATAATAGTCAATTAATCTTAATAGGATCTAATTTGCCACATAATGGTTTTACAGATCGATTAACTTCTAAAGGGAAGGAAACATTAGTACAATTTCATCCTGATTTTTTAGGTGATTCATTAACCGGTTTACCGGAAATGAAAAATATACTTCAATTATTAGAGCGCGCGAAAAACGGTATATTGTACAAACAAGAGATAAAAAAGATAGTGGGCCCTAAGATTGAGAGATTACCTAAATATGAAGGTATAAAGCGAATTACTAAATTACTTGAAATATTAGAGTTACTTGCGCTGACTGATGATTATACAATACTTAACCAAAACGGTTATGTGTTCGAAACCCAGCCACAAGACACAGACAAAATTGATAAGATTTATAAGTATGTCAACAAGAATTTTCAAAATCACATCACTTTAGATCAAATTTCTGACTTAGTTAGTATGACTGTACCTGCGTTTTGTCGCTATTTTAAAAAGATAACGAGTAAAACCTTTACGCAGTTTGTAAATGAGTACCGCATATTTTATGCTACCAAGTTACTAACAGAAAGCCAAAGTAGTATTACTGATATTTGTTTTGAATGTGGATTTAATAACTTCTCTCATTTTAATAAAGTATTTAATGAGGTGGTTGGTAAAAGTGCTTCTAAATATAGAAGTGAAATAAAGTTGATGGTTCAATAAAAACTTAGATATTTTTTTATATTAGCGCATATTTAAAAATTAATTTAATCAATAATTTATTCATGAAACTAAAATTACAAATTACATTACTTACCGTTTTAGCCCTTTTTACTGGTTGTAGTGACGATTCTACAACGGAGGAATTTAATGCAGCTAATGAAGATGCAGCAGTTAAATTGATTACAAATTTATATGTTATATCTGCCGAAGATGGTGAGGATAATGCATCAGTAACTATTAATTACGACGCAAACAACCGAGTGTCTAGTGTTACAGATGGAAATGAAACAAGTGTATTGGTTTACAGTAATGATAATTTAACCAACGTTACTGGAGGTGGTGATGCTTTAAATGTAGAAGAATTATATGAGTCTCCATATGATGCTTTTGAAACTGGGGAAGTAATGGAATACGATAGTAACATGAACCCTATAACTATTAAATTTTTTGAAGAATATTATGATTCTTCAACGAATACATCAACATTGTTAGAATACTATGCTGAAATTGAATATGACGATGCGCCAAACCCATTTTTTTATACATTAGAAGCAGCCGGAATTATAGCTGTATTAGATAATGTAGAGTTAAACTTTAGTATGCTTATGGAAGCGCCAGAAATTGTACAAGCAAGAATGCTTTTGCCAACAAATAACATCAAAAAAATCACCTATAAAGATCCAGATTTAACGCCAATCTTTGAAATTGTTACAGATTATGTTTATGATTCTGAAAATTACCCTTCTACAGGTACTGTAACTTCTACAGATTTAGAAGATGCTAGTATTAGTGTTGTTTCTACTACTTTTACTTATATGGAGTAGTAAGTATGTTTAATTGGTAAAGAAGGTTGTATTAATGTTCGTTTTTGCGGGCTTAATACAGCCTTTTTTTTATTTTTAGTATTACCATTCAGTATTAAATTGTTGTAAAAGTTAAATCATGCATTGGTATATTTGTTTTGCTATTTATCTTATTTAAGTTTATTAAAACCAACTACATTCTTTTAAAATTTCTTGATAAAACTGGGTGTCAGAATACTCTTTTTTTAACGTTTCAAAATAACTCTTATGACGATTACATAGCGTTATAAAGTATTCATTTTTATCGTTATCATAGAAGGACTCTTGGCAGCTGTTTGCTTTTGCTAACATAAAAAGTAATTTTGCTTTAGTTTCTTTAGTTCCAGAAGCAGTAAGCCCTTTTTGAAAATAGTTAGTGGCGGTTTGTTTTATGTCTATGGCTTCTATTGTGTTTTGTGAGTTCTCGTCTTCGTTGTCGTATTGATATTTTGCTAGTAAATCATTTCTATTATTGTTGTCAATATAAAATAAGTTATTTACAAACCAACCATTAGCACTCATGTTGTACCAAGCGTTACCAATCATATAGTAATAGTCGGCTGTGTTTGCGGTTTCTGTTTTTGCTAATGTATTTAGTTTAATAAGTGTAGACGTTAATTTTATTTTATTGTCTTTATAGTTTTCGTCGGACTTTAGATTGCTTGTCGAGGCGGTAATTTTGGATAAATATTTTAAATGAAATTTATCAGAAATAGCATTAAAACTTACATCCATCCATTCTTTAATGGACCCAGAGAAAATTTCTGGTCTAATGTCTTCTTCCCAAAATAGTTGTGGTAGTTCGACTTTTTTAAACGCATTAAGAGCAAGGTCTAATTGGTTATTTGCTAAAAACCAAGTGCCACGTAAATCGTGAACAAAATCTTTTGCTGGTGGATTTAGTCTATTTAGAATTGTTTTTTCAAACGCTGTTGGTGTGGTTAAGTCTAAAAAAGCATCAAACGCATTAATAGCCTCTAAATTAATATAAGGGTATACAGATTCAAACGCGTAATTATAGGCGTAATTAGAACCTATAAGACTCCAATCGAAGGTTTGTTTTGAGATTCCGGAGTCATAATTAATAGCTGTAATAGCGCTTAAAATGGGATTGCTTTTTTCATATACTGCGCTTATGTGGTTAAAAAAAGCGGCAACTGTTGGTCCGTGTGTATTTAAATCGGGATCATTATTTATACGGCTAAACAAGGTGTTTATTCTTGGTCTATCTATCGTTGTAATTTTTAAATGGTCTAAAGTTAATTGTAATCTTTTTTTATGAATTAAATACGCTGATTGTGTTATTGAATTTAGGTTGTTTTGTGCATCATCAAACAATCCAAGTTGCAAGTTTTGCATAGTCATAACAAGTTGCCATAAGGAAGGGTTTTTAAGGTTTGGGTTGTTTAATATATCTTGACATACGATTTTGTATTTTGACATGGCGTACATAGATTCGTCGTCATGATCAGAATAATAACGAGAATTGTTATGTCTAAAGAGACTTGATTGGATTTGATCCATCTGTCTCACTGCCAAAATTTTTAAATAAGGAGAATTGACATTGATGTCTGCTATGTTTTCTGTTTCTACAATAATATTACCGCGACCGTGAAAAGCTTTAAAAAAATGTTTTGCATCTTGATACGCTGTATTTTGTGTAAATGCTTGGTTTTGTTCTAAGCTAGCCCAATCTAAATAACGAAGGCTTAACGCGCAATTATTGCGTCTGTCCGGTAAATTATCGTAGACCTTAAGGTAGTAATGGGCGGCAGTAACTTCATCATTAATATTAAAATAAGCGCCAGCAACCTGCTCTAAAGCGCGATAGTAAATATAATCCGATGCTTTGGTGTATTTAATTATGGTTTTAAACGCGTTAATAGCTTTTTGGTTGTCTTGTTTGTAGTGTAATAGTTTAACAACTTGGTAGCCCAAGCGATTTTTGTAAAATTGATTAGGCGCTTTATTTATAAGTCTATAAGTGTCAGTTAATAATTGATCTTTATCTGTTTTTTCTTGATCTTCGCCTTGATACCAATCATCTCCTGAGTTCCTGTCGCTTTGAGTTTTTGCAGTTTTTTTGGCTAGTATTAAATAGTCTTTAAAAAACGAATAGCTAGATTGACTGATTTTGCTATAAATGGATTTGTTTTTCTGCTCGACTTGTTTAGGGTCATTTAGTTGTTCTAAAGGTAGATGATATATTAATTGTGTTAATTCCTCTTTAGTAAATTTACCTTTAAAAAAAGTGTGCCATTCATTAATGTTTAGTAATGTTGTGTCATAGCCATGCTCATAACAATAGGTTTCTTCTGGGCAATTTAAAAACGCCCAATTTTCTGCTTCTATTAGGCTAAATTGATCTACTATTTGATAATAATAATCGTTCCAAGAGCCTCCCCAACCACAAAATGTGGGTGTTTCATTTGGGGTGTTGGATAGTGCAATAAAAGGGAGTAAAAGTAATATTCTATTTAACCAAGTCTTTAATGTCATCTTCAGAGAATTTTAGAATTAATGGAGAGGTTAAGTGATAGAAAATGGTTTCATAATCTATGACTGATGCCTCTTTTATCAGAATAGCTAGTTCTTTAAGTTGTTTTTTGGGGACCGTTTCAATACGTAATTTGTCACCTTCGTATATAAAATTGCCATCAATATAGGTCTCGTTTTTTGCAATATACGTCGTCTCAGAAATCAAATTAAAATTTGCTTTTATATCCTGATCATTGTATTGATTTATAAGACCAATAATCTTACCGTGTCTGTATAGAATTCCCCATTCAAAAATAGGTAATGCTACGTTGTATTTAATGGGGTAGGTTTTTAAACGTTCTAAATATTTTGCAGTTATTGTGTTATTAATAATAGTGTTTTTTTGATTGCTATCGCTAATATCTCCAACATTATAGGCCATTAGTATAACCTTGTCTACCGGTGGAACTCCTGTTTTTTCTCTATATTTTATTTGATGCAACCTCACGGTTGAGGTTATTAAGCGGTCAGGGCTATGTTTTTTTAAAGACTCTAAGAAGCTAAAAAAAGAGGTTTTTGTACTTTGAGACCAATCACAATCAATTTGAATGTCTTCACAAATGATCGTATTATTAAAGTTTTTTGAAAGTAAGCGATCAATCTTCTGTATTGTATTTCTGGCTAATTGATCTAAATTAACATTAGAAGCGTTGGTAAACACACTGTTCCTAATAAAAATAACAGGGACTACTTTATTAAATGGAAGCGCTGTGTCTTTTGTGAATTGAGTTGTAGCGACAGGAAGCGCATTTTGTTGTTTTTCATTATATACAATGTCAAAAAACCTGAGATATAGTTTCTCGCTCAAACTATTGGTTATTAGTTTTTTTTCGGATTGAGGTAAAGAGAACTCTGTTTTCCAATGGTAATAAGAATACGGTTTAACTTCATGGTCCCGTTGGCAGGATATAAAGGCAATACTTGCTAAAACGAAAAGCGTTATTTTTTTCACCATTGTGTTTTTTATAAATTTTATGTGCGTAATGCAAATGGAATAGATTGTTATCTTTTCCCTTCCCACTCAGCATCAAATTGCTGTAAAAAATCAACCATGTATTGGTGTCTTTGTTTTGCTATTTTGGCACCGGTTTTGGTGTTCATCATATCCTTTAGAAGTAACAGTTTTTCGTAAAAATGATTAATGGTTGGTGCGTTAGAAGCTTTGTATTCGGCTTTAGTCAAATTTAAATTGGGTTTAATTTCCGGATTGTAAAGTGTTCTATTTTTAAACCCTCCGTAATTAAAGGTGCGTGCAATACCAATAGCGCCAATAGCATCTAATCGGTCTGCATCTTGCACAACGTCCAACACGATAGATTTAAATGCGTTTTCTATTCCTATATTAGAACTATAGGAGATGTTTTCAATAATCTTAATAACATGATTTATGGTTGCCGAGTCTACATTGTGTTTTAATAAAAAATCACCAGCCACTTTTGGGCCAATAGTGCTATCTCCATTGTGGAATTTACTATCCGCTATATCATGTAGTAAAGCACCAAGGCTAACCACTAATAAGTCTACGGTTTCGCCTTTTGCAATCAAAAGCGCGTTTTTGTAAACGCGCTCTATATGAAACCAGTCATGTCCACTTTCAGCATCTTTTAAGGTCTCTTTTACAAAATCTTTAGTCGCTTCAATTAAATCATGATTTATCATAGTGTTATAGCTTAGCTGGTTGTACCCATTTAAATTGGTAAGCGTTTTCAGGGATTTTAATTCTGTCAGCCAAACGTAACATTCTACTTGGAAGTTTCATTAGGTAGTCACGCGCTTTTTCAGCTTCATCAGTTAAACCCGAAATTTTGTCTATTTCCCAACGTGCTATTAATTTTTGTAAAATTTCAATGTAATCCATTGATGTATAAACACCAATACGTTGCGCTGTGTTAGAAAATTCTTCAAAAACAGAGCCGATTTTCCCTCCTGACTCTCTTAAAAAATGTGCAGGCATTGTTATTTTTTGTTTCATCATGTATTGAAACGCTAACATCATTTGACTAGGATCTACTTTAAAGATACGTTCGACAAATTCGCTATAAGCATGATGGTGTCTCATCTCGTCACCAGAAATTATTTTACACATTCTAGATAATTGCTTGTTTCCTTTTGCTTTTGCAAGTTTAGCTACGCGATTATGAGAGACGTAGGTTGCTAGTTCTTGAAAACTCGTGTAAACAAAGTTTTTGTAGGGATCTTGGGCAGTACCAATATCAAAACCATCAGCAATAAGATGTTGTGTGGTTTGCTCAATTTCTTTCATATTAACACGACCAGAAAGGTATAGGTACTTGTTAAGGACATCTCCATGACGATTTTCTTCGGCAGTCCAATGTCTAATCCATTTTGCCCAACCGTTACGTTCGTTTTGATCAATACCTTCTACGTCCATTAACCAAGATTCGTATGTAGGTAGGGCTTCTTCTGTAATCATATCACCAACTAATACAACCCAGAAATCGTAAGGTAATTCTTTAGATAGCTCTCTAATTTCTTTAACCTCTTCTAGAAAATTTGGGCCTTCAGAATTAGGTAAAAAATCTGTCGGTTGCCAGATTTTTTCCACTGGTATTAAATATTTTTCTATTAACGATTCTACATCTTTCTCTAAAAAAGACATTACCTCTAATCTTACGTTTTTTAATGACATAATCTTATATTTTAATACTATTTTTAATAGTGGTTTCTATGTGTGTAAGTAGTGCTTTTGTATCCTCAAAATCACTGGCTTTTACGGGTTTGTGAGCTGTAAATGTTATGTTATTACCAATGCCTAAAGGAAACTTGCCATAACGCAGGTTTTTCCATGAATTATTGATTGTTACTGGTATAATGACAGCACTTGGTATATATTTTATTAACGTCTCTAATCCCTTAGTTTGAAAAGGTTTTGGTTTTCCGTCACGACTTCTAGTACCTTCCGGGAATATAACAGCAGCGCGATTGGTAGACTCAATATAATCGGCAAATTTCCGGATAGCAACAATAGCTTGTCTCGGGTTTTTTCTGTCAATTAAGGCAGAACCTCCATGTCTTAGATTATAAGAGACACTTGGTAAACCTTTACCTAGCTCTTTTTTGCTAACAAATTTGACGTGATGTTTTCTAAAATACCACATTAATGGCGGGATGTCTGCCATGCTTTGGTGATTAGACACAATTATTACGGGATGTGAATTATCTAATTTATAGGGGTTAATTAACTTTTGGCTTGTAAATAAAAGGTTGACACAGCGCATTAAGCAAAACTGTAAAAGGTCAACACTTGTTTTGTGCGCCTTATAGCCAAACACATTAAAGCAGAACCATTGTATAGGGTGAAAAACAACTAATGTTAACCCGAAAAATAGGTAATAAATAATAGATAAGGGATAGGCTAAAATTTTTCTCATTTTACTGTTAAGATTCTATCTTTCAAAAATAGAAAAACCACGTTTAAAAAACGTGGTTTTTTTATAATACTTAGCTTAAAAGCGACTTATGTTATCAGTAAGAAGTGGCTTAGCAATGTTCGTTATAAGCATCCATAAGGTTTTCTGCAATTAATTCTGCAGGTCTTCCCTCAATATGATGACGCTCTAACATGTGTACTAATTCTCCATTTTTAAATAATGCCATACATGGCGAGCTTGGAGGAAAAGGGACCATGTGTGCTCTTGCTTGATCAACTGCGTCTTTATCAACACCTGCAAAAACTGTAACTATATTCGTTGGTTTTTTTGCGTTTTCTAAGCTCATGCTTGCTCCTGGTCTTGCATTTGCAGCTGCACAACCACAAACTGAATTTACAACCACTAAAGTTGTTCCTTCTTTTGCAATTGCAGTGTTTACTGCTTCAGCGGTATGCAATTCTTCAAAACCTACTTTGGTTAAGTCCTCACGCATTGGTTTTACTAATTCTGCTGGATACATATTTTTGTAATTTTTTGTTTATAAATCTATCTCATGCAAAGATAATCAAAAACCGTGCAAAAATTATTATGGCGTTACCTTATAACACTTATGGTGTCATAAGGTCAGGCTATCGCTACTCGCTCTCTCCGAGGAGCTCAGACAGGCCGCTCCATCCTTAACGCACCAAGCTAGTTGCATCAGTAACAAATCAGATTTAAAGTATACTAACAAAGTAGTATATTTACTTTTTTTAAATTAGAACAATATTTATGGCTGGATTAAAATGGATAGGCGCAACTTTAGGATGGACATTAGGTGGTCCAATTGGAGCTATTATAGGGTTAGCCCTTGGTAGTTTAGGGGATTCTATGTCAAGTAAAGGGCAATTGTTGGGTAATGGTCGTGCTGATAGTCAGCAAAGAAATGAATCAAAATACAAAAAACAATCTAAACGTAAGTCGCAAAAACAACGTCGTGCGGAAACCACTTCGGGAGATTTTGAAGTTAGTTTGCTAGTATTAGCGTCTGTAGTTATAAAGGCAGATGGAAAACAAGAGCAAAGTGAGTTGGATTTTGTGCGTAATAAATTTGTAGAACTTTATGGTAAGGATAGAGCAAACAAAGCGTTTAAGTTATTTAAAAAAATAAGTAACCAAAACGTATCTACTAGAGATGTGTGTAATCAAATCCATGACATGATGGATCATGCGTCGCGTTTACAGTTGGTGCATTTTCTTTTTGGAATTGGAAAAGCGGATGGAATGGTTACAGACGATGAAGAGGATGAAATCCACAGAATAGCGAACTATTTAGGGATAAGTAGCCGTGATTATTCCAGTATAAAAGCGATGTTTTATAACAGTAGTGATAATGCTTATAAGATTTTGGAAATTGATAAAACGGCAACTGTAGACCAAATTAAAAAGGCTTACCGTACTATGGCTAAAAAATATCATCCAGATCGCGTAGAGCATTTAGGAGAAGAGCATAGAAAAGGTGCTGAAGAAAAATTTAAGCAAGTCCAAAAGGCTTATGAGTTTTTACAAGATGAGAGACGATTTTAATAGTCTTTAAATAAAAATAAAACAAGAGACTTCTCTAATCTGAGAGGTCTTTTTTTTTTACCCTCTAAATAAAAAGAAATCATCTTTCATGTCTTCTATCTGAGCATCTTCGTTAGTAATTATATAATCGATCGCTTTTGAGGTAAAGGTGTCTCCTTTGTCTGTTAGTGACACAACGTTATTATTAACAGCAATCATATTATTTTTAAGCGCTAATTCTAAAACGGTTTTGGCTCTAATTTTTTGCCAATTTATGTGTTCTCTTAAATGATTGACGTGACGCTCTTCAACTTCGCTATGATTTTTTAGGTGTAACAAAAAAGTTAATAAGCTTACTTCTATGCGTTGTTGTTTTTCACGATACATAACGGCAATAACACCTTTATTTGGCGCGAATAAGTAGACAGCTAAAAATAGCAGGCCGAGCATTGTTGTTATTGAACCAGCAATAGAAGCGTCCAGTAAATGGGCTAACCAATAGCCGGAAATGGCACTAAAAACACCAAAAAAAGCAGCTAAGGCTAGCATCTTTTTTAAGTTGGTGGTTAGTAAGTAGGCAGTTGCGGCAGGCGCAATCATTAAAGCAACGACTAAAATAGCGCCTACAGCATCAAATGCACCAACTGTAGTGATAGATGATACAGTCATTAATCCGTAGTGTATAATGGCAGGAGAGAACCCTAGAGAGGCTGCTAGTCCTTTGTCAAAAGTGCTTACTTTTAGTTCTTTATAAAAGGCAATTAGCAAAGTGGTAGTAATCAATAAAATGGTTCCAATTATCCATAGCGATTTTGGGCCTATATCAACACCTGAAACGACTAGTCTATCGAAAGGAGCTAATGCTAATTCGCCAACCAAAACAGCATCCACATCTAAATGAACATCGTTAGCGTTTTTTGCTATTAAGATCACACCAATACTAAATAGTGCAGGGAACACTAAGCCGATTGCTGTATCTTCTTTTACTAAGCCTGTTTTTTGAATATATTCGACTAAAACAACTGTGATAACACCGGTAAAAGCTGCTAAAACAATTAGCAAAGGTGAATTTAAATCTTGTGTGATAAAAAAACCAACCACAATACCGGGTAGGATAGAATGGCTAATGGCGTCACTGATCATTGCCATTTTACGTAGGACTAAAAAAGTCCCAGGAATAGCACAAGCTAAGGCAACTAAGCTAGCAATTAATTGTATTTCTATTTGAGCGCTATTCATCTTCTGTAGCTTGTTTTGTGTATAAATTTGCGGCAGTTTCGAAGCCAGTTTTGGTTAAACTCCACATATTTCCGTCTAGTGTGACATATTTTTTTTCGACTAAATTTTGAAGCGTTTTTCTTGTGAACCCTTGAAAATTATTTAATAGCTTGATAGCATGTGGGTGAGAAATGTCGTCATGTGTTTCGGCAATATGATGCATAAACGCTAAAGTTTTGTGTAATTCTAAATCACGTCTGTTTTTAATAAATCGTATCTGTTTAAATAATAAGCCTCGACTTGGAGAAAACACGAATGAAAACACCACAAACACTGAGGCTACTAAAACAATGACTGGTCCTGTTGATAGATTAGTTTGACTGGCGCTGATGGCTGTACCAAAGACACCCGAAAAAGCACCAAATATAGCTGCTAAAAACACCATTTTAGATAAGCTGTTGGTCCATTGTCTTGCAGCAGCAGCAGGCGCTAAAAGCATCGCACTCATTAAAACAACACCTACTGTCTGTAATCCTAATACAATTGCTAAAACAATAAAACTAGTAATTAAAACATCAATAAATTTAGTATTAAAACCTAGTGTTTTTGTGTAGTCTGCGTCAAAAAGTAAGATTTTAAATTCTTTCCAAAATAATAGCAATACAAATAAACATAATCCCGTAACGGTTGCCATCATCCAAACGTCACTTTCTACTAAAGTTGCGGCTTGACCAAATAAATATTTGTCTAATCCTGCCTGATTTGCATTGGGTTGTTTTTGTATAAAGGTTAGCAATAGCATCCCAAATCCAAAAAACAGAGATAAGATTAATCCTAAGGCTGTGTCGCTTTTTAAGTGCGTTTTTTTTACGATACTTCTAATCCAAAAGGTTCCGATTAACCCGCTTACTAAAGCACCTAAAAGTAAAGTGTTACTGTCTTTTGCGCCTGTTATTAAAAAGGCAATAGCAATTCCGGGTAATGCAGCGTGTGATATTGCGTCCCCAAGTAAACTTTGTTTTCTTAGCACTGCAAAGCTTCCAAGCATACCGGTTACGGCTCCTAAAATGGCAGTTCCTAGTGTGATGGTTCTTAAAGTGTAGTCGCTAAAGACCAAAGAAAAATATTCTTGTAAATCCATTATTCCTGAATACTTACTTTATAATTAATACCATAAGTCTTGGTTAAGTTGTCATCATTAAAGATGTCTTTAACAGGACCTGTTGCTATTTTCTTCACATTTAGAAAAGTAACCCAATCAAAATATTCCGGAACGGTTTGTAAATCGTGATGCACCACAATGACTGTTTTTCCGGCTTTACGTAATTCTTTTAAAATATTAATTATTGCAATTTCTGTAGTGGCATCAACACCTTGAAAAGGCTCGTCCATAAAATAGATTGAAGCATTTTGTACTAATGCTCGTGCTAAAAATATACGTTGTTGTTGTCCACCGGATAGTTGACTGATTTGTCTGCTTTTAAATGGTAACATGCCTACTTTTTCTAAAGCTTCTAATGCTGCTTTCTTTTCTTTTTGTCCAGGGCGTTTTATCCAACCTAAACTTCCATAAGTACCCATAGTCACAACATCTAAAGCTGTGGTTGGAAAATCCCAATCTACACTTCCTTTTTGTGGTACGTAAGCGACTAGTTTTCGTTGCTTATCATATGGTTTATCGTAAATAGTTACACTACCAGCTATGGGTTTTAATATGCCTAAAATAGATTTTATTAGCGTTGATTTACCTGCTCCGTTTGGTCCAACAATTGCCATAAGTACACCTTCGGGAATTTCTAAATCAATATCCCAAAGCACAGGTTTGTAATTGTATGCTACGGTAAGATCGTCTACTTTTACTGCTATTTTTTGTTTCATAACTATTTCCTAAATAATTGGGAGTTTTATTTAATTCAAAATATATTCATTTTTTAGTTTTTCATAAAACGAATCAAAAAATATACTTAAGGCAAACCTGTTTTTAGCTAGTGTTGCGTCATCCTGCACTTGTTTTAGGATCTCACTATTTATTTTTTATTTTAGCTAACTTATTTAAGCGCATTAACAATGGTGTTTACATTGTATTCAAACATACCAATGTAAGTGCCTTCAACAGTTCCTGCGCTTCCTAAAGCATCAGAATATAATGTGCCTCCAATTTTTACATCATGACCTTTTGATTTAACAGCTTCTTGTAAGGCTTCAATAGTTCGTTTTGGTACTGAGCTTTCAATAAAAATAGCATTCACTTTATTTTCTATTATAAAGTTAGCTAAATTTTGGACATCTTTTACACCAGCTTCTGTTGCTGTCGATATACCTTGTAAACCAACAACTTCAAAGCCGTAACTTTTTCCGAAGTAATTAAAAGCATCATGTGCAGTTACAAGAATGCGCTTGTCTGCAGGAAGTGTCTCTATTTTTGAATTAACCGTGTTTTCTAGGGTGTCTAGTTTAGATAAAAAAGCTGTAGCATTGGCGTTGTAATAGTCTGCATTTTTTGCGTCTTTCTCTGATAAGACAGCTGCGACCTTAGTTGCAAATTGTTTGAAATAAGAGATGTTAAACCAAACATGTGGATCGTAATTAGATGCAAAATATTCTGAGCCTATTAGTGTCGTTTTATCAATTACATCTGCCAGTGCAATTGGTGTTTTTGTTTGGCTTCCCATTTTTTCGAAAACTTCAACTAATTTTCCTTCAAGATGTAGGCCGTTAAAAAATATAATATCGGCATTAACTAGTTTTGTAACATCACCTTCGCTTGCTTTGTAAAGGTGTGGGTCTACTCCGCTTCCCATTAAACCATTAATATTAATACTGTCACCCCCAATATTTTTAACTAAATCGGTTAGCATCGTCGTAGTGGTGACTATGTTGAGTTTTCCGTTGTCTTTGGGGTTGTTATTACAGCCTACTAGAATCGTGGTAATTCCTAAAAGTAGAATTATTTTTTTCATTGGTCTAAATATTTATTACGAAGGTACTAAAAATAACAAGCTTTAACTGGTTTTTATTTGTATTAACACGTGTTTAGTGTTGATTTACAAGTATGTTGTAGAGTTGTGTTACATTTAGAAATTGGAAATACCGTGCTGTGGCATTAAATTTTTCGTCTAAAAAGACTAGGGCAGGTAATGAAAAGGGTTTGTTTTTCTGCTGAGCCATTAATAAAGGAATCTGATGTATTGGATTTCTTTTGTTTAAACGGTTATTTATAAATAGTTGATTGCCAAAATGGACCGTGTCACTAGTTTCAGCATTCATTCGGACAGCATAATACTCTTTGTTAATTGTGTTGACTATTGACGAGTCGGTGAATACGTCTTTCTGCATTTTCAGACAAGGTGCGCACCAATCTGCGTAAAAGTCAATAAGCACTTTTTTTGGTTTTAATTTTAGAGCGTCTTCTAGTTGTTCAAAATTAAGCCAATGGACTGTCTTTTCAGTTTGTGAAAAGACAGTTGTGGCTGTGAATAATAGTATTGTAATTAGACTAATTCTCATCAATATTATTAAAGCGAATTAATAGAAAGACCTATAAATACGGTTCTTGGTGCTGCGGGACCATAAATGTAATTACTGTCTCGATTTTTGCCGGTATCAAAGTCTGTTTGGTAGCTGTTTGTTATATTTTTAACACCTCCAAATAATTCAATGTCTGTGCTTACTTTTGGTAAGTTAAAGGTGTATCCTAAACGGAGGCTTAGTTCTGTAAAAGGGTCTGTCGTATCGTATTGGTCAATAGCTTGTCCTGTGTTTTCTCCTGCAAAATGAATAATATCCATTTGCCCTGTGTAAATTAAGTTGGCACTAGCGGTCAATCGTTTGGTTGGTGTATAGGTAAATGTGGCATAGCCGTAATTGTTTGGGGTTCTCAAAAAATCACGTTTGGCGTCTAGTCCTTCAATGTTTTCTACTGGATCGTCAAATAGACTGGATTGTAATGTTAATCCTGCTTCAACCTGGAATACATAATCAAAATTTGCACGTGCTTCTAGTGTAAAACCTTTTACGGTTGCTCCTGTTCCATTTCTTTTTTCAAAACGTTCTCCAAATTCATCTTCACCAATTGGAGCTTGATAGAAGGCGTCGTTTAAATGGGTGTAGAATCCTTCTACTGTAAATCCAGCAATAAAATGTTCTGAAGCTTTGTCATAGTTTACCGAGGCAGTGAAGCTATTGGAGCGTTCTTCGATTAAGTTCTCTGCAAGGGATATTCTTGATATTCCTCCTCCTGCGAAGGCAATGTGTAAGTCGGTGTCAAAAGCTTGTGGAGCTCTAAAACCAGTACCCCATCCTAAACGGAACTGTGTGGTTTCTTTTAGTTTGTAAAGTAAGGATAATCTAGGGCTAAAAATAGTAGTGTCAACTAAGTTGTGGTTGTCTAGTCTAAAACCTGCTAGAAAATTGAGTTCCTCTGTAACTTCCCAGTCATTTTGAAGGAATACACCTAGATTTTTTGTAGTTTGATCAATAAGATAGTTGTAGGCAATTATTTGGTCCATAACATCGTCATAAACATATTCTAAACCTGCCGTTAGTACTGTTGTTCCTCCTAAAAAATCATCAAATTTATTATTTAGTTGAATCCCTCCTTGATGTGTGGTTACTTCTGATATACCATAAGGTGGATCTTTAAAAAAATCAATTTGTTCGTTTGGGTCATCTGGAGTTATTCCTGTGTAATGGTCACGGTCGGTACGTTGCCCGCCGTAATAGAAGATTAATGAATTTTTATCATCATTAAAATTTATTTGGTAATCTAAACTTGCCATAAGAACGTGGTGGTCTCTTTCTTCCGACTGTTGTGTTAAATAAGCGGGTTTGTCTACAATTTCTCCGCCATAGCGATATTCATATAGTTTGCTTAAATTGACTTCTAATTTAGAATTTTCTGTAGGCAAATAAAAGGCATTTACGCCAAAAGAAGTATTTTTAAGTTCGGGTAATTCTGAGAAGTTGTCGTTATTAGCGTCGTATGCTGTTCTCTTTCGGTTGCTTATAAAGAAAGTAGCCCCTGATTTGTAGTCTTCACTTACTACGGTTGCGTTTCCGTTTATTAAATTTTGATCCGCACCGCCATCTATATTTTGGTAAGCATAACTAAAGTTATAACCATTTTTTTTTGGTATTTTGGTAATAACATTAACGGTTCCACCAATGGCACTGGATCCGTAAAGCGCCGAAACGCCACCGCGAACAACTTCAATGCGTTCGATCATATTTACTGGGATTTGTTCTAGGCCATACAAACCGGTTAGTGGGCTAAAAATTGGACGACCATTAATAAGAATTTGAGAATAACCACCTTGAAGCCCATTCATGCGAATTTGACTGTAGTTACAAGTTTGGCAATCCATCTCTACGCGTAATCCTGGTTGGAAGCGTAAGCCTTCAGAAAGATCAGTAGCGACTACTTGTTGTAATGTTTCACTGTCAATTAAATTTACAATTACGGGAGAGTCTGTGCGTCGTTTTTCTGTCCTTGTTCCGGTAATAACAACTTCATCTAAATCGTTTTTATAGTCTAAATCAAAAGAAACATAAGCATTGTCATTGGTTATTATGGCTTGCTTAGTTTTTGTTTTAGCGCCAATAAAAGAAGCTATTATAGTATAAGTGCCTGGTTTCAGGTTTTTAATGCTGTAGTTTCCATTTTTGTCAGAGACTGCTCCCTCGGAGATGTCTTCAATATAAATATTTGCAAACGATAGAGGTTTTCCTTCTGAGGTTATCTTCCCTTGAATTTGATAAGTGTTTTGTGCGTTTACAAAAGCACATGATGTTAATATGAAAAGTATTATTAGTCTCATCTTTATTTAATTTTGCGCAAATATAAAATTATTTTTAGATGAGTCTAAAAATATTTTAATAAAGATATCTTTTCTATATTTGCAGAACACGATAAATCTATGATTACACTAACAGAGGAAAACTATATTAAAGCTATTTACCACTTAGGAAGTAATGGTGAAAAAAACGTTAATACTAACGCGATTGCAACAGCTTTAGAAACCAAGGCGTCTTCTGTTACGGATATGATTAAGAAATTATCTGAAAAAGGATATGCTGATTATAAAAAATATCAAGGAGTTACTTTGACAGACGAAGGGCGCCGTGTTGCTTTAAATATTATCAGAAAACATCGCCTTTGGGAGGTGTTTTTGGTGGAAAAATTAAATTTTTCTTGGGATGAGGTCCATGAAGTTGCCGAGCATCTTGAGCATATAAAATCTGAAAAGTTAATAGACGAATTAGATGTCTTTTTAGGTTCTCCTTCTCACGATCCGCATGGTGATCCAATACCAGATAAAGCGGGTAACTTTAAGCATATTGAAAAAATAGTTTTAGCTAAAGCTGAAACCGGAGGTGTCTATAAGTGTGTTGGAGTGGATGATACGTCCTCAGAATTTTTGAAATATTTAGATAGTAATAATATTGCGTTGGGAACAATAATTACAATACAACATAAAGAGCCTTACGACAATTCGGTGAAAATTGAATTTGATAAGACAGAGATAGTGGTGTCTCAGAATGTTGCCAAAAATCTTTATTTAAAGAAGGTTTAGTTCCTAGAAATAATGTGCTTGTAATTAACCACTATAAACTATTGTAAATAAGTTTTTTTTTGATTTATGGTTTTGCTAAACGATAAAAATAAAAACAATTTAATTCTAAAATTGTTGATAAAAGTATGTCGTTTTAAATCCTTAGAGCCTGATTGTTTTTGAAAAGATAATTATGCTAAAACACAGGAGGTTTATCATGTAATAGTTTATTATAGGATGTGTCATGTGTCATGTGTCATGTGTCATGTGTAAGTGTTAGTTGTTTTTTTAACTACAAATTTCTAATAGCGGTAAATCTTATGTCTCGGATTTGCTTTTTGAATAGTGGGAGGGTATGGTTTTTGATAGTTATCTGAAAACCAATCTTATGAAACCTTCTGTAATTATCCTGCTTTTTGTTTTTTTAACCTCTTGTATACCTGTAAAAATTGCACCCACCATAGAAGGGGATAAGATTATGGTTGCTAAAAAGTTTAAAAGGAAGTTACCTAAACAGTATTCGTTAATCTTTGAAGATCCTAAAGAGGCTAACGAATTTTACAATTTTATAAATACAAAGTATCAGTTAGATCATGTAAATGTGGAAAATAATGTGGCGTTTAAGATTGAAAATCAACCGTTTTATTTTTCGTTTTACGAAACAAATAAAGATACTAAGACTATAAATTTAGTGCCGATTTTAGTTGATGCAAAAAGAGACGCTAATGGTACTGATCCTTTGTTTTCCGATATGCATACTTCCAGAAAAGGCAAGTGGTATTTGGTTTTAATAGCTACGGATTATGATAGTAATGATTGTTTAAATCCCAAACACACAGATTCTAAAATAGTCGAAAAATATCTCAGAGATTTAAAAGTAGAATATCTTAACACTAGTAATTATATAGAGTCTATGTTGCGAAACAATTAATGGCAACCACAGTCATCCGTTCCGCAAGCTTTTTTTGATTTCGTTTTAACGAAATATTTTTTATACAGAAAAAACAAAGCAAATCCTAAAGTGGTAAATACAAGTATATTTTGAATAATTGCGTTCATAATTTTATTTTAAAAATTGATAGGCTATTAATGCACTAATATAGGCAATAGCTGTCATGATTAATAGTTGTAAGGTTGGCCATTTCCAAGTGTTAGTTTCTTTTTTAACAACAGCTAGCGTGCTCATGCATTGCATTGCAAAGGCGTAAAACAATAGCAAGGAAACGCCGGAGGCAAATGTAAACACCGGTTTATTGGTTAGTTGGTGTGTTTCTGATTGCATTTTGGCTCTAATTGTTTTATTGTCTTCGTCTTCTATTTCGCTTCCTACGCTATATATTGTAGAAAGGGTGCTTATAAAAACTTCTCTGGCAGCAAAACTGCTTACTATAGCAATTCCTATTTTCCAATCATATCCCAAGGGTTTTATTGCTGGTTCAACAACTTTTCCTATGTAGCCTAACACTGAATTTTCTAATCTTAAAGAAGCTATTTCATCACTTATGACTGCTTCTTTAAATAAAGGTGTTTTGGATTTAGTGGAATCCATAACTCGAGTTAAACTAAGTGTTGAATCGACCTCTCTTAAACTTTTTTCATAACGATCAATCTTGTTTTGGATAGAAATTTTTTGAATTTCACTAAAGCCATTTTGAGTAATCTCTTGATTTACAATTTCTTTAGCATTTGTGTAATTAGAATTGATACCTATTGATCCTAAAACCCAGATTATTATTGAAATTGCTAAAATGATTTTTCCAGCTCCAAATATAAAGGACTTTGTTTTTTCGAGTACTGTTATTGCTACATTTTTAAATAAGGGTAATTTGTAGTTCGGCATTTCTACTACAAAAAAGGTTTTACTCTTTATTTTTAATACTTTATTTAATACGTATGCAGACATAACTGCAGCCCCAAAACCTAATAAATACAATAGCATTAATGTTAAAGCCTGATAACTGATTAGGCCTAAAAAGCGTCCTTCGGGGATGACTAATGCGATAATGATTAAATATACAGGTAATCTTGCAGAGCAGGTTGTAAAAGGGGTTACTAGTATGGTTATTAAGCGCTCTTTCCAGCTTTCAATATTTCTAGTAGCCATAATAGCAGGAATCGCACAAGCAGTCCCAGAAATTAAGGGGACAACACTTTTTCCACTTAAGCCAAAACGTCGCATGACTCTGTCCATTAAAAATACGACACGACTCATGTATCCTGTTTCTTCCAAAATAGCAATAAATAGAAATAAGAAGGCGATTTGTGGGATAAATATAACAATTCCTCCAAGTCCGGATATGATACCTTCGGCTAATAAATTAGTGAAAGCGCCAGCGGGTAATGTATTTTTAACCCAGTCACTCAAGCTTGCAAATGCACCATCAATAAAGTCCATTGGCACTGTTGACCAATCGTAAATAGCTTGGAAAATTAGTAGTAATATTAAAAAGAAAATCAAGTAACCCCAAACTTTATGGGTTAGAACTCTGTCAAACTTACTACGTAAATCTTTAGCTTGACTAATGTCTATAGTTTGTCCTTTTTTAAGTGTGTTATTTATAAATTGATAGCGCTTAATGGTTTCTTTTTGCTGTAGTCGTTTTAAATCATTTTTAGATTTCGTTTTAAAACTAGCAAGTGCTTCGACTTCGTTTCTGTCCATTTTACCAAAATTCACATCTTGGGTAATGACTAGCCAGAGCTTGTAAAGTAATTGGTTAGGGAAAGCTTGTCTTAGTTTGTCAAAGTACTCTTTGTCAATTTCTGAGGCACTTAAACAGGGGGTTGTTGATAAATCTCTGTAATTAGAAATTAATAATTTTAAATTATCAATACCTAGATTTTTTCGGGTACTGATAACGGCTATTTTTGTTTTTAATTCTTGTTCTAAATGTTCAATATCTAAAGAAATCCCTTTGTATTTCATTCTATCTGCCATGTTAATGACTAAAATAGTGGGGATCTCTAAATCTTTAATCTGTGTAAAAAGAAGTAAGTTTCGTTTTAAATTTTCAACATCACTAACGACAACAGCAACATCGGGAAAGTCTTTATCGTTTTTGTTAAGCAGTAATTCAATAACAACGTTTTCATCTAGAGACGAGGCATTCAAACTGTAAGTACCCGGTAGGTCAATGATATGCGCTTTAAGACCTCTAGGTAATTTGCATATACCTTCTTTTTTTTCGACAGTAATCCCAGGGTAATTTCCAACTTTTTGGTTTAAACCTGTCAGTGCGTTAAAAACCGAGGTTTTTCCTGTGTTTGGATTACCAATTAAGGCGATGTTTATTTGCTTGCTCATAAAACCTCTTTTTCAATAATGATATGAATGGCAGTTTCTTTTCTAATCGCTAAATGACTCCCGTTGATATTAAGATATAATGGATCCGAAAATGGAGCGACTTGCACCAATTGGACAGTATTACCTGGTAAACATCCCATTTCTAGAAGTTTTAGTGGGATCAAATGTGAAGATACGTCTATTATTATAGCGCGTTCTCCTCTTTTTAATGTGTCTAATGTATGGCTCAAGCTTATTTAGATTGATTTTAAAGAAGCAAAAGTATGGCTAAATTTCAGCTTAAAAAAATTGAAAGCAAAAAACTACTCTTTGTATTCTTTTTTTAACTTTTGAATATCTTTTAAAAGGGTTTTAATATCTTCTTTTTTTGTGCCATCATAATACCCTCTGATTTGGCTTTTTTTGTCGATGAGCATAAAATTCTCGGTGTGTACCATCCCATAGTCGTCAGGCATCCCATCATCTTTCACTGCTAAATAACTTTTTCTGGCAAGTCTGTAAATTTGGCCTTTATCTCCTGTGACTAAGTTCCATTTTTTATCATTAACTCCTTTTTCTATGGCATAGCGCTTTAATTGTGCTACGGTATCAATGTCCGGAGTTACGGAGTAGGAGAGTAACATAACATCATCGTCATTAATAAGTTCATCTTGGATTGTTGCCATGTTACCAGTCATAGTAGGGCAAATAGTTTGACAAGTTGTAAAAAAGAAGTCGGCAACGTATATTTTTCCTTTATAATCGGCTTGAGTTATGGTCTTTCCGTTTTGATTGGTTAAACTAAAATCGGCGATTTTATGATAGTTTATTTTATGTTGAATGGTGCTATCGACCAATTCTGTATTAACCATGGCGGGTTGGTAAATGGGTAAGGGGCTTTCTACTTTTAAAATATTATAAAAAATAGACATTATTATGATTGAAATTATACTGAATACAATAGCAAACCATTTGTAATCTTTAAAAAACGATAACATTTCAGTGATTTTTAATTATTATACAAAAATACAAGTAAAGCGGAGCTTAGCATATGACATTACTCATAAAATTTGTTAATTCTTAAAAGCATTAAAGCTATTGTTTTCTAAACTAAGGGTAAATAGTTACTTTTGGCGATTATTAAAAAGAATAGAAACACTACATGGAGTTTATTATAAAAATTGGACAGTTTTTGTTAAGTCTGTCATTACTAATTGTTTTACATGAGTTAGGACATTTTATTCCTGCAAAATTATTTAAAACTAAAGTCGAAAAGTTTTATTTGTTTTTTGATGTAAAATTTTCATTGTTTAAAAAGAAAATAGGTGAGACTGTTTATGGTATTGGTTGGTTGCCTCTTGGTGGTTATGTTAAAATTGCTGGGATGATTGATGAGAGTATGGATAAGGATCAGATGGCTTTACCGCCACAACCTTGGGAGTTTAGATCAAAACCAGCGTGGCAACGTCTAATTATTATGTTAGGTGGTGTTTTTGTAAATTTTGTGCTAGCTTATGTGATATATGTCGCTATGTCTTTTACTTATGGAGATACAGATATTACGGCTTCTAGTATGAAGGATGGGTATTGGATTGATAACCCTTTATTAAATGATATAGGTTTTAAAACAGGAGATAAAATTATCGCTGTAGATGGTATTAAGGTAAATAGCCATTTAGATGTGGTTAAAAATCTAATTAAAACAGAAAAATATACGATTGACAGAAATGGAGAAACGGTTAATATAGATTTACCAGTAGATTTTCTTGGTCAATTATCTTCGCGAAAAGTGAAGGGTAGTCTTTTTAAATTAAGATTTCCGTTTATGGTGGGAGAGGTTTCTGATACCATGGCAAATAAAGGTGTGGCTCTAAAAGAAGGGGATATATTATTGTCAATTAATAATAAGGAACTTAGATATTATGACGAATTAGCACCAAGATTATTAAACTACAAGAATCAAACAGTTGCTACGACGTTTTTAAGAGGCAAAGAGACTGTTAAAATAGATTTAAAGGTCGATGCTAATGGTAAATTTGGTATTGGTGCAGCGGAAGACGCTAAGCGCTTTGATGAGCTTGGTTATTATAACAAGACACTAAAAGAATATACGTTTTTAGAAAGTTTTGGTGGTGGTAAAGATAAGTTTGTGGCGCAAGTCAGTGGTTATTTTGATCAATTAGCTAAAATTTTTAGTCCAAGTACAGGGGCTTATAAAGGTGTGGGTGGCTTCAAAGCTATTTACGATGTTTTTCCAGGAACATGGATTTGGCAAAACTTTTGGGGTTTAACAGCCTTTTTGTCTATTATGTTAGGAGTGCTTAATTTATTACCTATTCCTGCTTTAGATGGAGGACATGTCGTGTTTTTATTGTTCGAAATTATATCAGGACGTCAACCAAGTGAAAAGTTTTTAGAGAAAGCTCAAGTGGTTGGATTTTTCATTTTGATAGCGTTAGTGCTGTTTGCGAACGGTAATGATATCTTTAAAGCAATATTTAATTAAAAAAAATCAAAAATTATTTTGCAGAAGTTAAAAAAGATATTATATTTGCACTCGCAATAGCGAAAAACACTCCTCCTTAGCTCAGTTGGTTAGAGCATCTGACTGTTAATCAGAGGGTCCTTAGTTCGAGCCTAAGAGGAGGAGCAAGTTTAAATAAGCCACTAGAAATAGTGGCTTTTTTTATGGGGTAAAGTTAAGTTTGGTAAAGCATAAAAAAAGCCTCTAGTACGACTAGAGGCTTTTTTAGGTTTTAAGTGAGTTGTAAATTATTTGCTTAAGTTTTTAAGCATGTCTTTAGTGATGCCATCTAAGTCAAATTGATGCTTCCAGTTCCATTGTTCTCTAGCTTCTGTATCATCAATACTGCTTGGCCAAGAATCTGCGATTGATTGTCTAAAGTCTGGGTTATAGGTTATTTCAAATTCAGGAATTTGTTTTTTAATAGAATCAGCAATTTCTTTGGGTGTAAAACTTATACCTGATAGGTTGTAAGAGGATCTTATTTTAACTTTTTCAGCATCAGCGGACATAATGTTTACTGTTGCGTTAATAGCGTCATCCATGTACATCATAGGTAATGCGGTGTCTTCGCTTAAAAAGCATTCATATTGCTTTTGTTTTAGCGCTTCGTGATAGATTTCTACTGCATAATCTGTTGTGCCGCCCCCAGGAAGTGTTTTCCAGCTAATAATACCTGGGTAACGTAGGCTTCTTACATCTACACCATACTTCTCGTGGTAATACTGGCACCAACGTTCTCCTACTTGTTTGGTAATACCATATACGGTTGTTGGTTCCATTACGGTATGTTGAGGTGTGTTTTCGGTAGGTGTTGTTGGTCCAAAAACAGCAATACTTGAAGGCCAGAATACTTTTTTAATAGCTTTCGCTTTTGCTAGGTTTAGAATATGAAATAACGACTCCATGTTTAAATCCCAGGCTTTCATAGGGTATTTTTCACCTGTGGCACTAAGGATGGCTGCCATTAAGTAAATAGTGTCAATATTATGCTTTTCGCAACAAATCTTAATTGAAGCATAATCCATAGCGTCAATTATTTCAAAAGTACCAGAATTTACTAATGCTAAATTGTTGTAATTTAAGTCACTTGCAATAACATTAGAGTCACCGTGTATTGCTCTTAATTTGTAAGTAAGTTCAGAGCCAATTTGACCACCGGCTCCAATAATTAATATCTTTCCACTCATTTCTTTGGATTATTTATAAAATATGGCTCCAAAAGTAATAACATTTTGAAGATTTATCAATCAAAAAATTATAAAAGTCATTATAAAAAACAATTTTATGTTTTGGTAAAATGTAACTCATTAATCTAATATATTTGTACGTCAAATATTTAATTTTTATTATGAAATTTTTTAGGTTTTTATTAATTATTACTTTTTTGTTTTCGGCTTGTAAAAAAGAGGTTGCCAAAAAGGTTGCTGATGATGCTTTGGTGATGGTAGATAGTTTGGAATTGTCTAGTAAAGATATAAAAAAAATTAATTATCAAGATATAGCTTTAGATGCAAAAACTAATGCGATAATTGCTGATTGGCAAGCGTATTTGACTGTAGCAAATGGAATACAAAGTATTACAACTCCTGATTTTACTTTTTTTAATGCAGATGTAGATTTGTTTAATTCTACAATAAAGGATCTTGAGGAGACTATTCCAGAAGCGATAAATACGCAGCCTATAAAAGCAAGAGTGTTGGTTTTAAAAACAATGTTATTAAAGTTTCAAGAAATAGAAAGTTTGGGGGCTAGTACAAAAAAAGAAAAGTTGTTAGCCATACGTCAAGTGTTTTTTGCTCAGTCCAATCTTAATTTACAAATTAATAAAAAGGTTGAAAAGGAAAATCAGACAATTGTTAAGCCGTATTAATTATGAAATTTTTTAAGTTTTCTATTTTCTGTGTAGTACTTCTTTTTTCATGTAAAAATGAAGAAGTTAGGTTGGATTCCGCTTTGGTTAAAAAAGCTATTAATACTAATATAGAGGCTTGGCATAAGGCGGCGTCAGATGCTGATTATGAAAGTTATTTTGATTTAATGACAAAAGATGGTGTTTTTATTGGGACTGATGCTTCAGAAAATTGGCAGTTAGCAGATTTTAAATCGTATGCTAAACCCCATTTTGATAAAGGGAAGGCGTGGAGTTTTTCTACTTTAGAAAGAACTATATATTTGGATTCTAATCAGAATATGGCCTGGTTTGATGAATTGCTTGATACGCAAATGGAAATTTGTCGTGGTTCGGGTGTTGTTCAATATGTAGATGGACAATGGAGGATTAAGCATTATGTATTGTCTATGACTATTCCAAATGATAAGGTGGGAGATGTTATTAATATAAAGAAAAAAGCAGATAGTATAGCAAGAATAGAATTGCTAAAATGATAACGTATTTGTTTATTTTATGTATTTTATCTATGTTTTTGGTATATAATCGTTAATTTGATAAAAATTCAGTTATTTTTGTTGTAAAATACTGAAAATGAAAAAATTATTATTCTTATCATTCTTGTTAATGGTGTCCATTTCCTTTGGGCAGTTTAATCAAGATGCGCCATGGATGAGTAGTTTAAAGCTAGCATCAAGGACGGATTCAAACACTATAAAATTTCAAGAAATAGTCAGTGCTTTTGATACGTATTGGGAAACTAAAGATCCTAACGTTAAGGGGAGTGGTTATAAACCTTTTAAAAGGTGGGAAACCTATTGGTCTAATTTTGTTAAAGAGGATGGGACCTTGCCAACTGCATTAGAGCTATGGAATACATATTTACAGGTTAAAGGAGATAAAACTAATCAAAGGAGTAGTGATGGCGTTATGGTTGATAACAGTAATTGGGTTCCGATAGGACCTTTTTCTCATACCAATACGGGGTCTTGGTCGCCAGGTCAAGGTCGTGTAAATGTAGTCGTTCCTGATCCTAATACGCCGACAACAATTTATGCAGGTGTTCCTGCTGGTGGTTTGTGGAAATCGGTAGATGCGGGTTTAACTTGGATTACAACAACAGACGATTTACCACAAATAGGAGTTTCAGGGATTGCTGTAGACAATAACAATACTGATATTATTTATATTGCTACAGGAGATGATGATGCAGGAGATACATATAGTATTGGTGTTATGAAATCAACAGATGGTGGTTTAACATGGAATACAACAGGGTTAAGTGTTAGTAATTCTCCTGATTCGATGAACGATATTTATATTAACCCAAATGATTCTAATATGTTATGGGTAGCCACTAATGATGGTGTGTATAAATCTATAGATGCTGGGGCTACTTGGTCTAATCAAAATACTTTAGGAGCTTCAAATGGGACTTCTGGAATAAATATTAAAGACTTAAAAATAAAACCGAGTGACCCAAATGTATTGTATGCGGTTTCGAGTGATGCGTTTTATATCTCTACAAATGCTGGGGAATCTTTCTCTTTAAGCGGCTCGGGGTTGCCAGTATCAGTAAACAGCTCAGGGTTGCCAGTATCAGTTGTTTCTAGATATGTAATAGATGTCACGCCGGCTAATCCAAATGTGGTGTATGTATTAGTTTCAGATGCGTCTTTTGATTTTGGAGGAGTGTTTAAATCCGTTAATTCTGGTGGCACATTTACTCAGGTAGCTTCAGTAGAAGATAATGGTGATATTTTTGAATCGACACAATCTTGGTATGATTTAGCTTTTGCTGTTTCAGATACAAATGAAAACGAAATTTATACAGGTGTTTTAAATATTTGGAGAGGTGTTGTTAGTGGCACTCAAACTAGATTTACAAAACTAAATGATTGGGATGCTCCTTTTCAGTCGGCATATTCTCACGCAGATATTCATTTTTTAAGATTTTTTAATGGGGATTTATTTGCAGGCACTGATGGTGGATTTTATAAATCGACAAACGACGGGATTAGTTTTACTGATTTGACAGCAGGAATGCAAATTAGTCAGTTTTATAGAGTGGCTGTTTCTAAGCAAACATCGGATAAATTAGTAGGAGGGTTGCAGGATAATGGTGGACATGCTTTTAATAATGGGCAATGGCAAAATTATTATGGGGCAGATGGAATGGATACAGCTATAGATCCTGTTAATTCTGACAATTTTTATGGTTTTATTCAATATGGAAGTAATTTATATACGTCTACCTCGGCAGGAGCTAGTGTTGCAGGTAATGTTTCGGCTCCAATTGGTGAAAAAGGTAACTGGATAACGCCGCTTGTTATGAATAGTAATAGTGAGTTGTATTCTGGTTTTAGTGCTTTATATAAATTGCAAAATAATAGTTGGGTAGCAGTATCGCCTTCTTTTTTACAGAATATAGATGTTTTAGAAATAGATGATTTAGATCCTGAAAATATTTATTTGGCTACTAATGCGGTACTAAGAAAAAGCACCAATGCAGGTGTTGACTTTTCAACAATCCAAACCTTTCGATCAAACATAACGTCAATAGAAATTAGTAACACAGATAGTGATATAATATATGTATCAACCTCTGGTACGAATGGTCAAGTGTTAAAATCTATAGATGGCGGGGTTAATTTTAGTAACATATCAAACGGTCTACCAAATGTTACAAAAAACAGTATTAAACATCAAGCTTTACATCCTAAAAATCCATTGTTTTTAGGGACTAGTTTGGGGGTTTATAGATATGATGACGATACGTTAACTTGGGAGGTATTTAATGTTGGTTTGCCAAATGTGGCAGTTACGGATATAGAGATTAATGTGTTGGATGGTAAAATAACAGCAGCGACTTATGGTCGAGGAATTTGGCAATCAGAAATATCTACAGAATTATCGGCTACAGATGTTAAATTAGTTACAGTAAATGGGATAACAAGTTCGGCGGATTGTAGTTCTAGTGTTTCTGCTCAAGTAGAAATTGAAAACAATGGGCTAAATGATATTTTTTCTGTAGATTTTACATATTATATTGATGGAGTTCCAGATAGTTTTACTTGGACAGGCAACTTGGTTTCGCAAGCTTCAACACTTGTTGATTTGCCTCAGTTGACATTGGAGAAAGGAACGCATGTGTTTAAAGTCAATTCGACAACAGTTGGCGATGCTTATGAAATTAATAATAACTCTGAACAAAAAATAATTCACGTTAATGGTACTGGTACAGTAGGCGTTATTAATACTTTTCAAACTATTGAAGAAGAGCTTTTAGTTATTGATGATGGTGCGACAACTCAATATTGGCAACGCGGTGTGCCTAGTGGGGCGGTATTAAATAATACTGGAGGAGATTTAAGTAATCAAGTTTATGCTACAAATCTTTCTGGAGATCATGTTAACAATGTTAAAAGTTATTTGATGTCTCAATGTTTTGATTTAACAACAGTGTCTAATCCTATGATTAAGTTTGATATGGCGTTTGAGTTAGAAACCGATTGGGATATTGTATATATGGAGTATTCAGCAGATCAAGGTTTGTCTTGGGATGTTTTGGGTACAGCGACGGATGCTAATTGGTACAATAGTGCAACGTCTGAAGGGCAGAATGGGACGTGTTTCAATTGTCCTGGCGCACAATGGACAGGTGTTGATTCGCAATATGCAACCATGACAGAATATAGTTATGATTTAGCGGCATTTAGTACTCAAAGTAGTATAATGTTTAGGTTTGTATTTCACTCTGATCAAGCGGTAAGTGAAGAGGGGGTGCTTGTGGATAATCTGGTTATTTCTGGAGGCGTATTAAGTCTGGACAAATTCCAGGAAGATGCTTTTGTAGTTTATCCAAATCCATCTCAAGGAATATTTAATATTAGGACTAAAGCTAATCCATCTTTAAGCATTAATGTCTATGATGTTACGGGGAAGTTAATTTACACTAAGGATGTTGCTAAAATTAATAATAATAGCTATAGGTTGGATTTAAGCGACTATGCTACGGGTGTTTATTTCTTAAATTTAGAATCTAAAACGAGCAAAATAACTAAAAAAATAGTTGTTAATTAATAGTTAATTTAAACATAAAAAAAGCACCTTTTACAATCTGTAAAGGAGCTTTTTTTATATCTTCCTAACCTAAAAAGTTTTTTAAATACTATTTATATGAAAATCAACCTTAAAAAAACAACTGTAATAGGTATAGTTGGCTGTTTAACCGTCTTAGGATGTAAGGAAGAACAGAAACCGGAACCTGTAGCAAAGCCTGTTGCGCAGGTAGAAGTCGTTCCTGGTATCAATTTAGATTACATGGACAAAACAACAGAGCCAAAAGAAGACTTCTTTAAATATGTTAATGGAAAATGGTTAGAGAATAACGAAATTCCAGATGATCAATCCACTTGGGGTAGTTTCCAAGAATTACGTAAAAAAACAGATGCTGACGCATTAGCAATCTTAAAATCTGCGATGTCTGATAATAAGGATTTAGATAATATTAAAGTATTACCAGGTTCAGATCAAGAGAAGGCAGTGCATTATTATCAAACAATAATGGATACCGTTGGCCGTAATAAGTTGGGTATTGATCCTGTAAGACCTTATTTGGAGAAGATTGCTGCAATTAAAAACAGTGATGATTTACAAGCCTACATGATAGAAATGGAGCCGAAAGGTGGTGGAGGTTTATATGGTTTTGGAGTAAGCTCAGACCCTAAAGATAGTAATCGTAATGTTGCTTATTTAGGAGGAGGAAGTACAGGGTTACCTGATAGAGATTATTATGTAAAAGATGATGCGGACTCTAAAGAAAAAAGACAACAATATGTGGCGCATATTACTAGAATGTTACAGTTTTTAGGAGATAGTGAAGCAGATGCCAGAACACAAGCTAACCAAATTTTAGCTTTTGAAACCAGATTAGCAGAAGCTAAAATGGATAAAGTAGATCGTCGTGATGCACGTAAACGTTATAACCCAAGATCTATTGAAGATGTTCAGAAAATGGTGCCAGCAGTAAATTGGAAAAACTTTTTATCAGGTATTGGAGTTAAAAAAGTGGATACTGTTATTGTTGGAGACTTAGGATATTTTAATAGGTTACAAGAGGTGTTGGTTGAAGGTAACGTTAGTGATTGGAAAGCTTATTTAAAATGGTTGACATTTAATAATTCAGCAGGATTTTTAAGTACTGATATTGAAAATGCTAACTGGGACTTTTATGGAAAAGAATTAAATGGAGCTAAAGCACAACGTCCAAGAGATGAGCGCGCATTAGGAGCATTAAACGGAACTATAGGAGAGGCTTTAGGTAAATTGTATGTAGATAAAAAGTTTCCGCCAGAAGCTAAAGTTAAAGCAAAGAAGATGATAGAGAATGTTATTTTAGCATTCGAGAATCGTATTAACAAGTTGGATTGGATGAGTCCAGAGACGAAGGTTAAAGCGATCGAAAAATTAAAAGCGACTAAAGTTAAAATCGCATATCCTGATCAATGGAAAGATTATTCAGAATTACAAATTAGTAGTGTCGATAATGGTGGGTCTTATTTACAAAACTCATTAAACGCTCGTGCTTGGAGTTTTAAAGAAGATTTAGAAAAGTTAGCTAAGCCTGTTGATAAGTCAGAATGGTATATGGCACCACAAGTCGTTAATGCTTATTTTAATCCAGCATACAACGAGATTGTTTTTCCTGCAGCTATTTTACAACCACCTTTTTATAATTTTAATGCAGATGATGCTGTAAATTATGGTGGAATTGGAGCGGTAATTGGTCATGAGATTTCTCATAGTTTTGATGATTCGGGATCACGTTATGATAAGGACGGTAATTTAAACAACTGGTGGACGGATGAGGATCTTAAACAGTTTGAAGGTTTAGGAAAAGCATTAGCTGATCAGTATTCTGCAATAGAAGTATTGCCAGAGACTAATATTAATGGTGCGTTTACCTTAGGTGAAAATATTGGAGATTTAGGAGGTGTGCTTGCTGCTTATGATGCATTACAAATGAGTTTTGATCAAGAAGGTAAGAGACCTGAAGATATTGACGGTTACACTGCAGAACAACGCTTTTTTATGAGTTGGGCAACAGTATGGAGAACTAAAATGCGTGATGATGCATTAAAGACAAGAATTAAAACAGATCCACATTCTCCTGGAATGACAAGAGCTGTACAACCGTTATTAAATATTGATACGTTTTATGAAGCGTTTGATATTAAAGAAGGTGATAAAATGTATATCGCACCAGAAGATAGAGTAAGGATCTGGTAGTTAGATTTATATAGTTATATTTAAAATTAAAAAAGAGCAACCAATTGGTTGCTCTTTTTTTTTGTTTCATTCTATTGAATAGTAGTGATGTTAAATCGGTTTTTGATGTTTTTAGACGGTTTTAATTTAAGAAAATGCGCATTTTAACGGATTTATGTTACACTTAGTCTAATTTCACATTGATATAATTCGAAAGTGCTTTTTCTTACAAATATTTTAGGTAACTTTTCTTGTGATTGCACTATTTTTAATTTTAGTGTCATATTGAGTTGTCATTGAGAAAGTTATGTAGACTGATGTTTGCAGTCTAGTCAGATTATATTGAATATTGAAATAAGTTATAATTTATATATATGAGAAAAATTACTATTCCTTCCGGACAGACTAAAATATCATTCTGCTCATCTAAAGTGAGCGCGGTAATAAGGTCATTAGGCAGTGTAAAAAAAGATTTATTTAAGTATGGAGGTTTTTCTCTCTTGTATTTGTTTTTGATGAGTTCTTCTCTGGCAGCTCCAATTGTTGCAGATGAGAATTGTGTTGATGAGTTAAACACTAGTGCCTTTTTTGCAAATCCTGTTTTGGATCTTAATGGTGTAACCGTCGGTGTTGATAAAGATGCTCAGTTTAGTCCTACGCCTGGTACTCTTAGCAGGCTAGCAACAGTGCCAATGTTGTCTTCTGATACAAATACCATTTTAACAGCAACGATTAGCTTTGCGGGTACTGTGGATGGAACAGAAAATTTATATAGTAATTTTGGCGGAGTCAATAATTTTTTTCTTTTCACTGATGCTTCAAATTCTCAGAGTTTTGTTGTTAATGGTACTACAATTATATTAACTCAAAACTTTACAAACTTTACAATTGCAGAAGTTGGGGGTAATTCAATACCTAACGATGATTTTTTAGAATTCCTAAATTCATTATTTTATTATCACAATACCAATACGCCTACACCTGGAATACGTACAGCTACAATAGAAGTGACTGACCCTAATCTAGCAGCAGCTAGTGCGCAGAGTGTTATAAGAGTTTTTGCAACAGGACCTGTTGCTACTGATGATACAAACACTATAGCAGGAAATAGTACAGGTGCAATTACGGGAAATGTCTTAACTAATGATACGGGTGCTGGACTTTCTGTGTCAGAAGTTGATGTCTATCCAAATGAAGTTGCAAATGGTTACGAAACGTTATTTGGTATAATTACAATTCAAGCAAACGGTGACTATATTTACGATGTAGATGAAACTAATCCATCTATTGTTGGCCTAAAAAGTGGAGAAGCATTAGTTGATGTCTTATCTTATACAGTTAAAGATAATGCTGATATCATAGATTACGGTATTATTTCTATTACGATTAATGGTGTTGATGAGGCGCCCATTGCTGTTGATAATAACGATTCAATCACGGTTGTTACGGAAATTGACGTTTCTGGAAATATTATTACAGATGAGGGTGTAAATGGTGTTGATGCTATAGATAGAGGTTTATCTACCTTGGTTTGGGAGAATGAGTTTTCTACAGCTGGACCTAATCCGCTTTATTCTACACCGGTTACAGGGCAAATCAGGACTGTGGATGGGGTTGGACTTGCTTTTTCATCTACAGATCCTGACAATATCGGAGTGTTAAATCAAAATCAAACAGTTGCTATATCAGGAACCAATGGAGGTCACTTTGGATACTTAAGATATGCAATAAATGCGGCTACAAGCCCCTCTGCGGATACAGAGCTTATTATTCAGTTTGATGAACCTGTTTTCAGTTTAGGTTTTTTTCTAGTGGATATTGATTTCTCACAGGGGAGTGTTTGGCAAGATCAAATTAACATAAGCGGTTTGTTAGATGGTGTAAATTCAGCGTTTAAAATTGAGACTACGGGAGGGGTAGTTAATGCAGGAGGTAACACGTACTATGGAATAGGTAATGCTATTGAAAGCGATGCTACAGGAAATATAAATGTTCTTTTTGAAAAGCCAATCAATGAATTAAAATTAAGTTACAATTACGGTCCTAATGCAACAGATAATGATAAAGGAACACAGATAGCTGGTGTTTCAGATATTTACTGGCAAGGAAAAGCTGAAAATGTTGTTATTTTAGAGATAGATGGTAATCCTGTGTCTGTGGGGTCTGTTTTTGTGGGAACATATGGAAGTATTCAAGTCAATCCTGATGGATCATATACGTATACTCCAGATACTAGTAATCCTGCAGTAGCTGGTTTATTGACAGGAGATACACTAACAGAAAATTTTGCATATGTATTAACGGATGGCGTTAACTCTGATAATGCTAATTTGATAATTACGTTAAATGGAGATAAAACAGCACCAACAATTACAATTGATACACCTATTGAGGGAGATGGTGTTATAGATAGTGCTGAGGTAGGTACTGTTTCTATATCTGGAACTACAACAGATGTAGAAGACGGGCAAATAGTTACAGTAACTTTTTTTGATGGAACAAATACAATTACTACAACAGCAACGGTAAGTGGCGGAGTTTGGACAGCTACAGATGCTGATATTTCTAGTCTTAATAACGGAACTATTACGGTGACAGCAGATGTTACCGATTTTGGTGGTAATCCAACTAGTGATGTTGAGTCGGTGACTCTTGATAGTGTGATTTTAGACCCTTGCGATGCACTCGCTTCTGGTAATCCAGATAATGATGGCGATGGTGTAAGTGATAGTTGTGATCTAGATGATGATAATGACGGTATTTTGGATACGGAGGAATGCGGTGTGCCTCTTCTTGCTGGAAACTTAATGGGAACTGGGACAAATGCCATCACCGGAAATTATATAGCAGATTTATTTACTGCAGACTTTAGTTTAACATCTCCATCAACGCCGGAGCAACCATTAGGAAGTCCCGCTCCAGTTGAGATTAATAATTTTACATCTGGTGTAACAGATGGGTTAATGGTAATTTGGGATGAAGGATCTGTTAATCCGGGTAGTGTTTTTGATATGAAACTTACCATTGATAATGTGCAAGGCGGTCAAATAACAAACTTTAGAATAGCTAGTAATGCACCATCATCTACTTATGGGGCTCAAAATGCCGACAAGGAGTTAACACTGACTTGGAACGGAGGTGGAACAGGTGTGCTTTATGATCCATTAAATGAGATAGTCAATTTGCCAAATGGCGCTATTGTTAGCTCTGGAGACTTACTAGATTACAAGGCAGGAGGTATGCAAATTAGGGATTCGCAATGGTATTTAGACGTAGATTTATCTAGTACAACGTTTCCATTTGTATTAGATTATAATACTGTTTCTAGTGTGTTAACTAGAAATGAAGGTTTTGCTTTTATACCTACTGGTTGTCGAGATACTGATAATGATGGAATTATAGATTCTTTAGATCTAGATTCAGATAATGATGGATGTAATGATGTCTTAGAGTCTGGTGGTCTAGATCCTAATGGTGATGGAATTTTAGGAGCAATACCAACTACAGTAAATAGTAATGGCTTAGTTATAGGAAGTTCTCCATCAACAGGAGGCTACGACGGAGCAAATGGAAATGAAATAGTAGCAACTCAAGTAAGTGTCGCTGCAACGGAGCCCGCCGATCAAACTGCTACTACAGGTGAGTCTACAGCATTCACGATTGCAGTAACAGCAGATAACTCGACTGGATTTACAACAGGTACACCAGATTACAGTACTCCTGGGAATGCAAATTCCGGAATAAATTACATGTGGTACTTAGGTGATCCAGATACATCTGGGACATTGATTAGTGCATCAGATTCAAATTATAGTGGTGAGAATACAAATTCATTAACAATTAATGATGTAGCTGGTCTAGACGGCACGGAATACTTTGTTGTAGTTACTCATGATGATAATGTGTGTTTTGTAGAGAAACGTTCGGCTACGTTAACAACTTTGCCAGATCCTTGTACAGACGGAGCTATAGTTGGCACTGTTACGGCAAATGATCCTGATGCAGATGGTATCAATAATGCATGCGATTTAGATGATGATAATGATGGGGTTTTAGATGCAGAAGAGTTTAATCGTGATTGTAGTTCAGTAACGACTCAGGATATTCATTTTGCGGATTCCTCATTCAATCAGGTGGCTGCAAATTCTAACGACGGAGATTTAGTGGCTTACATAAAGGATTTTGTAAGTGATATAACAGCAGTCTCAACAACGACTATAGGAAATGGAACTTTCTCGGTTAATAGTCCAAATTATACTGACGGAGGCGTACAGGTGGATATGCAGTCTCGTAATGGCACTACAGATCCGGTGACTGGAACAACCACAGAAATTGTGTTTTCTGAACCTATTTTTTCACTTGAGTTTAATTTAAGAAGCTTAGCCAGAAATGCCTCAGGAACTTATAATGAAAGTCAAAATATTAAATTTTATAATGAAGGTATTCAAGTGCAGTTTCCGGCTGTAATTTACAGTGGGAATGTTAATCCTGTTGGTGCCGGAGCTTCATATGATCAGATAACGGGAGATGCAATAGCTGCGATATTAGGGGGGGCTGCACAAGAGGCCAATTTCAGATTTGATATAAATAAGCCAATTGATAGAGTTGTTATATCACAATTAGCTTCTGCAAATGCAGATAATATTGGATGGCGTTTGGTTCCACTTTGTGCGGCTTATTTAGACACTGATGGTGATGGAATCTTTGACCATCGTGATATCGATAGCGACAACGATGGTTGTAATGATGTATTAGAATCTGGAGGTCTCGATCCAAATGGAGACGGTGTCTTGGGCGCTTTGCCTATAACTGTTGATGCTAATGGTCTAGTAACAGGAACGGCTCCTGCTACAGGTGGTTATGATGGAGTAACTGGAAATGAAACATTAGCGACGCAAGTTAGTGTCGCGCCAATGGAGCCTGCTGACCAAACAGCTACTACCGGCGGATCTGCTATATTTACTGTAGCAGTAACAGCAGATAACTCAACTGGATTTACAACAGGTACGCCAGATTACGGTACTCCTGGGAATGCAAATTCGGGAATAAATTACATGTGGTACATAGGTGATCCAGATACGTCTGGAACATTGATTAGTGCAGCAGATACTAATTATAGTGGAGAAAATACAAATTCATTGACCGTTAATGATGCAACTGGTTTAGATGGTACAGAGTATTTTGTGATAATTACTCACGATGATAATGTTTGTCTTAGAGAAGTACGTTCAGCTATACTTAATATTGCACAATCTGATATAAGTATAGATAAAGTATTAGTAGATAGTAGTCCTTATTTAGTGGGCGATACAGTGATCTATACACTTGTAGTAAGTAACGCAGGTCCTGATGAAGCAACAAATATTGTTGTTACTGATATTCCAGAAAACTTAACTATTACAAATGTATCTGGAGGGGGATGTACAGTATTTCCTTGCACAATAGCTACCCTTGCTACGGGAGCATCTAATGATGTTACAATAACGGTTACAGCAACAATCGATAGTGAAGGAGCTTTTTCAAATGGAGCTTCGGTAGTCGCAGACCAAGATGATCCAGATTTGACAAATAATCAAGATTTATCAACAGATGCTAATAATCAAGGAACTGTTCCAAGTGTTGCACCAGTGGCACAAAATGATGCAAGTGATCCGAGTATTCCTGGTAATACGGTAAGTTTAGATCCTACTGCCGATAATGGTAATGGAGTAGATGTAGATCCTGATGGTACATTGGATGTAACAAGTGTGAGTTTAGTAGTTCCAGCAGGAGCTACAATGGTCCAGACCGATGCAGCTGGAGATATTATAGGTTATACGGTACCTGGCGAAGGAGTTTGGGAAGTAAATCCTGTAAATGGTGAGATTAGTTTTGCGCCATTAGCTAGTTTTAATGATGATCCAACAGATTCTGCAGTGTATACTATAGATGATACTGCAGGGAATACATCGAATCAAGCAACAGTAACTATAGATTACGTACCTGTTGCAACTGCAGATATAAGTGCAGGTAATGATACTGGAGTTCCAGTAATTGTTGATGTGCTAGGGAATGATGTTGATGGCGATGTTGTAGATCCGACAACGGTACAGATTGTAGGTACAACCAATCCTGGAGATGACTTAGTTGTTACAGGAGAGGGGACTTGGAGTGTTGATCCAGTTAGTGGAGCAATTACATTTAGTCCTTGTACAGTAGTTTCTTTACCTGATTGTCCAGTAGTATTTACTGCAAATCCAACTGATATTGAGTACGTGGTTTCTGATGATGAAGGTAATATTACAGACGCTGTAAGTGTTAGTGTTAGTTTCGATCCAGAATCGCCTATTGCAATGGATGATGCTAGTAACAATAATATGACTGGCGATCCAGTGCTTATTGATGTTGCTGGGAATGATATGGATCCTGATGGGACATTAGATTTAACTAGTGTTCAAATTGTAGGTACAGCAAATCCTGGTGATGATTTAGTGGAGCCAGGAGTAGGGGTTTGGAGTGTTGATCCAGTTAGTGGAGCAATTACATTTACACCTTGTAGTGCCGCAGGAGTTCCTGATGCTAGTTGTGTTGGAGTATCTACTCAAGATCCACAAGACATTAGTTATACAATAAATGATAATGATGGTAATGTATCAAATGCAGCGACAGTATCTGTGATGTATGATGCAGAGCCACCAGTTGCTCAAGATGATATTAGTTTAGCTAATACACCAGGTGCTACGGTAAGTATAGATCCTACTGCCGATAACGGTAATGGAGTAGATGCAGATCCTGATGGTACATTGGATGTAACAAGTGTGAGTTTAGTAGTTCCAGCAGGAGCTACAATGGTCCAGACCGATGCAGCTGGAGATATTATAGGTTATACAGTGCCTGGCGAAGGAGTTTGGGAAGTAAATCCTGTAAATGGTGAGATTAGTTTTGCGCCATTGGCTGGTTTTAATGATGATCCTACAAACGCAGCTAGTTATACGATAGATGATAATGATGGTAATCCATCAAATGCAGCAACAGTAACTATAGATTACGTACCTGTTGCAACTGCAGATATAAGTGCGGGTAATGACACAGGAGTTCCAGTAATTGTTGATGTGCTAGGGAATGATGTTGATGGGGATATTGTAGATCCAACAACGGTACAGATTGTAGGTACAACCAATCCTGGAGATGACTTAGTTGTTACAGGAGAGGGGACTTGGAGTGTTGATCCAGTTAGTGGAGCAATTACATTTAGTCCTTGTACAGTAGTTTCTTTACCTGATTGTCCAGTAGTATTTACTGCAAATCCAACTGATATTGAGTACGTGGTTTCTGATGATGAAGGTAATATTACAGACGCTGTAAGTGTTAGTGTTAGTTTCGATCCAGAATCGCCTATTGCAATGGATGATTCTAGTAATAATAATACGACTGGAGATCCAGTGTTGATTGCTGTTGCTGGGAATGATATGGATCCTGATGGGACGTTAGATTTGACTAGTGTTCAAATTGTAGGTACAGCAAATCCTGGTGATGATTTAGTAGAGCCAGGAGTAGGGGTTTGGAGTGTTGATCCAGTTAGTGGAGTAATTACATTTACACCTTGTAGTGCCGCAGGAGTTCCTGATGCTAGTTGTGTTGGAGTATCTACTCAAGATCCACAAGATATTAGTTATACAATAAATGATAATGATGGTAATGTATCAAATGCAGCGACAGTATCTGTGATGTATGATGCAGAGCCACCAGTTGCTCAAGATGATATTAGTTTAGCTAATACACCAGGTGCTACGGTAAGTATAGATCCTACTGCCGATAACGGTAATGGAGTAGATGCAGATCCTGATGGTACATTGGATGTAACAAGTGTGAGTTTAGTAGTTCCAGCAGGAGCTACAATGGTACAGACTGATGCAGTTGGAGATATTATAGGTTATACGGTACCTGGCGAAGGAGTTTGGGAAGTAAATCCTGTAAATGGTGAGATTAGTTTTGCGCCATTGGCTGGTTTTAATGATGATCCAACAGACGCAGCTAGTTATACGATAGATGATAATGATGGTAATCCATCAAATGCAGCAACAGTAACTATAGATTACGTACCTGTTGCAACTGCAGATATAAGTGCAGGTAATGACACAGGGGTTCCAGTAATTGTTGATGTGCTAGGGAATGATGTTGATGGCGATGTTGTAGATCCAACAACGGTACAGATTGTAGGTACAACCAGTCCTGGAGATGACTTAGTTGTTACAGGAGAGGGGACTTGGAGTGTTGATCCAGTTAGTGGAGCAATTACATTTAGTCCTTGTGCAGTAGTTTCTTTACCTGATTGTCCAGTAGTATTTACAGCTAATCCTACTGATATTGAGTACGTGGTTTCTGATGATGAAGGTAATATTACAGACGCTGTAAGTGTTAGTGTTAGTTTCGATCCAGAATCGCCTATTGCAATGGATGATTCTAGTAATAATAATACGACTGGAGATCCAGTATTGATTGCTGTTGCTGGGAATGATATGGATCCTGACGGGACATTAGATTTGACTAGTGTTCAAATTGTAGGTACAGCAAATCCTGGTGATGATTTAGTGGAGCCAGGAGTAGGGGTTTGGAGTGTTGATCCAGTTACTGGAGCAATTACATTTACACCTTGTAGTGCTGCAGGAGTTCCTGATGCTAGTTGTGTTGGAGTATCTACTCAAGATCCACAAGATATTAGTTATACAATAAATGATAATGATGGTAATGTATCAAATGCAGCGACAGTATCTGTGATGTATGATGCAGAGCCACCAGTTGCTCAAGATGATATTAGTTTAGCCAATACACCTGGTGCTACGGTAAGTATAGATCCTACTGCCGATAACGGTAATGGAGTAGATGCAGATCCTGATGGTACATTGGATGTAACTAGTGTGAGCTTAGTAGTTCCAGCAGGAGCTACAATGGTACAGACCGATGCAGCTGGAGATATTATAGGTTATACGGTGCCTGGAGAAGGAGTTTGGGAAGTAAATCCTGTAAATGGTGAGATTAGTTTTGCACCATTGGCTGGTTTTAATGATGATCCAACAGGCGCAGCTAGTTATACGATAGATGATAATGATGGTAATCCATCAAATGCAGCAACAGTAACTATAGATTACGTCCCTGTTGCAACTGCAGATATAAGTGCAGGTAATGATACTGGAGTTCCAGTAATTGTTGATGTGCTAGGGAATGATGTTGATGGCGATGTTGTAGATCCAGCAACGGTACAGATTGTAGGTACAACCAATCCTGGAGATGACTTAGTTGTTACAGGAGAGGGGACTTGGAGTGTTGATCCAGTTAGTGGAGCAATTACATTTAGTCCTTGTACAGTAGTTTCTTTACCTGATTGTCCAGTAGTATTTACAGCTAATCCAACTGATATTGAATATGTGGTTTCTGATGATGAAGGTAATATTACAGACGCTGTAAGTGTTAGTGTTAGTTTCGATCCAGAATCGCCTATTGCAATGGATGATTCTAGTAATAATAATACGACTGGAGATCCAGTGTTGATTGCTGTTGCTGGGAATGATATGGATCCTGATGGGACGTTAGATTTGACTAGTGTTCAAATTGTAGGTACAGCAAATCCTGGTGATGATTTAGTGGAGCCAGGAGTAGGGGTTTGGAGTGTTGATCCAGTTAGTGGAGTAATTACATTTACACCTTGTAGTGCCGCAGGAGTTCCTGATGCTAGTTGTGTTGGAGTATCTACTCAAGATCCACAAGATATTAGTTATACAATAAATGATAATGATGGTAATGTATCAAATGCAGCGACAGTATCTGTGATGTATGATGCAGAGCCACCAGTTGCTCAAGATGATATTAGTTTAGCTAATACACCAGGTGCTACGGTAAGTATAGATCCTACTGCCGATAACGGTAATGGAGTAGATGCAGATCCTGATGGTACATTGGATGTAACAAGTGTGAGTTTAGTAGTTCCAGCAGGAGCTACAATGGTACAGACTGATGCAGTTGGAGATATTATAGGTTATACGGTACCTGGCGAAGGAGTTTGGGAAGTAAATCCTGTAAATGGTGAGATTAGTTTTGCGCCATTGGCTGGTTTTAATGATGATCCAACAGACGCAGCTAGTTATACGATAGATGATAATGATGGTAATCCATCAAATGCAGCAACAGTAACTATAGATTACGTACCTGTTGCAACTGCAGATATAAGTGCAGGTAATGACACAGGAGTTCCAGTAATTGTTGATGTGCTAGGGAATGATGTTGATGGCGATGTTGTAGATCCAACAACGGTACAGATTGTAGGTACAACCAGTCCTGGAGATGACTTAGTTGTTACAGGAGAGGGGACTTGGAGTGTTGATCCAGTTAGTGGAGCAATTACATTTAGTCCTTGTGCAGTAGTTTCTTTACCTGATTGTCCAGTAGTATTTACAGCTAATCCTACTGATATTGAGTACGTGGTTTCTGATGATGAAGGTAATATTACAGACGCTGTAAGTGTTAGTGTTAGTTTCGATCCAGAATCGCCTATTGCAATGGATGATTCTAGTAATAATAATACGACTGGAGATCCAGTATTGATTGCTGTTGCTGGGAATGATATGGATCCTGACGGGACATTAGATTTGACTAGTGTTCAAATTGTAGGTACAGCAAATCCTGGTGATGATTTAGTGGAGCCAGGAGTAGGGGTTTGGAGTGTTGATCCAGTTACTGGAGCAATTACATTTACACCTTGTAGTGCTGCAGGAGTTCCTGATGCTAGTTGTGTTGGAGTATCTACTCAAGATCCACAAGATATTAGTTATACAATAAATGATAATGATGGTAATGTATCAAATGCAGCGACAGTATCTGTGATGTATGATGCAGAGCCACCAGTTGCTCAAGATGATATTAGTTTAGCCAATACACCTGGTGCTACGGTAAGTATAGATCCTACTGCCGATAACGGTAATGGAGTAGATGCAGATCCTGATGGTACATTGGATGTAACTAGTGTGAGCTTAGTAGTTCCAGCAGGAGCTACAATGGTACAGACCGATGCAGCTGGAGATATTATAGGTTATACGGTGCCTGGAGAAGGAGTTTGGGAAGTAAATCCTGTAAATGGTGAGATTAGTTTTGCACCATTGGCTGGTTTTAATGATGATCCAACAGGCGCAGCTAGTTATACGATAGATGATAATGATGGTAATCCATCAAATGCAGCAACAGTAACTATAGATTACGTCCCTGTTGCAACTGCAGATATAAGTGCAGGTAATGATACTGGAGTTCCAGTAATTGTTGATGTGCTAGGGAATGATGTTGATGGCGATGTTGTAGATCCAGCAACGGTACAGATTGTAGGTACAACCAATCCTGGAGATGACTTAGTTGATCCAGGAGTTGGGGTTTGGAGTGTTGATCCAGTTAGTGGAGCAATTACTTTTACGCCTTGTACTGGTGCAGGTATACCAGATGCGACCTGTACAGGATTGTCTGTAGAAGATCCAGCAGTTATCTCTTATACTGTAATGGATAATGATGGAAATACAAGCGAACCAGCAGAAGTCGTTGTTTCTTTTGACGAATGTAATGGACAGGGACTTGGAGATTGTGATGGTGATGGTGTTTCAAATGAGGATGAAGTAAATGGTGGTAGTAACCCTAATGACCCTTGTTCTTATAATGATATAGATCAGGATTTGACTATTGTTACAGGAGAATGGAATAGTCTTGATTGTGATATGGATGGTCTTAGTAATAGTGAGGAAGCTACAGGAATAGATGATCCGTCAACACCAAATGATCCAAACGGTAATACAACAGACCCACAAAATCCTGATACGGATGGCGATGGTGTAACCGATGGAGATGAAGCTGGAGATATGACAGATCCAAATGATCCTTGTGCTCTTGAGATTGCGAGCCAGACGGTAACAGCTACAATGGCATGGAATGATCTTGATTGTGATATGGACGGATTAAATAACGGAGAGGAACTTACTGGAATAGATGATCCAACAACACCTGCAGATCCAAATGGTAATACAACAGATCCACTAGATAATGATAGTGATGGTGATGGTGTTACAGATGGTCAAGAAGCACTTGATGGTACAGATCCTAATGATAATTGTAGTTTAATTGTCGCAAATCAGACGGAAACGCCAGATACGGCTTATGACACTGCAGATTGTGATATGGATGGTCTTACTAATATTGAGGAGACTACAGGAATAGATGATCCATCAACACCAAATGATCCAAACGGTAATACAACAGATCCACAAAATCCTGATACGGATGGCGATGGTGTAACCGATGGAGATGAGGCTGGAGATATGACAGATCCAAATGATCCTTGTGCTCTTGAGATTGCGAGCCAGACGGTAATAGCTACAATGGCATGGAATGATCTTGATTGTGATATGGACGGATTAAATAACGGAGAGGAACTTACAGGGATAGATGATCCAACAACACCTGCAGATCCAAATGGTAATACAACAGATCCACTAGATAATGATAGTGATGGTGATGGTGTTACAGATGGTCAAGAAGCACTTGATGGTACAGATCCTAATGATCATTGTAGTTTAATTGTCGCAAATCAGACGGAAACGCCAGATACAGCTTATGACACTGCAGATTGTGATATGGATGGTCTTACTAATAATGAGGAGGCTACAGGAATAGATGATCCATCAACACCAAATGATCCAAACGGTAATACAACAGATCCACAAAATCCTGATACGGATGGCGATGGTGTAACCGATGGAGATGAAGCTGGAGATATGACAGATCCAAATGATCCTTGCGCATTTGAGGTGTCAAGCCAGACAGTGGCTGTTGCTACCGCATGGAATGATCTTGATTGTGATATGGATGGATTAAATAACGGAGAGGAACTTACAGGAATAGATGATCCAACAACACCTGCAGATCCAAATGGTAATACAACAGATCCACTAGATAATGATAGTGATGGTGATGGTGTTACAGATGGTCAAGAAGCACTTGATGGTACAGATCCTAATGATAATTGTAGTTTAATTGTCGCAAATCAGACGGAAACGCCAGATGCGGCTTATGACACTGCAGATTGTGATATGGATGGTCTTACTAATAATGAGGAGGCTACAGGAATAGATGATCCATCAACACCAAATGATCCAAACGGTAATACAACAGATCCACAAAATCCTGATACGGATGGAGATGGTGTAACCGATGGAGATGAAGCTGGAGATATGACAGATCCAAATGATCCTTGCGCATTTGAGGTGTCAAGCCAGACAGTGGCTGTTGCTACCGCATGGAATGATCTTGATTGTGATATGGACGGATTAAATAACGGAGAGGAACTTACGGGAATAGATGATCCAACAACACCTGCAGATCCAAATGGTAATACAACAGATCCACTAGATAATGATAGTGATGGTGATGGTGTTATAGATGGTCAAGAAGCGCTTGATGGTACAGACCCTAATAATCCTTGTGATTTCTTAATAAGTAGTGTGACGTTGCCTATAGATCTTGATTTTTCTACTCTCGATTGTGATGGTGATGGCGTAACTAACGGTCAAGAAGTTTCTGACGGAACAGATTTTATGGATCCTTGTGACTTCTTAGTAATTAGTCAAACAGTAACAACTTCAGAAGAATGGGGTGCAATTGATTGTGATGGTGATGGAGTAGTAAATGGACAGGAATTGTTAGATGGAACTGATCCGCAAAATCCATGTGATTTTGATCCAGATAGTCAAAACATCGCAATTATCACGATGAATTATGATGATTTAGATTGTGATGGTGACGGTGTAACTAATGGTCAAGAAATGGAGGATGGAACTGACCCTAACGATTTATGTGAATTAAATTTAACAAGTCAAAATGTAACGCCTAGTACAGAATGGTATGATGAAGATTGTGATGGAGATGGTGTTACAAATGGAACGGAGTTAAATGACGGTACGGACCCTCTAGATGGTTGTGACTTTGAATATACTAGTCAGACAGAACCAATCAGTAATAACTTTTCAGATTTAGATTGTGATGGAGATGGTGTTACTAACGGTCAAGAAATTGCTGACGGTACAGATCCAGCAGATCCTTGTAGTTTCTTGGTGTCTAGCCAAACGGTTACAAGTTCGGATGCATTTAATAATTCAGATTGTGATGGAGATGGCGTTTCTAACGAAATTGAGAGTATCGATGGAACAGATCTTTTAGATCCTTGTGATTATGAGTTTACAAGTCAAACAATCGATTACGAGACGCAAACAGTTGAAGGTGTTAGTGCAGATTGGTTGCTTTTAGATTGTGATGGAGATTCTACTTTAAACGGTGATGAAATCTCAGATAATGATAATAATGGGGTTCCTGATTATGAAGAAGCTGATAATGGAGATGCTGATGCATCAGATGGTTTAGTAGTTTTTGATATTATGACACCTGATGGAGATGGAAATAATGATGTGTTTGTTATTAGTGGTATACAACAATACCCAGAAAACACTTTGAAAATTTACAACCGTTGGGGAGTTAAAGTTTATGATGTAGATGGGTATGGTCAAGGTAATAATTTCTTTAGAGGTTTTTCTGAAGGTAGAGTTACAGTTAAAAAAGATGATAAACTACCTGTCGGTACTTATTATTATGTGTTGACTTATATTACTAGTGATGGTAAGTCTGTACAGAAAGCGGGTCCATTATATATTAATAGAAAATAAATTATCAAATACCAGTAATTCAAAAGAGTTACTGGTTTTAAACTTATAAAAAACATGAAAAATTATTGCATAGTTATTTTAGCCTTAATGGGATTAGGATTTTATTCTAACCAAAGTTATGCGCAGCAAGATGCTCAATACACTCAGTACATGTATAACACGCTAAGTGTTAACCCCGCTTATGCAGGATCTAGAGATGTCTTAAGTTTTATTGGTTTATATAGGACGCAGTGGGTAGGCTTGGATGGTGCGCCAGATACGTTTACGGCATCATTGCATTCTCCCGTTGGAGAAAAAGTTGGATTAGGACTTAATATTACTCAGGATGATATATTTATTACAAGTGAAACTTACATAGACCTATCTTTTAGTTATACGCTTGATTTAGATAATGATGCCAAATTGGCTTTAGGAATTAAAGCGGGTGCTCACTTATTAAATATTGATACTAATAAGTTAAACACAGGTGCTTTTAATCCAGGTGATGCTAATACTGAAATTAACATTGATAACAAGTTTTCACCTCAATTTGGTTTAGGTCTTTATTATTACACCGATAAATTTTACTTAGGTTTAAGTGCTCCAAATATTCTAGAGACAGAGCATTTTGATGAAAATGCTGCAAATAATGATTCTTTTGCAACAGCTAAAGAAAAGGTTAATTTTTATGTAATGGCTGGTAAAACATTTGATATTAATGATGACCTGAAATTTAAGCCTTCAACTTTATTTAAATTCGTGGATGGCGCGCCTTTTCAAGTAGATTTATCTGCCAATTTTCTAATAAAAGAGAAACTGACTCTAGGATTAGCTTATCGATGGAGTGCAGCTATGAGTGCTATGGCTGGTTTTCAAATTTCTGATCAATTGATGTTAGGTGTTGCTTATGATAGAGAGACTACAGAATTAAAACAATATAATGATGGGTCTTTTGAAATATTTTTAAGATTTGAATTGTTTAAAAGAAGTAACCGTATGATCTCTCCAAGATTCTTCTAATTCCAAAAACTAATTAACATGAAAAAAATAATTACAATTTATATTAGCTTATTTTTTCTTTCAATAAATGTTTTATCGGCTCAAGATAAAAAAGCTGTAAAAGAAGGGAATAAAGAGTTTGAAAATTTGGCATATATAGAGGCAAGGCAATCTTATTTGAGAGCTTCTAATAATGGTGTTTTGTCAGATAATTTATTAAAAAACTTAGGGGATTCATATTACTTTAATGCGGATTATAAAAATGCAGCTAAATGGTATGGGCAACTTTTACAGACATCGGATAGCATACCATCTGAGTATATTTATCGTTATGCATTATCCTTAAAAAGTGATGAAAGATATTTGGCTTCCGATAATATGATGGAAAAATTTCACAAAACGAAAGGAGAAGACTATCGTGCTAATCTGTTTATAAATGAAAGAAATTATTTAGAGGAAATTGAACTGCAATCGGGACGTTTTGAACTTATTAATGTAGATTTTAATTCTAAATTATCGGATTTTGCACCTTCATTTTATCAAGGAAGTTTAATTTATTCTTCAAACAGAAAGCAAAGACACGCGTCTAAAAGAGTCCACGATTGGAATGATCAACCTTTTTTAGACTTGTACAAATTAAATAGTACAGAAGTATTAAAAACTAGTAGTTCTAAATTTAGTAGTACAATTAATTCTATTTATCACGAGTCTACAGCGGTTTTTACAAAAGATGGATTAACCATGTATTTTACAAGAAACAATTATACTGATAAAGATTATAAAGAAGACGAGGATGGCACAAATAGATTAAAACTATATAGGGGAACACGAAATGATACAGGTAATACAGATTGGAATGTTAAAGAATTACCATTTAATAGTGATCAGTATTCAGTGGCGCATCCTGCTTTAAGTCCCGATGAGAAAACATTGTATTTTGCAAGTGATATGCCTGGGTCAAAGGGACTATCTGATCTATATAAAGTAGCGATTAAAGATAGTGTTTTTGGCGAAATAATAAATCTTGGAGATAAGATTAATACAGAAGGAAGAGAAACGTTTCCTTTTATTAGTGAAGATAATAAATTATACTTTGCTTCGGATGGGCATATCGGTTTAGGAGGTTTAGATGTTTTTGTCTCAGAATTAAATGACAACAAAATTGGTGATGTTTTTAACTTAGGAAGACCTGTTAACGGACCAGAAGATGATTTTACGTTTATTATAGATAGTAAAGGGTTAGGTTATTTTGCGTCTAATAGAGAAGGAGGACTTGGGTTTGATGATATCTATAGCTTTAAAATGTATAAACCATTAATATCTAGATGTCAACAGTCTATAAACGGTGTGGTCTTAAATAAAGAAAACGACCAACCTATTGCAAATGCAATAGTGTATTTGTTAGATGAAAATAATAAAGTTCTAGACGAAAAAAAATCTCTTGTTGATGGTAGTTTCGACTTTACATTAGATTGTGCACAAGGGTATTCTATTAGATCTACAAAAGAAACATACGTTACAGCAGAAAAGATATTTAATACTCCTAATAAAACAGGGGTAATTGAGCGTACATTGTTTATGAAAAAACAAGAAGAACTTCCTGCGCCATTAGGCACGGATATCGCACCTTTGTTAGGAATAAATATTATTTACTTTGATTTAGATAAATCTTTTATAACTAAGAATGCTGAAGTAGAATTGCGTAAGGTTATCGATCTTATGTATGTATATCCTAATGTTAATATAGACGTAAGATCTCATACCGATAGTCGTAATACGGATCAGTACAATATGGACTTATCTGATAGAAGGGCTAAGTCTACAGTAGATTATTTAGTGACTGTTGGAGGAATTAGTAAAGCTAGGTTAACTGGGCATGGTTATGGAGAAAGTCAATTAAGAAATAAGTGTAGTAATGATGTTAAGTGTAGCGAATCTCAACATCAGTTAAATAGAAGAAGTGAATTTATTATAGTAAAATAAATGTAGTAATATTCTTTTTGCAAAGTTTAAAGAGCAGCCGTAGGCTGCTCTTTTTTGTTTGTAAGGCATTGTATTCTAGTTGCAGTGTTGTTTTTGCGTTTTGGACAACAAATCAAACGCTCTTTGTCTGAGAAACAGAGTGTTTCGTCGAATGGTTAGGCTAAATAAGACTTTACTCTTTTATTTTTTAAGATTATTGCATCGAATAACACTTTTTATGCCAAAATCTATAAAAAGTTAAACAAATCGTATTTTATTTTAGTTATCGCTTATGAAGAAAATTACTTTGCCCAATCCAAAATCAAGAATATCCTATTTATTAGGACTTTTTGTTTTTCTAATATCATCGTTTAGTTTGCACGCGCAATGTGATATTACAATAATTTCTACATCAATGGTTTCAGCTTGTAGTGATGGTGGTACAACACCAGATCCAAGTGACGATACTTTTACTGCAAATATTACTGTTACTTTTGATGCTGCTCCAGCAACTGGAACTTTAGATATTTCAGGAGATAGTGGTGTTTTATCTGTTCCTGTAACAGGACTTACTACTGCTACTTCACATACATTTATGGGCGTATCTATGCTTGCAGATGGAACAGCTATTGATATAACAGCTTCTTTTGTAGGCGATCCAACATGTGTTTCTACATTAAACGAACCAGCTGCAGGATTTGCTCCGGCATCATGTAGTCCCGATTGTCAGATCGATACAATAACGACTTCTAATATTAGTGGATGTAGTGATAACGGAACACCAGCAGATCCTAGTGATGATACTTTTACTGCAGATGTGACTATTAACTATAGTAATCCTCCTAGTTCAGGGACATTACAATTAATAGGGGATGGAACAAATTCAGTTGGAGTAGGTGCTATTGGAGCAACTTCTTATACTTTTTCTGCAATATTAATGTCTGCGGATGGAGGTGCTATCGATTTAACAGCGTCTTTTGTAGGGTCAGGAGCATCATGTGTATTAAATGTACCTATGGCTGGAATAGCTCCAGCATCATGTAGTACAAATTGCGAAATTTCTAGTATATCAGTAAGTGCTATTTCTGGATGTAACGATGGAGGGACTCAAGGAGACCCAAGTGATGATACATTTACAGCAGATATTACAATTACTTATGCTAATCCACCAATAGGTGGTGATCTTGTTTTATCTGGAGATGGAGTAAATTCAGTTGGAGTTGGTGCTATTGGAGCAACTAATTATACTTTTACAGGTATGGTTATGTCTGCAGATGGTGGCCCTATAGATTTAGTTGCTACTTTTTCTGGTGGATCATCTTCTTGTACTTTGTCTAGTTCACCTGGTACAGCACCAGATTCTTGCAGTCCAGAATGTTTAATCACAAATATTACAGGAGATAATTTATCTATATGTAATGATGGAGGTACACAAGGTCCTGGTCAAGAAGCAGACGATACATTTACAGCAGATATTACGGTAACTTTTGATTTTGCTCCAGCTTCTGGAACATTAGATTTGACAGGTGATGGTTCGGCCTCAGTCGGAGTAGGAGGTTTAGATACTGCAACAAGTCATACTTTTATTGGCGTAGTTTTTCCTTCAGATGGAGGTCCTGTGGATTTATCGGCAAGTTTTTCGGATGCATTTACATCATGTTTGCTTAATGTTTCGGATGCATTTACGGCGCAATCAGAATGTAGTGTTCCTGTTGGAGATGGTGGTTTAGTTATCTCAAAAAGTCATTGTGATTGGGGATATACCACGAATGATAGATATAGAATAAGATATACAGGAACATTAACAAATAATGGAATTAATCCCATTTATAATATAAATTTATCGGATGATTTAGGGACTCCTTTTTTAGGAGATGCTAACATAGTGAATATTATTTCGCGTTCAGCTAATGGTCCACTTGGATTAGGAGTAGGGCCTAATGGTGCTTTTAATGGAACTTCAGTGGAGGATGTAATTATTATTCCTGAGTCAAGTGAATTGGCTCCAGGAGAAAGTATTACTTATGGTTTCTGTATTGAAGTCGATGCTATTCCAGGTCTTGATGGAGCGACCGTTGTAAACGAAATTTTTGTGACAGCTAATGATGCAGTTTCTGGATCGGCGTACGAAACTAGTGCAACAGATACAGAGCAGTTTGAAGAAAACTTATCAATATTAAGTGCAGGTTTAGAAATAAGTAATGCTGCGCCTGTTGTTAATACTGATGGAACAAGTGATTTCTTTTACACGATAACATTAAGAAATTCAGGATCAGGTATAGCATCAAATGTGCAATATGTAGATTCTTTTGATCATTTATTTAGTAACGGTGTTCCAATTAATAGTTTTGTCGTTACACAATTGTCAGGGGCATTAAATTTAAATTCAGGATTTGATGGTGGTTCAGGTGTTGTCGGAACGTCTGCAAATTTATTAGATCCGGGACAAAGTATGGCTGCGGGTACAAGTGCAAGTTATAGAGTGGATTTAAATGTAGGTCCAACTTCAAATCAGTCAACTAGAAATACTCAAGGCGTCTTTTCAGGTGAAGATAGTACTGGTAAGGCGGTCTCTGATATATCAAGACGAAATCTTACGGCAAATCATGATGACGAGCAATGTGCATGTGAGGAAACTCCAGTAAGATTAAGTTATACTCCAATACCTGTTATTACCAAAACACTTGTAAATGATGACCCAGCAGGAACATTTGGGAATAGAGATTTGACATTTCAAATTGAAATAGAAAATGATCCATTGTCTCCTGTAGATTTGATTAATTTACAGATTACAGATGATATTGGTGCAATGTGTCCTGGAAATATCGTGAGTATTAACGCTCCAGTAATTATTTCATCTACTGCTACAGTTGCTCCAGTATTGGATGGGGCATATACAGGTCAAGGATTAAATGATATTTTTTTAAATAATACAGGGACATTAGCTCCTGGAGAAAGAGTAATTGTTCAGATTGAAGTTGAAGTTACATTACCTTGTGCAGGTGATAATGTAGCGACTTTTACATCAACTAATCCTAATGGAGATACTATTCCAGCAGTGTCATCATCAGCTAGGGTTAATAATCCGCCAGAAGCGACTGATGATTCAGGTTCTACTGCTGTTGATACTACAATTACAATAGATGTTGTTGATAACGATTCGGATCCAGATTTAGATCCAATTGTAATTACTGAAGTGGATGGGATGTCGATTTCGGATGGCGGTGTTGCTATCGTTCTTTCGGACGGTACAATAGTTCAAGTTGTTTCTGGAGAGCTAGTAATTACGCCTCCATCGGGAAGTACAACGCCTGTTTCATTTCCTTATACTATACAAGACACACAAGGTAACCAAGATACAGCTAATGTATTTGTTACTATTTTACCTTGTATAATAACAGCTATAAATACGTCAGATGTTAGCACTTGCGACAGTAATGGTACAAGTGGAGACTCTTTAGACGATACGTTTACTGCAGACATTACGGTGCAGTTTGATAATGTTCCTGGTTCTGGAAATTTAGAATTATCAGGAGATGGGATTGCTACAGTTCCTGTGTCTTTAATAACGGCAGGAGCCTCTTCTTATACCTTTCAAGATGTGGTGATGTCATCAGATGGTGGTTCAATAGCTTTAACAGCATTATTTACAACAGGTTCTTGTGCGTTTACGGAAGCAGATGCAGGAGTAGCGCCGGCGTCATGTAGTATACCTGTTGCAGATTTAAGTATTACTAAAACATTAAATGAAAGTGGTCCTTTTATTTCAGGGGATACAGTGTCTTATACAATAGTGATTAGTAATTTAGGGACGGACACAGCAACAAATGTTTCTGTTACAGATTCGCCTTCTAATTTAACCATAACTAATGTCGCTGGAGGTTGTACAACCTTACCTTGTACAATATCAAGTATCGCTGCGGGTTCTCCTGCAAATGATGTGACTATAATAGTTACAGCTACAATAGATAATCCAGGGGCGTTCACAAATATAGCATCGGTTAGTGCAGCGGAAGATGACCCTACACCAGCAAATAATATAGATGATGGTACAGATGGAAATAATGATGGTATTGCAACAGGAACAGCAGGTTTAGTTACTGTTAAAACGTTAGCTAGTAGTGATACTACACCTGCAGAAGGTGATATTGTTACATTTACTATTACGGTTTCAAATAGCGGGCCTAATGATGCTACAAATGTTTCATTAGCAGATGTTATTCCTAATCAATTAACAGCGACTGTTAATAATGGAAATACAGGAGGGGATCAATCGTCTTCTTATACAGCTCCAAATTGGACAATTCCATTTATTGGAAGTGGACAATTTGTAACTTTAACTATTGAGGGTGTCGTTAATGCAGGAGAAGATGGAAATACCATTACTAATACTACTACAGCAGCTACAACACCAGATCAAATAGATCCAACCACAACTGGAGATGATTTAACAGAAAGTGTAATTGTAGATGGTGCTATTCCAGATCCTTGTGATGCAATAGCTTCTGGGAATCCTGATAATGATGGTGATGGTGTCAGTGATATTTGTGATTTAGATGATGATAATGATGGTATTTTGGATACTAATGAAGGTAATGGAACTTTAGATAGTGACAATGATGGTATTTTTGATACATTCGATTTGGATAGTGATAATGATGGTTGTAATGATGTTTTAGAATCTGGAGGAACAGATAATGATAATGATGGTATATTAGGAGATACAGCCACAGTTGTAAATGCGGATGGATTAGTAATAACACCAGGAAGTGGAGATACAACAGGGGGTTATAATGGTGCAAATGGAAATGAAACAGTAGCTGTACAAGTAAAAGTAGATAGTCCACCAGCAAATCAAACGGTAAATAATGGTTTAGATGCTACTTTTACAGTAGGGGTTACAGCAATAAGCACGACAGATTATTCAGGTTTTGCTCCTAGTACAATGCCAAATTATACAGGAGGAAGTGCAATGGATGTTTCGGGGTCAACAACTTACCAATGGTATTTAGGGAATCCTGAAACTACGGGGACACTTTTAGTTGGTGAAACAAATGCTTCACTAACAATAACTGCTGTAGATGAGACCAATGATGGAGCTCAATATTGTGTCATAATTACACATCCTAACACTGTTTGTTTTACGCAAACTGAGTGTGCAATTTTAACGGTAGTCAGTTATAATTGTTCACAGGTTTTAGATGAAAGTATAGACGTTTGTGCTATTCTTCTTGCGGAACCAAGCAATCCAATTGGTTTATTAGATTGTGATGGTGACGGTGAAGATAATGCGACAGAATGTGCAAATAACACAGATCCAGCAGACCCTTGTAGTAATACAACAGCTTCGACCCAGACAGACCCTATGATGTTAGGTACGGAGGAGCAAGCAGCTTACAACGTATGGGCAGCAGCAGATTGTGATGGAGACGGGGAGAGTAATGGTACAGATCCAAGTCCATTTGATCCATGTGTTCCAATGACAACAGCTCTAGCGTTAACAGATACAGATGGAGATGGTCTTACAGATTGTGAAGAAACTACAGGAATAGATAATCCTGCAACAACAGAAGTTCCAACAGGAACAAGTAATCCAACAGATGCATGTGATCCTATGGATACGACATTTGCATTAACAGATACGGATGGCGATGGTCTTACAGATTGTGAAGAAACAACAGGGATAGATAATCCTGCAACAACCGAAGATCCAGCAGGTGTGACTAGTGATCCAGCAGATCCATGTAACCCAGGGTCTACAGCTTTAGCATTAATAGATAGTGATGGTGATGGTCTTACAGACTGTGAAGAAACAACAGGAATTGATAATCCAAACACGTTATTAGTACCACCAGTAGATTCCGATGGACCAACATCAAATCCATTTGATGCTTGTGATCCTATCTCAACATCAAGTGTAGTAGATAGTGATGGCGATGGCTTAACAGATTGTGAAGAAACAACAGGAGTTGATAATCCAAATACAGCATTAATACCAGTTGGAACAACTGATCCAAATGATGCTTGTGATCCAATAGAAGGATCATCATTAGTAGATAGTGATGGCGATGGTTTAACAGATTGTGAGGAAACAACAGGAGAAGATAATCCAAATACATCAACAATTCCAACAGGAATAAGTGATCCAAATGATGCGTGTGACCCAATTGAAACCTCTGCACTAGTAGATAGTGATGGTGATGGTCTTACGGATTGTGAAGAAACAACAGGATTAGATAATCCAGGAACACCACTTAGTCCAGGAGGCGTAACAAGTGATCCGCTAGATGCTTGTGACCCTATCTCAACATCAAGTTTAGTAGATAGTGATGGCGATGGCTTAACAGATTGTGAAGAAACAACAGGAAACGATAATCCAAATACACCATTAATACCAGTTGGGACAACAGATCCAAATAATGCTTGTGACCCAATATCAGGTTCGTCATTATTAGATAGTGATGGTGATGGCTTAACGGATTGTGAAGAAACAACAGGAGTTGATAATCCAAACACAGTATTAATACCAGTAGGAACTACTGATCCAAATAATGCCTGTGACCCAATAGACGGTTCGTCATTAGTGGATAGTGATGGTGATGGCTTAACGGATTGTGAAGAAACAACAGGAGTCGATAATCCAAACACACCATTAATACCAGTTGGAACAACAGATCCAAATAATGCCTGTGACCCAATAGATGGTTCGTCATTATTAGATAGTGATGGCGATGGCTTAACGGATTGTGAAGAAACTACAGGGGTTGATAACCCAAACACACTATTAATACCAGTGGGGATAACAGACCCAAATAATGCCTGTGACCCAATAGATGGTTCGTCATTATTAGATAGTGATGGTGATGGTTTAACAGACTGTGAAGAAACAACAGGAATTGATAATCCAAACACGTTATTAGTACCACCAGTAGATTCCGATGGACCAACATCAAATCCATTTGATGCTTGTGATCCTATCTCAACATCAAGTGTAGTAGATAGTGATGGCGATGGCTTAACAGATTGTGAAGAAACAACAGGAGTTGATAATCCAAATACAGCATTAATACCAGTTGGAACAACTGATCCAAATGATGCTTGTGATCCAATAGAAGGATCATCATTAGTAGATAGTGATGGCGATGGTTTAACAGATTGTGAGGAAACAACAGGAGAAGATAATCCAAATACATCAACAATTCCAACAGGAATAAGTGATCCAAATGATGCGTGTGACCCAATTGAAACCTCTGCACTAGTAGATAGTGATGGTGATGGTCTTACGGATTGTGAAGAAACAACAGGATTAGATAATCCAGGAACACCACTTAGTCCAGGAGGCGTAACAAGTGATCCACTAGATGCTTGTGACCCTATCTCAACATCAAGTTTAGTAGATAGTGATGGCGATGGCTTAACAGATTGTGAAGAAACAACAGGAAACGATAATCCAAACACACCATTAATACCAGTTGGGACAACAGACCCAAATAATGCTTGTGACCCAATATCAGGTTCGTCATTATTAGATAGTGATGGTGATGGCTTAACGGATTGTGAAGAAACAACAGGAGTTGATAATCCAAACACAGTATTAATACCAGTAGGAACTACTGATCCAAATAATGCCTGTGACCCAATAGACGGTTCGTCATTAGTGGATAGTGATGGTGATGGCTTAACGGATTGTGAAGAAACGACAGGAGTCGATAATCCAAACACACCATTAATACCAGTTGGAACAACAGATCCAAATAATGCCTGTGACCCAATAGATGGTTCGTCATTATTAGATAGTGATGGCGATGGCTTAACGGATTGTGAAGAAACTACAGGGGTTGATAACCCAAACACACTATTAATACCAGTGGGGATAACAGACCCAAATAATGCCTGTGACCCAATAGATGGTTCGTCATTATTAGATAGTGATGGTGATGGTTTAACAGACTGTGAAGAAACAACAGGAATTGATAATCCAAACACGTTATTAGTACCACCAGTAGATTCCGATGGACCAACATCAAATCCATTTGATGCTTGTGATCCTATCTCAACATCAAGTGTAGTAGATAGTGATGGCGATGGCTTAACAGATTGTGAAGAAACAACAGGAGTTGATAATCCAAATACAGCATTAATACCAGTTGGAACAACTGATCCAAATGATGCTTGTGATCCAATAGAAGGATCATCATTAGTAGATAGTGATGGCGATGGTTTAACAGATTGTGAGGAAACAACAGGAGAAGATAATCCAAATACATCAACAATTCCAACAGGAATAAGTGATCCAAATGATGCGTGTGACCCAATTGAAACCTCTGCACTAGTAGATAGTGATGGTGATGGTCTTACGGATTGTGAAGAAACAACAGGATTAGATAATCCAGGAACACCACTTAGTCCAGGAGGCGTAACAAGTGATCCGCTAGATGCTTGTGACCCTATCTCAACATCAAGTTTAGTAGATAGTGATGGCGATGGCTTAACAGATTGTGAAGAAACAACAGGAAACGATAATCCAAATACACCATTAATACCAGTTGGGACAACAGATCCAAATAATGCTTGTGACCCAATATCAGGTTCGTCATTATTAGATAGTGATGGTGATGGCTTAACGGATTGTGAAGAAACAACAGGAGTTGATAATCCAAACACAGTATTAATACCAGTAGGAACTACTGATCCAAATAATGCCTGTGACCCAATAGACGGTTCGTCATTAGTGGATAGTGATGGTGATGGCTTAACGGATTGTGAAGAAACAACAGGAGTCGATAATCCAAACACACCATTAATACCAGTTGGAACAACAGATCCAAATAATGCCTGTGACCCAATAGATGGTTCGTCATTATTAGATAGTGATGGCGATGGCTTAACGGATTGTGAAGAAACAACAGGAGTTGATAATCCAAACACACCATTAATACCAGTGGGGACAACAGACCCAAATAATGCCTGTGACCCAATAGATGGTTCGTCATTATTAGATAGTGATGGTGATGGCTTAACGGACTGTGAGGAAACAACAGGAATTGATAATCCAAACACGTTATTAGTACCACCAGTAGATTCCGATGGACCAACATCAAATCCATTTGATGCTTGTGATCCTATCTCAACATCAAGTGTAGTGGATAGTGATGGCGATGGCTTAACAGATTGTGAAGAAACAACAGGAGTTGATAATCCAAATACAGCATTAATACCTGTTGGAACAACTGATCCAAATGATGCTTGTGACCCAATAGAAGGATCATCATTAGTAGATAGTGATGGCGATGGTTTAACAGATTGTGAGGAAACAACAGGGTTGGATAATCCATTAACTTCAGAAGTTCCTTCTGGAACAAGTGACCCGACTAATGCTTGTGATCCTGTTGATACGGAATTCGCATTAACAGATACGGATGGAGATGGTGTAACTGATTGTAACGAGATTGCAAATGGGACAGATCTAAATGATCCTTGTATCGGTGGAAATCTAACAAGTGTTGACTTAACAGATACAACTAGTGCATGGTACATGGCAGATTGTGATGGAGATGGCGTTTCAAACGGAACAGAGGTAGATCCTGATACGAGTGGTACAGCTGGTCCAAATGCAACAGATCCAAATGATCCATGTGATTTTAATGTTGAAGATGTAACTCTTACTCAGAGTGGCGCTTATTTAGCAGCAGATTGTGATAGTGACGGAGTTATTAATAGTGATGAGATTGCAGATGGTACTGATCCAAATGACTCTTGTGATTTCATAGCATCTAGTGTAACTGTTGTTCAAAGTGATGTGTACTTAAACGCCGATTGTGATGGAGATGGTGTTAGTAATGGTAATGAAATACTTACAGGTACTGACCCTATCGATCCTTGTGATTATGATGCTTCAGGACAAAATATTAATATAGTTTCTTTTGAATGGTTAACAGCCGATTGTGATGGAGATGGTGTTAGTAATGGTACAGAAATTAATGATGGCACTAATCCACAAGATCCATGTAGTTATCTGTTAATGTCACAAGATGTAACAGTTGTTACTGCTATGTGGGAAGCATTAGATTGCGATGGTGATGGTGTATCAAATGGTACAGAATTAATTGATGGAACCGATCCTCAAGATCCATGTGATTTTGTAGTGTCAAGTCAAACATTAACAGTTTCAGAAGATTTTACTACTTCAGATTGTGATGGCGATGGAGTTACTAATGGTACAGAAATAATAGATGGGACAAATCCTTTAGATCCATGTGATTTTAATGTGACAAGTCAAGATACTACACCAACAACCGTTTGGAATAGTTTAGACTGTGATGGTGACGGAGTAACAAATGGAGATGAAGTTATTGATGGAACAGATCCACAAAATCCATGTGAGTTTATGTTAGCTAGCATATCAATGCCGCAAACGCCTATTTGGGAAGCATTAGATTGTGATGGAGATGGTGTTTCAAATGGAACAGAAATTATGGATGGAACAGATCCTCTAGACCAATGTGATTTAGACTACACTAGTATTGATACTACACCTGCAGATGTTTGGAACGCTGGAGATTGTGATGGAGATGGTGTTATAAATGGTACAGAAGTTATAGATGGTACTGACCCATTAGATCCATGTGATTTTATTGTAGCAAACCAGACCTTGGAAACATCAGGGGACTTTATAATCGCTGATTGTGATGGTGATGGAGTAACTAATTTAACAGAGATCGCTGATGGTACAAATCCAAATGATCTTTGTGATTTCTTAACAGCAAGTCAAACAATTACACCGTCAGTGGAATGGAACGGTACTGATTGTGATGGTGATGGTGTTATTAATGGACAAGAATTATTAGACGGTACAGATCCGCAAAATCCTTGTGATTTTGATGTCAATAGTGTAGATATTACTATTATAACAATGAATTTTGATGATTTAGATTGTGATGGTGATGGAGTGACTAATGGAAATGAATTTGAAGATGGGACCAATGCTAATGATCCGTGTGACTTTGTGCTAATAAGTCAGACAGTTGCACCTTCAGGCGAATGGAATAATGGAGATTGTGATGGCGATGGTGTTGCAAATGAAGATGAAGTGTTAGATGCTACTGACCCATTAGATAATTGTAGTCTAGTAATAACCAGTCAAACACTTGTAACAGATTCATTCTTTAATAATGGAGATTGTGATGGCGATGGTGTTACAAATGAAGATGAAATATTAGATGATACAAACCCTTTTGATAGTTGTGATTTCCTTGTAACTAGTCAAACAGTTGCTACTTCAGAAGGATGGAACCTTGCCGATTGTGATGGTGATGGTGTTGATAATGGAACTGAAGTTATTGATGAGACTGATCCAAATGATGCTTGTGATTTTGACTTCGAAAGTCAGGATATTACAATAGTTAGTGATGCTTGGTTAAATGCAGACTGCGATTGTGATGGTGATGGAGATGGCTTTACAAATGGAGAAGAATTAGCTGATAATAATGATAATGGAATTCCTGATTATGCAGAGTGTAATAATGGTAATCCTGAAGCTGAAGACGGTTTAAATATATTTGATATTATGACGCCTAATGGAGATGGAAATAATGATGTATTTGTAATTAGTGGTATTGAAAACTATCCAAATAATACACTACAGATTTATAACCGTTGGGGTGTTGAAGTATACAATGTAGATGGTTATGGTATAGGTGGTAAATTCTTTAGAGGTGTTTCTGAAGGTCGAGTTACTGTTAAAAGGGATGAAAAACTTCCTATAGGAACGTACTATTATGTATTAACTTATTTCAACAATGATGGTAAATCTGAGCAAAAAGCTGGACCATTATATATTAATAGAAAATAAATTATCAAATCCCAGTAACTCATTTCTGAGTTACTGGTTTAAACATATACAAAATGAAAAATTATTACATAATTGTTTTAGCCTTAATAGGACTAGGGTTTTATTCTAACCAAAGTTATGCGCAACAAGATGCGCAATACACTCAATACATGTATAACACGCTTAGTGTTAATCCTGCGTATGCAGGTTCTAGAGATGTATTAAGTTTTGTAGGCTTGTATAGAACACAATGGGTTGGTTTAGACGGTGCACCAGATACCTTTACAGCGTCATTACACTCGCCTGTAGGGGACAAGGTTGGAGTAGGTCTTAACATTACACAAGATGAAATATTTATTACTAGTGAAACCTATATTGACTTATCTTTTAGTTACACCTTAGACTTGGCAAATGATGCTAAGTTAGCATTAGGACTTAAGGCTGGTGGTCATTTTTTAAATATAGATACCAATAAGTTAAATACAGGGGCTTTCAACCAGGGTGATTCTGATACGGAAATAAATGTGGATAATAAATTTTCGCCACAATTTGGATTAGGGCTTTACTATTATACAGACACGTTTTATTTAGGATTAAGTGCTCCCAACATTTTAGAGACAGAACATTTTGATGAAAACGCAGCAAATAACAACTCTTTCGCAACAGCAAAGGAAAAGGTTAATTTTTATGTTATGGCAGGAAAAATATTTGACTTAACTCCGGATATCAAATTTAAACCATCTACACTATTTAAAGTTGTTGATGGAGCACCATTACAAGTAGATTTATCTGCTAGTGTTTTATTAAAAGAAAAGTTAACATTAGGTCTTGCTTATAGGTGGGATGCCGCAATGAGTGCTATGGCTGGTTTTCAAGTTTCAGATCAGATTATGCTTGGTATTGCGTATGATAGAGAAACGACAGAATTGCAGCAATTTAATGACGGATCTTATGAAGTATTTTTAAGATTTGAATTATTCAAAAGAAATAACCGTATGATTTCTCCAAGATTCTTCTAACCCCCAAAAACAATTACTATGAGAAATAAAATTACAATATATATAACCTTATTTTTTCTGTCAATAAATGTTTTATTGGCGCAAGAGAAAAAAGAAGTCACAGAAGGAAATAAAGAGTTTGATAAATTAGCCTATATAGAGGCAAGAGAGTCTTACTTAAAAGCAGCTAGCGATGGCGTTAATTCCGATCAACTATTAAAAAACTTAGGGGATTCTTATTATTTTAATGCGGATTATAAAAATGCAGCTAAATGGTATGGTCAATTATTTGATTCATCGGATAATATAGAACCAGAATATATCTATCGTTATGCGCTGTCTTTAAAGAGTGATGAAAAATATTTTGCTTCAGATGTCGTAATGGAGAAATTCCATGAAACTAAAGGAGAGGATTACCGTGCTAATTTATTTGTAAATGAAAGAAATTATTTAGAAGAAATAGAACTCCAATCGGGACGTTTTGAACTTATAAACGTAAACTTTAATTCTAAATTATCAGATTTTGCTCCGTCGTTTTATCAAGGCGCTTTGATTTATGCTTCTAATAGAGATACTAGAGGGTTTTCTAAAAGAGTTCATGATTGGAATGAACAACCTTTTTTAGACCTATATAAATTAAATAATACAGAGGTTTCAAAACCTAGTAGTTCTAAGTTTAGTAGTGATATAAATTCTATTTATCATGAGTCTACTGCTGTTTTTACTAAAGATGGTTTAACGCTATATTTTACAAGAAACAATTATACTGATGAAGATTATAAACAGGATGAAGAGGGTACAAATAGACTAAAATTATACAGAGGAAAAAGAATTGATAAAGGGAGTACACATTGGGATGTGGAAGAGTTGCCATTTAATAGCAATCAATATTCTGTAGCACATCCAGCCCTGAGTCCTGACGAAAAAACATTGTATTTTGCTAGTGATATGCCTGGAACAAAAGGATTATCAGATTTATATAAAGTGGAAGTAAACAATGGTGTATTTGGAGAAATTAAAAATCTTGGAGATAAAATTAATACTGAAGGAAGAGAAACGTTTCCATTTATTAGTAAAGATAATAAACTGTATTTTGCATCAGATGGGCATGTCGGTTTAGGAGGATTGGATATTTTTGTTTCAGATTTAAACGATAATAAAGTAGGCGATGTTTTTAATTTAGGAAGACCTGTAAACGGACCAGATGATGATTTTACTTTTATTATTAATAATATAACTGGGATTGGGTATTTTGCTTCAAATAGAACTGGAGGTGTTGGAGATGATGATATTTATAGTTTTAAAAGTATAAAACCATTAATTACCAAGTGCGAACAATCTATCAATGGAATTGTATTAGATGTTAAAGATGACCAACCAATAGCCAAAGCTGTGGTGTATCTGTTGAATGAAAACAATAAAGTTATAGATGAAAAGACGTCTAGAATAGATGGTAGTTTTAATTTTACTTTAGATTGTTCTCAAACCTATTCTATTAGGTCTACTAAAGAAGCGTATAGCCCAGCCGAAAAAGTGTTTAATACACCAAATAGGACAGGTGTTGTAGAGCGTACTTTATTTATGAAAAAACAAGATGTGCTTCCTGCGCCATTAGGAACGGATATTGCACCTTTATTAGGTATAAATATTATTTACTTTGATTTAGATAAAGCTTATATAAGACAAGACGCAGAAGTAGAATTACGTAAAATCATTGATTTCTTAAATGTGTATTCTAATGTTAATATTGATGTGAGATCGCATACGGATAGTCGTAATACAAGTGCGTATAATCTTGATTTATCTAATAGAAGAGCTAAATCTACAATAGACTATTTAGTTAATGTTGGAGGTATTAATAGCGCAAGACTAACAGGTCAAGGGTATGGAGAAACACAACTGCGAAATAGATGTAGTGACGGTACGCCTTGTAGTGAGTCTGAACATCAATTAAACAGAAGAAGTGAATTTATTATAGTAAAATAAATCACCTATTTAGTAATAAAAAAAGCCTTCCAATTGGAAGGCTTTTTTTATGAGTTAGTATTAAATTAGTTTTCTGTCTTTGTTGCCTCTTGAGGTGATAAAGCATTTTTAGCAAGTTGAGCCATATTAAAACCTGGCTCAATAGCTAGAGCTTTGTCTAGAAGTAATAAAGCTGCAGGTTTATTAGTGTCTTTGTTTTCATTAAATTTTACTAAGGCATCTAGATAGTAAAAAGCAGATTTTAAGGGAACCTTGTAAGGTTGCTGGGTTTCGTAAAAACTTTTACCTTGGCTGTCTTTTACATCAACAAAACCTAAATCTATGTATTTTTTAGCATCAGTAAGGTTGTTTAGATTTAAGTTTATTTCAGCTAATTCATAAGCGACTTGCGGATTTTGATACTTAGTATAAATGGTTTCAAAAAATGGCAGAGACGCTTTTATATTTCCTAAAGATTTTAATGATACAGCTTTTACTTCCAGAGCCATGTCAGAATCTGTAGATTTTTGTTCTATACCAATAGTATTTAACGCTTGATTAAACTTTCCTTCGTTTAAATAAACATAAGCTAGAGTATCTTTTCTAGCTTCAGATGGCTTTAAAACATTAAGATGTGTTATTGCGTTAATAATACCTTGAACATCTCCTTGAGTCTTCATTTGTTTGTAATAGGCTTCGTAATGTTTAGCCAACGCATCATTGGATTGGGCAGTAGCTCCAAAACTAAAGCTGAAAATAGCTAGATAAATTATGTTTTTCATTGTTATGTTTTTAATTATGTCAAAATTATGAAAATATTTCATGTTTTGTCTTAAAGGGTTATTAATTAATGCGTTGATTTTATTTGATTATAATCGTCTTTTTTATCACGACCGCATCATTTAAAACAAAGGGTTTTGGAATCATATTCTCACTTCTTTTTGGGATACTAAACAAGTCATTATTTAACAAGTCAAAAGACGCTTCAAATAATTGTAATTGAGTCGTTTGGTTTTTAGGAACGCTAATCTGCATGTCTAATGTTTCATCTTTACTCACAAAAAAGCTAAACAGTCTATTATGCTTTCGGTTTTTAAAGACTAAAGAATCACCTTCAGATCGATAAGCGTCAATACCATTAATTTTGAAAGATTTATAGTGGTTTGTCGAATCTGAAAATAGCTCCATGCGTTGTACATTACGTTGTGGCATGATGCAAATATCAAAATAACGGGTGTCACCAATGATTGTATCGTTAGAGACTTCAATTTTTGGCCTAGGAATAGCTTTTACAGGCGCATTAGAAGCATAAGTAAAACCTGTGGCATACTTACTGCCAAATGTATTGCTGTTTAAAGCAGAGGCTTCTGTAGGCGCTTCTCCGATAAAGTTTTTAGTATAGTTATCCAACACGGTATCGTAAGTGGCCCAAAGTGCGGTATTGTCATCCGTATTAAGGGTATAAACTAAACTATTTGGTTTTGGAGTGTCCGGTGTAAATGCCGAATTAAGATGTGCTATAAAAAAGGCAATCATTCCGAAGAAAAAGAACAAGTAACTCCATCTCTTTTTATGCTTTAAAAATCCAAAAACAGGTAAGCATAATCCAAAAAGGAGCACCGTAAAAATAGCACTGACCACTACCATTTTTAAACCTAAGCCAACAGGAAACATTTTAATAAAAGGGGATAGGATAAATAAGGCAGGAATGCATAATAATGCCATTCCTATTAAGTTGGGTTGCTGTTGTCTAATTAAAACATAAAGTGCTAGTACCCCAAAATAAACAGGAATTATAAAAAAGCTAGCTCCTTCCAATTGTAATGCTACTGCTGTGCAGATTAGTAACCAAAAGGTTAAAGGGGCAATTATTAAACTGGCAGTATTATTTATTTTATAAATCTTACTGTAAAATAAAAAGCTAATACCTAAACTTAGTAATACAAAAAACCAAATATAAGTGTGACCATTATAAGTAAAACCGTGCAGTAGTTCTCCATATTTAGGATATAGCATATTTATAAATTGCCATCCAAAAAAGGTAATGATGCCACTAAAAGCGAGACTTAGTATAAAAGCTAAAAATCCTTTACCAACTGCTTTAGGTTGGAGTTTTTTATGTCTAAAACCATAAATAATTAGCCCAATAAAAAGGATACTAGCTACTAGTAACATGGGATATATCCAGCTAAAAGGATAGATTACAGTATTAAAAAATGGGACGTTAAAGTAAATATAGTCTTCTGTGCTTTTTACTTGGTTTAAATTGGCTTGGCTAAAATGATGCAATAAAGGCATGATGTAACTGCCTTGATGTTCTAAAGTGTTTTTGTCCAACCGTTCGTAATTATCCATTTTGGTATGATAATCAAAATGATCGTCGATAAACGCAAAATTGAAACCTTCGATATCACCATCACGTCTAAAAACCGTTAAGTCGGTATCATTTGGCAGCATCTTGTATATGCTGTAGGCTAAGGAATTTGCTACAGGGAATTTAGGATGCGCAGCTACAAATTGTTTCATCAAATTGGCATTTCCACCATTAGTTTCGATAAGCATATAACTTGGGCCACCACTTCCTCTAGCTTCAAAATTTAAAACTAAACCAATATCTTTGGCCCATTGGTGTTGGTTAACAAACAAATCGGCACCATTTAAACCTAATTCCTCAGCATCTGTAATACCAATGATTATATCGTTTTTGGGTTGTTTGCCTTCTGCTAAAAAAGCACGTACACCTTCTAGGATTGTTACAACTCCAGAACCAGCGTCACTGGCACCAATAGCACTATGTGGATTGCTATCGTAATGCGTTAATAGCATTAATGCTTTAGTATTTGCAGTTCCTTTTATTCTAGCAAGTATGTTTATTGGTTTTGCCAAATTACCCCATTTACTTATTGTATACCCTTCTTGTAGTTGGGTCTCCAATCCTAATTTCTCTAATTCTGAAACAATATAGTGTCTCACCTTTGCGTGCGCTTCGCTACCGGTATAATGTGGTTTTTTAGAGATTTGGGCTAATTGAATTAAAGCACGTTCTGTAGAAAACTGATGTAAAGGGGTTTCTAAATCAGAAATTTTATTTGGTAATAAGGCATCAAAACTGGCGTAAACAGCAAGAATGATTATAAGTATAGCAATTGCTTTTTTTAACATTTTAAGGCGCGTTAATTAGTTGATATAAAAGTAATCAAATATTGTGTGTGTTAAGGGTTTAGGTTAAATGCTTTAAAATCAGTAACTTTAAGTGAAATAAAATAATAGATATGGGAATTAAAAGTTTTGAAGGACCAAGAAAAGGGCAACAGCAAGCAGAAAGTAATCAATCTTTAAAGGTTAGTGATTATATGACAAGAGATTTAATAACTTTTAAAGCGACACAAAGTGTGGAGGAAGTGATTGATACGCTGATAAAGTATAAAATTTCTGGAGGACCAGTGGTCAACGAGAAAAATGAATTAATTGGTATTATCTCTGAAGGGGATTGTATCAAACAAATTAGTGATAGCAGATATTATAACATGCCAACGCAAAACAATAGTGTAGCGCAGCATATGGCTAAAAATGTAGAAACTATAGATGGTAATCTTAATGTTTTTGATGCTGCTAACCGCTTTTTGGAATCTAAACGTAGGCGTTTTCCAATAGTAGAAGACGGAAAATTAGTGGGGCAAATTAGTCAAAAAGACATACTAAAAGCCGCTATGCAATTAAAAGGACATAACTGGAAATAAGATGTATTAAGCACGACCAAATTTTGGTCGTAAAGCTTCAGGACTATCGGTAATTAAAATTTTATCTTTCGGTTTAGCCGTAAGTGAGGCGATACGTGAGTAATTGTAATCCTTTACAGGATCTTCTAGTTTTATCCATTTAACATGGCCAGCTACAGTTACAGGTTCTCCAACTTCTAAAATTGCTTCGCTATAACGTAGCTGTTTGTTAAAACCAAAAAAGGTTTCTGATTGGATATTATAGTATTCTAAAAGGGCTTTAAATCCTGGGGTTGGATCATTAAATGTTCCAGAACTAGTATTTCTATCTGTAACCAAATAGTCATAATAGTTGTTTTTATTTACCGTCGGTAATATAATAAGGCGTTCTCCTGTTTGTTCAATAAAAAAATCTTGGATGACCTTTTGGTCAACGATTGTTTCCCAACGCGAATTTTTACCTGAACTTACCTTTTTCTCGATTTTAATTTTATAATACACACATTTACGTTTGCTTAATGGCGCTATTAAAGGATCTTCAATATTCAGGGCAAGACCTTCAATTTTTGCAAATTTGTTATTTTGTAAACTACTAATGCGACTAAAAGACACTTGTTTTAAACGTCTTAAGATTTTTGTTTTAGAGCTAAAATAGTAGTTTAGAAAAAATATAACTGCTACAGTTAATCCAAATAGTGAAAAAATAATGTAAGTTATCATTGAAAAATAAGCATTTAGGTTGGTTAATTATTAGTCTATAAAAGGACGGATTAGTTACAATTTTTGTGCTCCTGATTTTAAAGCGTACAATGCAAACGAAGCCAACCAATGGGCACCAGCATATTCTCCCGTGTCCATTTTATCATAACTAGCATTAAAATGTGTATTAGCTAAGGCCTTCATGTTTTGATTGTCTAATATCAAACCCATTTCATACAAGCACCAAGCGCGACTAAAATTTAAACCGTCCAAATGTGCCATTTTACCATCTGTTTTATCAACCACTTCTACAGTGTTTATAAATTGAGAAGGATTGTGTCTAAACCCAGGTAAAAACGCATCTAGCCACTTGATATATTCTGTTTTTGGAAGCACTTTAGCCATAAGTGAAGCTTCTTGTAAGCAAGGTGATAAAAAATCAAAACCTCCAGGCTCCCAAGTTATCGGGCAACCTTCATCTTTTAAGTAAAACACTTTGGCTTTGTCAATAATTACCTGCTCTAATTCGGGACTGTATTTTTTTGCGTAATCTAATGCAAAACTCATCCCAAAAGCGGTATTTGGATGTTCTCCAACGCGGATTGGATAATTTAATTTATTAAAAAAGGCGATGCACTTTTCTTCAATAAGTGCTGTTAAAGGCGTTAAGTTTTTTGATAGTTGTTGGCCTTCTGGCGTGTCCCATTCTTTTAAGCTTTCGGCTAATTTAAGTAGCCAAGCCCAACCGTAAGTACGTTCAAATGTTTTGTTGTATTGGTCATCAAAATAGTCAATTTCCTTTAAAATATTGGTTTCAGTTAAGGTTGCTTTCAGCTTAGCTAAAACAGCATCTCTAGATTCAAAATCTGGAAAATCTTTTAAAATAGTAACTAAAGTCCAATGTCCATGTACAGAACTGTGCCAATCAAAACAACCATAAAAAGCAGGGTGTAATTGCTGTGGCGTTTTTAAATATGTGCCATCTCCCAAAACCTGATTTAGTTTGTTAGGATATTCTTGATCTACACAATCGTATGCAAAATGATATAAATACGTTGCTTTTTTTCCGTCAAGCGGAATGGGAGTTACGTTAGCGACAACATCATTTTTATTTTCTTGATCGGTAGAGGTCGCTACGTTAGTTTTAGAATTGCAGCTCCAGTTGAAAACTAGCAGTAAAAGAAGTAATTTTTTCATAGTATTATTGGCGTTTTACAAGTGCATAAAAATCGTTGTCTAAAGGCAAGTAACCTTGATCATAAACAAAATAATAAATAGTACCAGCTTTTGTAGTGTAAATACTTGTAAAATAATTAAAATCGAAACCTTTGGCGTCTAATTTAGTTTTGGTGGTTTTTGTTTTTTGATCAGGATTTAAGCTTTCTAAAATGCGCCAATTTTTACGTAAACGGTTATTAATGTTGCGGATTAAGTTTTTACCATCTTTATTAACCTTGTTGTTATGGGCATTTCTGCAACCGTCACTACAGAATTTTTTATCTATACGACCGACTATTTTATCGCCACATTCTGGACATGCTTTATTCATGATTGTTTATAAATTAGGGTTTGTAATGGCATACCAACGTAATTGTACAGCGTCTTCGGGATAGTAAAAATCTTCAATGTAATCTAAACCAATTTTTAATAGGGCATTATGTGACGCTTGATTATTTATTTCGGTTAAACCGAAAATAGTATCTAACTTCAGGGTTTCAAAGCCGTAATTAACAGCTGCTTTTCCAGATTCTGTGGCATAGCCTTTATTCCAATATTTGGGTATAAGTCGGTAGCCAACATCGTAAAAATTAGTCCGATTGTTAAACGTGTAATCGTCAATAAGTCTTAAGCCAGACCAGCCAATAAAATCGCCAGACTCTTTTTCTATAAGTGCTAATCTACAAATGCCATGTGCTTTATATTTTTGCTTGCATGTGGCAATGTATTCTAAACATTGGGCTTTATTGGTTACGGGTTTGTTTCCTAAATATTTGTGGACTAGTGGATCGGAATCTAATGCAAACAACCCATCAATATCTTGGTCTTCAAACTCGCGAAGTATTAAGCGTTCTGTTTCTATATAAATACGCATACTTATTTTTTATAGTTGAATTTTATGTTCTCAATTATTATTTCAAAATATATTCTAGTTTCTGAGTGATAGAAAATAATGGTGTAAATAATTGTGTCGTAAATAGTTAAATTGAAAAGGAAAGATACATAATTTCCGTTTACAAACGACAACAAACGTTTACAACCGACATTAAATGCGTAACTACCGATTACTATTTGGTTACTGAATCATCTTTGCAGTGTTGAATGGAACTAATGAAATTCAATACTATTAAAACCTTATCTTATGAATACGTTAAGAAACAAAGTACAGTTAATTGGAAACCTTGGACAAGATCCTGAAATTATTAATTTAGAATCTGGTAAAAAGTTAGCAAGATTTACATTAGCCACAAACGAAAGTTATAAAAACGCAAAAGGAGAGAAAATTACAGATACACAATGGCATCAAATAGTGGCATGGGGCAAAACGGCGGACATTATAGAAAAATATGTTATTAAAGGAAAAGAAGTGGCTATAGACGGAAAGCTAACCACCAGAAGTTGGGAAGATAAAGATGGTATGAAACGGTATACGACTGAGGTGCTTTGTAATGAATTGTTGCTGCTCGGGAAATAATATTTATAGGCCTATTACAATTATAAATTATTTTGGAATGACTTTAAAAGCACTCATTAATTTGAGTGTTTTTATTGTTTTAAAACTCCTCTAAATTGATAAAAGAAACGTTCTATCAGTCTTAAATCTTCTGTTATGATTTCAGCCGAACCCCTCATTTCTTGTCTAAAATCCAATGTCTTATTGTAAGATGTGATTAGGGTTTTTGGTAGGTTGACTTTAACAAGATATAAGCCTTCGGCATCTGGGATTAAAGAGATATTGTTTATTGTTCCTTTTAGGACTCCAAATTCAGTATCAGGATAGTTTTCTATTTTTATATTTACCCGTTGCCCTTTTTTTATTTTTCCAGAATTTTGAGCAGGTGTTTTTAGTTTAGCAATAAATGAAGAGTTTTCACTTGGAATAATTGTAAAGATTAAATCGCCCTGATTTACCGTTTGGTTGATATCCCAATAATTTAGAAATGCGACTTTACCGTCCATATTAGATTGTAAAAGATATTGAGACTCCCAATCTTTAATGGCTTTTTTTAATTGATTAAAAGTCTGAATGACGTTTTTAAGCAAACTCATTTCTTCTTTTACTCTATTTATTTCTGTGCCTTTAGATGTTTTTTTTGCATTACTAATACCCTCTCTTATTTGTGAAATAGATGATTCGAAATTCTTGTAATTGCGTTCTGCTTGGGCAAATTCTATCTGTTTATTTTCATAATCTTGAGCAGAAATGACACCTTTTTTGAATAGGGTTTTAGAGGTCAGTAGCTAAATTCGTATCTTAACTATCAATAAATATATGATATTATGGACATCTTTAAAGGTCAAAATCTTCTAGAGTTCTCTGATCACTTTAAAACAGACGATGATTGTAAAGAATACCTAGCTTCAATCAAGTCTAAAATAATATTTAAATGTTCAAGATGTAACCATACTGCCTGTCAATCAGGAGGTGATTTTTCTAGACAATGTAATATTTGTAGGCATACCGAGTCAGCTACTGCGGATACGCTTTTGCATAAAGTTAAGTTTGGTGTTAGAAAAGCATTTTTTATCTGCTTTGAGATGGCTGCATCGACTAAAAGTTTATCAGCTAGTTACATGAGAGTTCGTTACGGTGTAACCGAAAAGACAGCTAGACTATTTATACTCAAGGTAAGAGAGGCAATGTCTTCAAGTGGTTAACCCTATGGATGGAGAGGTTTTCGTTGATGAGTTCGTTTTAGGTGGTCGCGATAAAGGTAAAACTGGTAGAAGCTACGATGGTAAGAAAAAGAAAGCAATCACCGCTATCCAGTTCACCAAAGAAGGAAAGGTTAAGAGAATGTATGCTATAAAAATAGAAGACTTCTCCGACCAATCACTGCAATATATTTTTATTAATCATATAAGTCGAGAGGCTAACGTAACGACAGATAAGTCGAGAGGTTATAGGCCTATAGCAAAAGCTCACGATATCACACAAATAGAGAGTAACAAAGGATTAAACTTTAAGGCACTCATACCATGACACATCAAGTTAAGTCTTGGATAAGAACAACGTATTCTTGGGTAAGCGATGACAACTTAAATAGATACTTTAACGAATTCTGTTTTAGAATAAACCGATCACAAAGTAAGACTACAATATTCAATAATCTAATCACTAAAATGGTAAAAGGAAATAAAATGTATCAATCTCAATTAATAAGCAATTAACTACTGACCTCTATAAAATCATATTATTTTAGTCTTCTTGTAGCCAGTTGTCTTCCACTTTTTCTATAAAATTAAAATTAGTCTTCATAAATTCCTCATCCTCTTTCTCGTTTTTCTTGCTAAATCCAAGTTCGGATAGATCGGTTTGATCTATAATAAACCCGTAAGTGTTTTTAAAAAGATATTTTATTTTTTGTAGTTTTAATTTATCTACTAAACAGTTCTTTTCGCTATACAAATTCCCTTTATATAACATAAAACAAGTGCTTGCATTTATAAACCCAGTTAAGTTATTGCGAACATTGTCGTACTCAAATTTTTTGGCATTTTCTTTTAAGATATCTTTTATTTCTGTGAGTCTATTGCTATTAACTTGGTGGCTGTGATTTATTAAAACATAATAATCTGGATTTATATCTATAATTGTATCATTTGTTATTTCAATACCTATTTTTTCTTCTGTAGGGAAACCTTCTTTTGTAATCAATTTTATTAATTCTCCATCAACTATTTGGGTTGTTTCATTTAGCTTGGACCGCTCGAATTTGCCTTTGGAATGTGCTACATAATCCTTTTGATCCATGGCGATTAACTCAAACAATCTAGTTTTTAAAACTAGATTTAATCCTTTTTGATACTGGTCATTAAGTTTAGAATATTTTAATAAAAAGGAATTCCATAATTTTTTACCTTTTAGTCTTTTAAATATATTAGCATTATAATAGTTAAGAGAGACTCCTTTTAATGCCAATTTTTCACACAGTAATATTGCTGTTTTATCATCTCTAGTTGTAATTGCTACGCGAACTGCATTGTGTAAATCTCTTGCGAATATATAGTGCTCTTTTTCTAATAATTTGTTGTATTCATCTCTAGCTTTGGCGTATTGGTTATTTGCTATATAACCTTCTGCAGTTTTAACTATTTCATAATACCAAGGTTGTTTTGGTTTAGGAATAGTGTCTTTATACAATTCTTGTATATTGTTACGTATTATGACTTTAAATTTTTTATTATCATGTTTTTTTTCTTTTTTCTTATTTGCCTTTACTTTTTTACGTCTTTTATCTTTAGTATTAAAAACTAATTGTCCTATTTCAAAAATTTCAGTATAACAGTTTGTTAATCCAAAAGTTAATATAGAATGAGGATTAATCTTGGCTTTAATACTAAATATTCTATTAGTTCCTTTTTGTGTCTCAAAATGATGATAATTATTTATGTAAAAGGAGGAGAAGGTATCTAGAATTGTCTTTTTGTTAATATTCTTGTCTTTATGTGTTATTTTGTATTTATCGGGATAATTAATCATTAAGTCTGGAACATAGTATAATTTACTTATGGTGTCTTTTTTCCCCCCAATATATATATTAACATTATTTTTTTCCACCTTAGTTCCAGATTGTTTGTATATATCGTCTTTTGCAGACCATCCTTTTTTTACAACACCTTGAATGCTAACTAAGCTATCTTTGGGATTAAAACTAAATTTTTCCAAGACCACTTTCATGTAGTACATCTTGAAGTATTCATTAAAATGTATGTTAGTTTTATCTAACATTGAGTACTTTATTCCATAATTTAAAATCCCTTTATACTCGCTCTCATTTACAAAATAAGGTAAGGTGTCTCCTTTAGATAACGTGCGTTGTTTGTTCCAATTATTTTTGTAAAACCAAAAATTGTAAACACCAGAATCTACTTTGTAAGCTTCTATATCTTTTTGATTAAAACTCATTATTCCTTTTTGGGAAAAAGTAATATTAGTTATTAAAAAAGTGAAACTAATTATTAGAGTTAGTTTAATTTTCATTTATTTTATGTTTGCCTTTTTAACTCTTAAAAAGAGTTGATTATTGTTTAAAACTATTAATCAACTCTTTTTTTTTTTTTTTTAACTTACTGAGCTGGAGTAATTACCTGGTATGTTTTGGCATGGTAAGTAATACGATTATCTCTGTCTGAATCATACCTATAAGTATAAGTATGACCACCTCCTGAATTAGTTCCACGCTTTAATTATGGCGGATAGTATTTCCAAAAAATAAAACAAACTAATTAATCATTTGTAAGATCTAGTCATTTTTTTAACCTGAATATGGTGCTTAATAACAACATAAGAAGTAATTATTTTGGAAATAAATGAAAAGAAGTAGCAATAACCATGAAACGGTATACGACTGAAGTCCTCTGTAAAGAGTTATTACTGCTGAGGAAGTAGTAGTTTATAATATTGTTTTAAACATACAAAAGGCTCGCAATTATTGCGGGCCTTTTGTGTTGATTTACAAGATGTTAATCTACGGCATCTTCTACATCATCTGCGACATTTTCTACTGCGTCTCCTACTTTTTCTCCTGTTGATTTTTCTTCTCTACATCCTGTTAGCGTAATCGCTAAACTAAACATAACTAGAAAAGTATATGCTAATTTTTTCATGTTGGTCGTGTTTTAAGATTTGTCTTTTACTTTAATGCCGTCCTCATTGATTTTTACCTTTTTATCCTCGGTTTCCATCTTGATTTTGTCATCTTTTATTTTTATATCTGTACCATCATCATCTTTCATTTCCTGAATAACTTCTTCTTTTTCTGTTTGCTCTCTGCACGCCACGAAGGAAGTGGATAAAAGCACTAGTGTCAATATGGTATATAGTATCTTTTTCATGATTTTTGGTTTTTAAAAGGTTAGATTATCCTATAATATCCTCAAGTCTTTTTACGGTATTTAATGCCGATCTTACAGTGGTTAACTGAGATTCAATAATAGTCTTGATTTCAGAGTCTTCATTAAATTGTTCTAGCTTTTCTTCGTATTCACTAAGACTTGCTTTTTCTCCTCTAATGCATTCTTCTAATAGCGCTTCATCTGTTTCAGAAGATAAAGTAGATTTTACATTAATCCATCCTCTGTGTAAATCAGCTGCAATGGTTCCAGATGTTTTAGGCTCTGCATTGTGCTTTCTTATTTGAAAATCTAACTCGGTTGCAAACGTATTACGTTGTAATGCCTTTTGTTGCATCCAGTTTTTTAAAGGTGCATTTTCTGTTTTTTGCATTACTTGTTTATAACCAGCTTCTGCATCGTAGTTTTTTTGAAGTAAGTCTTGTAATGTATTTACTAATGCGTTATTGTCTTTTGTCGTTTTCATAATTTTTAGTTTTTGATGTGTTAATAATTAATTGGGATTGTTTTAGAATCTATAGCGTATCCCTAAGGCTATATCAAAGTCAACATCGTCACTATAAGCATCATCAAATCCTAATTCTGGTCTAAAATCTAATGATAATTGTAATGGAATATCAAAATTGTACTCGATACCAATGTCTCCAGCGACTAAAGCAAAAGTGCCATCATCATTTCCTGAATCGTAAGATCCAAATCCGGCACCTGCACCAACATACCAGTTAAAGCTGTCATCTATCGGCATAACCCATTGGTATAACCCAACTAGTTTAAATACGTCTAAGTTATCGGAGTCTCTCCAACCTAAATCCAACTCTAATCTGTTGTTGTCGTTTAAATGCCTTTGGTATGATATTTCTCCACCTAGTCCATCGTTATCACCTAATCTTAAACCTAGTGCGTTTTTAGAAATATCTTGTGCATTTACTGTAAATGCTGTGATTGTTATGGCTAGTATTGAGAATATTATTTTTTTCATATGTATTTTTTGTTTATTATTTGTATTAAAAATTTTATAGTAGTTAGACGCCTTTTCCGCCTATTAGTCTTAGTAATATTGCTATTACTGCAATGACTAGAAGGATGTGAATTAATCCACTTGCGCTGTACACAAAAAATCCTAGTGCCCAACCTATTACAAGTATTACTGCGATAATATAAAGTAGTCCTCTCATGATATTTTATGGTTTTAGGTTAATATTTTTATTTGTTTGATTTAAAAGATTCAATAATTTTGGTTTTTTGGACTTCTAAATCCCCCATTAATTTCACCATGGTTGTGGCTTGACTTATAGATGTAGCAACACCTGTTGCATATCCTCGATCTGTAATAACACCCCAAGTATAAATACGATCGGCATTTTGAGGGTGATTTAAATTAATGCTAGTAATGTTTTTATTAATGATTTTTGATGTTTTAGAAAGCTCTGAGATTTGACTGTTAGCCTCCTTTAAATTATCTGCTGTACCTGTAAATACACCAGTAGAAGTTTTTACAGTCCATTGATAAATTTGTGGTTTGTCCACTTTGACTTTGGGAGTATTATTTAACAAGTCACTGTCTAATAAGTCTAATTCTGCTGCCGAAACAAAAAATGTGCTTGTAACTAAAAATATTAAGGTGAATATTGTTGTTTTCATAGTAATTGTTTTCATAATTATTTTAACTGTTTGTAATTATATTATTTATAATGTTCTTTGTTTTTTTTAGGCTATCCTCTATTTTAGAGTCCGCTTTACCAATCAATGTTTTAAAGTCTGGACTATTGGTTGTTTTTGATAGTTTATCTAATAAAAACAATTGATTGTCTATTTTAGATTCTAGCTTTTTTAAGGTTTTAATTTTATAATCTTGTTGGTTGCTATCTAAAGGTGGCTTAATTGTTATTTCTGAATAGTTAGGTATTGATATTAATTTGTCCGAGGCTACTTCATGAAAATCTTCTGCAATCTCTAAATGTGTTAGTTCAATTTTTTTTGCCAAAGCAACATTTTGATCTTTAATAATTACATCTTGTAATACTTTACTCAGTTTAATGACATCTTGGTTGTCTTTAGATAACATTAGTAATAGCTTAGCTTCATTTTTGTTGGTACTTATGGTTTGATTGGTTTGTTCTGTTTTTTTCTTTTCTCGATGTTTGTTTGTGATTAACTCATCACAAGAAATAAAGCTTAAAGCAATCAGTAATACAGTACAGAAGACTAAAACGGTTACTCTTCTATTTTTAAAATATTTCATTGTCTTACTTATAATTTTATGATGTTACAAAGATGCAACCGATGTCTTGTTTTGATGTTACATCATTTTTTGTATTAGTTATAGAATTCTCATTTCTGTTTCATTCGTTACTAATTACACTGCAAAGGTGACACTTAAGAGCAATTTTTGTGTTACATCATTTTCATAGAGCGTTATAAAATTTCAATATTGATTTACATTTTTTGCATAAAAAAAGCCTTACTAAAAAGTAAGGCTGGAGATAAAAAGTGTTGGTGTCTTTAGTCGATAGGTAAATAGACTGTAAATATGGCGCCTTTACCAGGTTGTCCACTAGCGGTAATATAGCCTTTATGGTTTTCTACGATTTTTTTACATATCGATAAGCCTATACCTGTTCCAGAATATTCGTCTTTATTATGTAATCTGCTAAACAGTGTAAAAATTTGTTCTGCATATTGATTGTCAAAACCAATACCATTATCTGTAAAGACTATTTTATGGTAAAAAGGTTTTTTAGGTTTTATGATAGGATCTTCTTTTTCTGCTTCAATAATCTGATGTGTAATCGTTATTTTAGGTGTTTGTCCTTCAATTTTATATTTAATTGAATTCCCTAATAAATTGACAAACAACTGTTGTATTTGAAAAGGTATGACGGTCATTGTAGGAAATGCATCCGATGTGATTTCTGCATGTTCTGATGAGATAATCTCTGCTAAATCTTGTTTTGCTGCTTCTAGTAAAAGATTGACATTAGAGTCTTCAAAAACTTTGTCAGCTTTATTTGATCTAGAAAACTGAAGCAAATCGTCAATTAACGAGCGCATTCTAGTCGCTGCATTTTGTATTCTGTTAATATATTTTAATCCTTTTTCTGATAATTTTTCTGCTTCTTCATCTTCTAGACGTGATAAAAACGTTTGAATTTTTCGTAATGGTTCCTGTAAATCATGACTGGCTACATAATTAAAAGAAGATAATTCTTTATTGTTTCGTTCTAGCTCTGCGTTACGTTCTTCTAAGACTCTAAAGCTTGTAATCTCGTCTGTAATATCCGCGGTTGTCCCTAGTAATACGGTTTCATCATCGTCGTTAACTAAAGATTTACCATAAGCTTTAAGATGCTTTATATTCCCGTTTTTGTGCACCACCCTGTAATAGATATAAGGGAGTTCGGCGTCTTCGCGCATTTGTTCTACTTGTTCCTTTAGTTGGTCGACATCTTCGGGATGCACGTACTTCATAAAGTTGTCTATGGTAGATTCAAAAGATTGTGGTTGTTCTCCTAACAATCTATATAAATTGTCAGAGTAGGTAAACGTATTGGTTTGAGCATTCCAAGTCCAGCTACCATGTTTACTTACAATTTCCGACTGATTGGTAGATTCTTTAAAAATTTCTAATTCTTCGTTTGATGCTTTTAATCGTTTTATGTTTTTGTAAATATTATTATAAGCTGCATACATCAGTAATAGCGAACATAATAAAAGAGAAAATAATAACAAAGGTGTTGCCATCAAGTCGCTTTTATAGGCATCGTTCCGTTTGTCTAATAAATTGTTTTGTAATGTGATAACGCCTTTAATTTTATCTCTAATGCTATCCATTAACACTTTGCCGTTCCTGAAATTAGAAATAAAATTAGGATCGTCAATATCATTTTTTGGAAGTGATCGGTAAGAGGTCTGAAAGGCCAATAACCTTTTGTTAATTAAGACATTTAAATCTATTAAATTATCTTTTAATACACTGTTATCTGTGGTTAATGCTTTAAGTTCTGCAAAACTGTTGTTTATTTTACTTCTACCGACAATATAAGGCTCTAAAAAAATAGAGTCATTTGTAATGATATAACCACGTTGTCCTGTTTCTGCATCTTTAAGATTGGATAGTATTTGCTCTAATTCGACATTGACTTTATAGGTGTGTGTTATCATTTCGGAAGACTTAGTGACTTCCGTGATGCTTCTATAAGTTAAGGCGCCAACAACGAGAATAACCAATGCGCTTATGTAAAGCATTGATCTTAAGAAAGAAATATTATTTGATAATGTTTTGATCATAGTTTAAAAACGTAATAGGAAGTTTTCTTTGTTCATGCTATTGGTATGGTATTGCCAATTGATTGTCACGACTTCTGCTAATACTTTTTTAAGCGTTTTAAAATCGCTAGGCTTTTTAATATAAATATTGGCTCCTTGTATAAAGGTGTTTTCAATATCTTCTTCGGAAGCTGAGGTGGAGTAAATCGCTATTGCAATATCCTTAAATTTTGGATTTTGTTTGATTTCTTTCAAGCATTCTAAACCTGACTTTCTAGGCATATTTAAATCTAAAAATAACACGTTAGGCAGTAAGGCGTCATCACTATTTAAATAATCCATCAAGTAAACACCATCGTTATATGTTTTAACTCTGGTGGTTATTTTTATGTCGTCAAAAGCATCTGTAAAAAATAATCTGTCATCTTCGTCATCGTCTGCCAACGTTATGTTTATATAGTCTTCTTGCATGTCTTTTACTGGTTGTTTTGTTGATTTAATGCTCTTCTTTTTGCAATGATTCGTTGAAACGCCGAAGGTGTAATACCTGTCGTGTTTTTAAATTGCGTGCTTAAATGGGCAACGCTAGAGTAGTTTAGCCTAAATGCAATTTCGGTTAAACTAAACTCTTGTTTATTAATTAATTGTTTAGCAAATTCTATTTTCTGAATAATAATAAAATGCTCAATAGACGTATACGTTACTTCAGAAAATAAGTTAGAAAGATACCCGTAGCTATGCTCCAAAGTTTCCGCTAAATAGACTGAACTTTTTACATTAACCACTGTATCCTCATTAAAAACCATATCGATAATAGTGTCTTTAATTTTTTGGACTAAAATGCTTTTTTGATTTTCGACAATGTCTATTTGATACTTGCTTAAAGCTTCTTCTAGTTTGGCGTGTCTATCTTTGCTTAGTTTTTCTAAAACTTCGATTTCTCCAAATCCAATCGTTTTATATTTGACGTCATTAGCGTTTAGTGTTTGCTCTAAAACTATTTGGCAAATAGCATTAAAATCGAATTTAAAAAACAGGGTCATATTATATATTTAGTTACAAAATAAAGATAATATAAAAATATATTAAAAGTCTATATTATTAAAGTCTAGTGATAATATTAATGATTTTTGCAGTGTTGGAAACAGTATATTTAGTCGTGTTTTTGGTACCCTTTTTATCTAGAATAAATGAAGTGTTCTCTGATGTTATAATAATATTTTGATTAGAATCTATTGATACTTTATAGTTTGGGATTTTTATTTTGATATCAAAATAGTCATCATCAATAGCGAGTCCTAATGCTGATGTAACATTGGTTTTCTCCATTTTAACTGTTGTTTTTATTGCCGGTAGTTGACTAACTATTGTGACATCATTATTAGTCGATAGGATTAACATAGGGGTTATACAAATCAGGACTATAATTAAAAGCAGTTTATTAGGTTTCATGTCTTCGGTTTTAAAAATACTACTCTACTATCTATATTAACAACCAACCACGATCAGGATACTAAAATCCTTAAACCTAAATTTCGAGTAGTATTGTATTAATTATTATTGTGTTGTAAAATTAATAAGAGAACCTATTTAAGGTGTTACATAATTTTATAGGGATGTTACATGATTTTGTAATTAAGAGAACAATTACTTTAGTAGTATCTTTGCTAGCTAAGTATGGTCTTTAAGATCCTTAATGTAATGATGACAGCAGATTTAGATTTTTATAAAAATATTAAGAAAAACAGTTTGCCATTAACAGACCTATTAAAGGATGAAAGTCTGTTTTCTAGTGTGCCTAAAAACTGGTCTGTAGTAGTGACTGATATTGAAAACTCTACCGTGGCTGTATCACAAGGATTTCATAATGATGTTAATTTATGTGCTACGGGAAGTATAATAACCGTTTTGAATACTTTAAAAAGTATTAATAAAAAAGTAACAATTCCTTATTTTTTTGGAGGCGATGGGTCCACTTTTATTATTCCCAACACGTTATTGGAACCTGTCTTATTGGCTTTAAACAATTATAGTCAACATATAAAAAACACTTTGAAGCTTAATTTAAGAGTTGGACATGTAGACGTTGAGAAACTTTATGCAAATAATGTGACGCTAAGAATAACAAAATTAAGACATAATAAATACCTGACAACTCCTGTTGTGTTAGGTAATGGTATTAAATATGCTGAGACCATTATAAAAGCGCAATTTATAGCTTCTGAAACTATAAGTAATAACAAGATAGAATTAAATCTAGAAGGAATGGAGTGTCGATGGGATGAAATATCTCCAAATCAATCTGACAAAAAAGTTATATGTCTTCTAGTAAATTGTGAGGATGAAAAAAAGCAAGCCGAAATTTTTGGCACTATAATGAATGAGATTAATTACATTTTTGGTAATCTTGAAAAACGGAATCCAATTAGTGCTTTAAAGTTAAAGCTAAACACCTCTTTACAAAAAATAAGAAAAGAGATGTATGTCAAAAAAGGAAAAAATAGTAAAGGCTATCTAATCAATAATTGGCTTGTAACGCTATTTGGAAAGTATTACTTTAAACTGTTTAAAGCAGGTAAATATTATGTTTTTAAAGTTAGTCAACTCTCAGATACTATTATGTTAGATGGCTCTATCAATACAGTAATAAGTGGTACAGACAAACAGGTTAATCGATTACAAATTCTATTAGATGATTTAGAGTCTAGTGACAAGATTATTTACGGATTACATATCACGCATGCCTCTATAATGTCTTGTTATATCGAAGATAGAAAAGAAAAGCACATCCATTTTGTAGATGGCACAGAAGGTGGTTACACAAGTGCAGCCATAGCGGTTAAAGAAAAACTGAAAAGAAAAAGATTAGCTAACCCGTAATCTTGAAAAGTAAAAGTCTTGCTTGGTAGTTAAAAGGTTGTTTTTTAATGTGTTTAACAAGTTGTAAGACGATTTAGATAGTATCCCAGATTTCATCTCTTTATTAAGTTCGTTCAAAAAATAGGCGTTAAGTTTTAAGCATTCGTTAATTATAACATCATCTTCAATTTTATAAAAAAGGCTTTTAACTTTTAGAAAACTATATTTTAATTTGATTGCAGAGTTACTCAGCTCTTTTTGTGTGCTATTTAACGTTTTTAAAATGGATATCGATTGTTGTTTAAAGGATAGTGTATAGCTTAAATGGTCTTCAATCCAGGATTTTATATCGTCATTTGTGGTCTTAGATTGTAAATAAACATAAGATAATTCTATAGTGTTACTAACCGTAAGTAAATGCTTTATAGCATTACTACCTACGTCGTACTTTATTATATTATCCATCTTAATGCGTTTATTTGAGTCAAAGTTATGCAAATAGCATGCCTAGAATTTTATAACATTTTTAATAAGTGTTATATAATATTATTTTTTCTTCAAAACCATATACACAGGAAAAAGATCGCTGTAGCCACCTTTATAGGTTTTACCAACATAGGTTCTGTAAGGCGTGCCTTTATAACGACCTTCGGCTTATGCTTTCGTTGGGGCAGATTATTTTGCAACAGGTCATTATTATCAAAAGGCTTCTGTCATTAAATCCGGAACAGAGATATTCCAACTTCGCGCAGAAGCAGATGATAATAAAGAGTAATCCTATTTTTTATGCCAGTTATAGTAAGAGTAACTAACCAAGACATGGTTTTTTTTGTAGTATCAGTTAAAACCTGAAATCTAAGCTAGCTCAAAAATGATGACTAGACACAAAGCACTGGGAAATTAGTAGGTAAAGCTCAAGGAGCTTTTCATATTACAATTTGGTAACGAAAAGGTCTTGCTGTGAGAGAGGTGTTTTAAAACCTCTTTTGGTGTGTGAGATAAGATTTGCGGGATGCTTAAGGATTTAATATTAATACAATTAGATTAAACACTTCAAGTAGAAGCGAGAATAAGATATAGATAGATATTAAAAAAGTAGTGCTTTATCAAGTAGAAGGTGGTTTATATGTCCTTTTTGATAATCTTCAACCTGCCATTATAAAAGGTCAGTTTGTCACTTGGTAACACAAATATGAGTGTCTGGGGTCAGGAGTTCTTTCTTGATTGGTAATTGTTTTTTAAGTAAAGATTGTCATAATAAAAAAAGAACGACTACTTTTAAAATCTTAAGGCGTTTGCTGGAAAGCCTTATCATTGTCTAAGTTTTTTTCTTTATAAATATATAATACTATGAAATATTTTAAAATTTTATTTGTAACGTTCTTTTTTTTAATGAGTAATTTGTACGCTCAAAATCTATCAATTACTTATAATGCAACAAAAAATGCAAGTGATGAGATTCTTGCTCTCTCATCAGAATACAACTTATACATTAACGGAACTACATCTGCTTACTATAGTAATAATGACGATTCAAAGCCATATCAAGATCAATCATTCATTATAAATACAGACCAAATAGGTGAATTTAAAGAGGTTAACATAGCAGACAATTACACAGCATATTTAGTTCAATATTTATTTTACAAAGATTATAAAGAGAACACCCTTATTTATAATGCGTTAATAGGAACAAAAAAAGTAATTATAAAAGAGGATATTAACCTTATAGATTGGACCATACATTCTGACTCAAAAAAGAATATTTTAGAATATGAGTGTATAAAGGCCACAGGAACCTTTAGAGGTAGGGAATATGAGGCATATTTTGCTCCGGAATTATCGCAACGTGGTGGGCCTTGGAAGTTTGATGGGCTGCCAGGCGTGATACTTTCTGTAAAAAGTTTAGATGGGTATTATACAATAGAACCTCTTGAGATTGCTAAAAATAGTACTGAAAATAGTGAAATATCAAATGTTTATAACGACGAGAAAATCATTAGTTGGGATACTTATAAAATTGATTTTAAGAAATGGATGGTCAAACAGTTAAAAAAATTAAAGTCTCGATCATCGGCTGGAGAGAATGGATCTATTGAAATTACAGATAGAATCGAAGATTTAGGGATAGGTAAGTTATCTTTTTAAATGGCTAAAAAAAATAACTACGTACTCTTAATTATTTTTTTTCTGATTAAGGTTTCAACTTTATGCAGTCAGACTGTAAAAGGAACGATTACAGATAAAAATAATACACTAATAAATGTTGCAAACATACTTATAAAGAAGGATTCTTTAACTATTTCGGAATATACGTTGCCTTCTGATGGGATCTATGAGATTAGCTTGAAAAAAGATTATCTTGATAAGATTATCATAGAAGTAGATGCTTACGGTTATAAAAAGCAACAGAAAACAATTACTAATCCAGAAAAATCAAAATTTTATACTGTAAACTTTAAACTTGAAGATTATGAAGAAAGTCTAGAAGAGGTGGTTATTACAGCTCCTAGAAAAGCAGTGGTCATAAAAAAAGATACGATAAGTTATAATCTGGCGTCTTATCTGTCTGGAGAAGAGGTGAAGGTTGAAGATATATTAAAAAAATTGCCAGGCATCACGGTAAATGAAGATTCTGGAGCTATTAAATTTAAGGGTAAGGCTATAGAATCTCTTTTATTAGGGGGTGATGACCTATTTGGACATAATTATGTGTTAGGCTCTAAAAATATTAATGCAAGTGTAATAGCACAAGTACAAGCTATCGAAAATTATTCTGAAAATCCCCTTCTTAAAGGGATAGAAGATGGGGAGAAAGTTGCTATTAACCTAGTACTTAAAAAAGGTAAATTTGACTTTTCTGGAAATGTCGACACAGGATTAGGTTTTTTTGAAGATTTAGATCTAGCTCATTATACAAGTGCAACCTTGTTAGGGGTTACTAAAGGCTATAAATCTTTTGCAACCATAGGGTCTAATAATCTAGGAACTAATAATTCTCCGTTTGACCATTTTAGTTCTCAAAAAAACACAGAACAACTAAGAGAAGTAGATTACTTTGCAGAAAAAGTAATACCTACCACCCGATTTTCTAATTTTTTAAGTGATAATAGAGTAAATATTAATAACCAGTTATTTGGAAACTATAATGCTATTTTCAAAGTAAATAAAAAGATTGATTTAAAAACAAATCTATATTATTTAAAAGATCATTTAAAAAACGATCAATTTATAGAGAATACATTTAATTTAGAAAACGAAATTTTTACTACAGTAGATGACATCTCTTATTCTAATAAACCAAGGCAATATAGGGGTGATGTAGAATTAAAATACAAAATATCCAATACAGTGTTGTTAACCTATAATTTTAGAGCGAGACAAGAAGATATTAGTAGTACCTCAGATATAAAGTCTAATAATAATAATAATAATGATAATTCTTTTGAAACCATATTAGATTCAGATGACTTTTTTATTCTCAATGAATTGAATTATACAAAGCGCCTGACGGGTAAAAAAGCAGTTCAATTTATTGTATATCAGTCTAGTAATAAAATCGATCAAGGGTATAGGATTACGCCTTCTTTTTTATCTAATAGTGATTTTAATTTACAAAATGTAACTCTTGATAAAAATCGCTTAGGGGGAGAAGTATCATTTTTAGGAAGTTCAAAAAAGGGGAGTAATTACGCGTTGTTTGTCAAAGCTAAAAGTGTCGGGCACAACCTAACCTCTGATCTATTAGATAGTAATCAAGACGATAGTAATAATTTAAGTCAAAATGATCTAAATTATTCAAAAAAGAAAATAGAACAGAGCGGCTATTATAATTTTAATTTTAAAAGATTCCGAGTCATTCCAGAATATTCGGTAGGTATTCTACAAAATAATATAGACAACAGAGCTCCTTTAAATGATCAAAATCAAACTAATTTAGTGCTAAAAAACGCATTAAAATTAAGATATAAAATTAATAGGATAAGTTTTTTGCAAAGCTCTGTATCTTACGAAACAGATAATAAAATAGAAAGTTATCTTTTTTCAAACACTATTTTAATTAATAATAGAACCTTAGTTACTAATACGCCAGATCTAGACGTGCAAGAGACCTTAAGTGCAGGTTTACTATATTATTTTTACAATTTAGAAACAGAAAATTCTTTAAATGTTACTCTTAATTATAATAGAAGTAAGAATAGTTTTTTTGTTAACTCTTTTATAGACGAAAACACAACGCGTATCAATTATATTTTCTTACCAGAAAGTCAAGATGATTTTAGTGCAACTGTTAATGGGGAGCTATTCGTTCCGTTTGCAGATACTTTTGTAGAGTTTAATAGTAATGCCTCTGTTTTTAATTATAAAAACTTAGTAAATAATTCCTTATTAAGGAATAATGTGAGTAAGATTGGAAGTCTAGGCGTAAATCTTAGAACCGCTTTTTTATCGTCTCTAAATTTTAGAAATAATTTTAAATTTCAGTACTCAGATACAAAAACTAGTGATGGAAGTTTATTTATTAATAGATCCCTTCGCAACTCGTTTAGCACTTTATTTAAATGTAACGATGCGTTTTTTTTTAAACTAACATCAGATGTTTTTTTACCTTCTTTTTCTAATGATAATGCGTTTTATAATTTCATAGATTTCTCTGTTAGATATACTCCAAAAGGTAAAAAATATAGTCTTGAATTAGTGTCTAATAATATACTCAACGAGGTTAATTTTGAGCAAGTTCAAGTGTCTGATTTTGGAACTAATATTCAAAGAACAAGCTTACTTCCTTCTTATACCTTTTTAGCTTTGAGCTATACTTTTTAAATAGTCTAGTTATATTTAAATTCTTATTTTTTCTTTCTACTAGTCTTTAATAGGTCTTTTATTTAAGCTTAATAATAGGTCTGGATATTTTTTGCAGATAAAGAAGCCCTTAGGCAATTTAGACAAGGGTTTCATTTAAAGGAAAGTCTGGTGATGATGCTTAAATACCAATAAAAGGTGATATAAACTAGAGCCAATATTTTTAATAAGTGTTACACAATTTTACTTTTTCTTCAAAATCATATACACAGGAAAATGATCGCTGTAGCCTCCTTTATAGGTTTTACCAACATAGGTTCTGTAAGGTGTGCCTTTATAGCGTCCTTCGGCTTGCTTTAAAAACTCAGCATCGTAAATGTCTGCTTTTACATATCTAAGAGTCTTGGATTTGCTTTCAAAAAAGTTAGGTGTAAATAATATTTGGTCAAACAAATCCCATTCATCATTATGACTAGTGGTGCCTCTGTCAATAGACAATAAGGTTTCCATTGGATTAAACAAACCTTGGTTAGCCATTAGTAATTCAATACTTTTATTGGACGGATTATCATTAAAATCACCCATAACAACTATCCTAGCATTGGGTATGTTGTCTTTTAGTGTCGCAATAATGGATTGTAAGTTATTGGATGCAGTAATACGCTTATGCTCGGTTTCATTATTACCAGTGCGTCGTGAGGGCCAATGGTTAATTAAAAAATGAATAGATTCCCCTAAAAATAATCCCGAGACTAATAAAATATCTCTGGTATAGTCTGCTGATCCATCATGGTCTTTAAAACTAAAAGTAAACACATCAGAACTTGTTACCGTAAACTTTTTACTATCGTAAATAAAAGCGACATCAATACCGCGTTCGTCTTTACTATCGTAATGCACAAATTTATAAGGGTATTCTTTAAGATGCTTAGACGTAATTAAGTCGTTTAAAACAGCTTCGTTTTCTACTTCTGCTAAACCAATAATCGCGGGATGTGCATTCGTTTCCTTTCTACCAATGTTGGAAATAGCATAACCAATGTTACGTAGCTTATTATTATAACGTTTAATAGTCCAACGTTTTTTCGATGTTGGATTAAAATCTTTATCACGTGTTAAATCATCTTTATAGATATCAAAAAGATTTTCAATATTATAAAAGGCAAACGTATGTTTTTTGGTTTTTGGCCTAAAGGGGTTGAAATTCAATAGTATAAATTTAGAAGGCTAAAAATAGCGAATTTATTATGGATACAATTGTGTAACTTTGTAGTATAATTATTTATATGTTAGAAAAAAAAGATATATCGCTTGAAAAAGCAGTTTTAATAGGTGTTGTAACTAAGGCGCAAAACGAAGAAAAATCTAAAGAATATTTAGACGAACTCGAGTTTTTGACGTTTACAGCAGGTGGTGAGGTCAAAAAACGCTTCACACAAAAAATGGAAATGCCTAACCCTAAAACATACATAGGGACTGGTAAAATGGAAGAGGTAAGACAGTATATAGAAGACAATCATATTGGGACTGCAATTTTTGATGACGAGTTATCGTCGTCGCAAGAGCGTAACATTAGTAAAATTCTAAACGTAAAAGTTTTAGACCGTACCAATTTAATTTTAGACATCTTTGCGCAACGTGCACAAACGAGCTATGCTAGAACACAGGTAGAGTTGGCCCAATGCGAATATCTATTACCAAGACTTAGAGGGATGTGGACGCACCTAGAGCGTCAAAAAGGGGGTATTGGTATGCGCGGACCTGGAGAGACAGAAATTGAAACCGATAGACGTATCGTACGGGACAGAATATCTTTACTTAAAGATAAGATTAAGACTATTGATAAGCAAATGTCAGTGCAACGTGGTAATCGCGGTAAAATGGTTAGAGTTGCTTTAGTTGGATATACCAATGTTGGTAAATCAACTTTAATGAATACCGTTAGTAAGTCAGAAGTGTTTGCAGAAAACAAATTATTTGCCACCTTGGATACTACGGTTAGAAAAGTGGTTATTCAAAATTTACCATTTTTATTAACCGATACCGTTGGGTTCATCCGCAAGTTACCAACGCAATTGGTAGATAGTTTTAAAAGTACATTAGACGAGGTTAGAGAAGCAGATTTATTATTGCACGTGGTTGATATTTCTCATCCTAATTTTGAAGATCATATCGAGTCTGTAAATAAAGTTTTAGGCGAAATTAATAGCGCCGACAAACCGGTAATAATGGTCTTTAATAAAATTGATGCTTATCAAGCAAAACCATTTGATGATACCGATTTAATTACAGAACGTACAGGTGAGTATTATAGCCTTGCAGAATGGGAGAAAACCTGGATGAACAGAGTAGGGAAGGATAATGCATTGTTTATATCAGCCTTAAACAAACAAAATTTAGAAGACTTTAAAAAACGTATCTATGATGAGGTAAGAGATATACATGTGACACGTTTCCCGTATAATAGTTTCTTGTATCCAGATTACGATTACGACAACTTAGAGGAAGAAGAGTAGTATCGTTGTGGCGTTACCCTAAAAAGGGTCAGGCTATCCGTTTTATCTTTTTTGCAAGTGACTAATAACAGCATTTGTATTTAAGTAATCTAAGGTCATTAAGTTGCTCTTAGTATAGTAAAGATCACAAAAAAGGATGCCACTACTATCCTTAACGCATAAAAAAAAGCACCTTGAAAAAGGTGCTTTTTTTTATTATGTATTGTAGGTCTTATTATATTTTGTAGTTTAAACCAACTAACCAGTAAGATTGTAATTTGTTATCTGCAGCTGGTAATAAAACATTTTGTGCATTAGCAGCTTCTTGTTTGTTGCTTCTTAAACCAAAGTCAAAACCAACACCAATCATTTTCCATAAGTTGTAACCAAAACTGTTTATCCAAGTAAAGTTAGATAAGTCGCCATCTTTATAAGATTGGAACGTAGAAAAGTTAGACTTAAAGCTAATTGCTCCAATTTGACGTGTATAGTCAGCTACTATTTTAGCACCTAAAGACGATTCAAAAACAGCATCATTTTTAGCAAATACAAAGTTGTAGTTTAATGGGTGTGCAACAACTATTAAGTTTTCAATAGGTGTCCAAGTTAAACCAACCCCAACATCTAAATATCCTGGGTCGTTAAAGTTATCTAAGATTGTCGTTCTGTATTCCGCTAAACCAGATACCGCTAAGTTTTTAGCAATGTTTCTTCCGTATAAAGAAGAGATGTTAAAAACGTCAGTTGTAGCATTAAAATCTTCGCTATCTGTTGGGTCGTTTTTATCGTCTAATTTTACCCATCCTAAGTTTACATTAAGATTGTTTCTCCAGAAAAAATCGTCTTCAATTAAGTTAGCAAAAGCATTTACTGTAATACCAATACTACCAGATGAGTTATCTGAGGCATCTTGAGAGTACCAGTTGCTAAATTCTGAAAGACTACCACCAATAGTACCAAAAGCACCTTTTCTCCATCCTGGAAGGGCATCTATTTGTGCTTGTAATGCATTAGCTTCTCCTTGTAAGGCATCGGCTGCAGCTTGTTTTTCTGCTTTCTGAGTATGTAACTCTTCTTTCGTTTGGGCTTGCATTGAAATCATTCCAATTAAAAATGCACCTGCTACTAATATTTTTTTCATAAGTTTATGTTTAAAATCAATCGGTTGCAAATATACGGTTTAGTTCTAATTTTCAGCAAAATACAAAATAAGATAAACATTTAATAGTCAGTGAGTTGAATTTTATTTAAACTGATTATCTTTTGAATAATGGCACAAAGGAACAGGCCTCTCCATACATGATGGATTTAGCATATGGTTTTAGCTTGTTAGTCATCATAACATAAGCGTTTATAGGTACTGGCAGGTTACTGCAACCTTTTATAATTACAGGTTTATCCTGGTATATTGTACCATCAATTGCTGTAATTACATCTTGATATATCGCAGTCTCTAAATCCTCAAGAGTTCCAATATGGCTCTTTTCGACGAACGGTTCTAAATTAACGGTCAACAACATAAAAGCCCAATCGGGTATGATGGCATCGGCACTGCAAGTGATAGCTACATATTGATTTTTGTACTGACTCCAGTCATGATTTTTAATGTAGTCTCTAAAATCTTTCTCTTTTAAAACCAGTTCTTGGAATAACCAATCTTTAATATCAAAAAGCACACGCATGCCTTTTGGATAGTAATCCTCAAGATCAATAGTTACTAGTTTACTGTTCGCAACGCGATTAATAATGTCTTCAGCCATAATTTAAAAATAAGTAATATTATTGGTAACCTTCTGCTTGTAATTTAAATAAGTCGGCATATAAGGACTGATTAGCCATTAATGCATCGTGTGTGCCCATTTCTAGTACGCGACCTTCCTCTAGTACTAAAATTTTATCTGCTTGCCTTACGGTGCTAAATCTGTGAGAAATAATAATACTGGTCTTGTCTTTTGTTAAGCCAATAAAACGATCAAAGACTTCGCTTTCTGCTTTTGCATCTAATGCGGATGTCGGTTCGTCTAAAATCATGACCTTGGCATCTTTCATATAAGCACGCGCTAACGCTACTTTTTGCCATTGTCCACCAGATAATTCCTGTCCTTTAGCAAAACGCTTACCAAGTTGTTGATCGTAGCCTTTTTTAAGTTCGGATACGACTTGATTGGCCAGACTTAGTTCGGCAGCGTTTTCAATTTTAGCTTGATTGTCTATTTGACTAATATCACCAATAGCTATATTTTCTCTAACGGTAAACTCGTACTTAAAAAAGTCTTGAAAAATAACACCAAAAAACGCTTGGTATTTAGCCTTGTTAAATCGGTTAATGTTAACACCGTCTAATAATATTTGTCCTGAAGTAGGTTCGTAAAATCGTAATAGCAATTTGGTTAAGGTTGTTTTTCCTGCCCCATTTTGGCCAACAAATGCTAATTTTTCTCCTGCTTTAATTTTAAAGCTAATCCCTTTTAATATTTTGTTATCGGATTCGGGGTAGGAAAACGTAACATCTCTAAATTCGAAACCTTGCGCGATAGTTTCCGGAATCGGCAGGTCCTCACTATGTTTTGGTTGGATTGAAATATCAATAAAATCAAAATAATCTTTTAGATATAAAGCACTTTCTGATATACGTGTAAACTTGGAAAAGAAATCTTGTAAGTTTCGAGTCAATCTATTAAAAGCACCAGATAAAAAAGTTAATTCACCTAAGGTAATGACACCGGATATGACACGATAAATTATAAAGACATAGGCACCATAGTAACTTAAGGTTCCTAAAACATTAAAAACAAAGCCTAAAGCGGACCGTTTAATAGCTAATGTCTTGTTGAGGTCGTAATATTCTTGTGATAAGTTTTTAAAACGATCGACTACAAAATCTGTTAAACCAAATAGTTTAATTTCTTTTGCTGTTTTATCGTTAGCTCCAATAAACCTAAGGTAGTCTAGTTCTCTACGTTCGGCAGTCCAACCTCTAGCTAAAGAGTATTGTTTTTGGCTAAACCAAATTTCGTTTATAAAAGAGGGGATGATACTTAATACTAATAGTATAATAAGGTACGGTTCAAAGTATATTAAACTGGCAACTAAAGTTGCAATAGAAATTAAGCTTTGCACCTCTCCTAAAGCATTGGACATAAGTCCGACACGACTAGTGGTTTGTGTTCTGGCACGCTCTAGTTTGTCGTAAAACTCAGAATCTTCAAGTAAACTAATATCTATTTGATTCGTTTTTTTGATGATTCTGACAGACGAGTCGATAGAGTAGGCATCACCTAATAAACTATCGGTGAGTTGTATGGCACGACTGATTAGATCAGAAAGCACTATTAAACCAAATTCAATACCAACGTAGGTCCAAAGCTGTGTTAAGTCGGAGACCTCTAACTTAGTTTGTAGTATGATTTCATCAATAATTATTTTACCAATCCATAAAATAATGACTGGTAAAACAGCACCGATAAGTCTACAGAAAGCAGAGGCTAAAAATAGCTTTTTGTTGGTGTTCCAGATTTCTTTAAAAAATCTCGGAATAAAAATTAAAGCGCTAAAAGACTTTTTAAGATTGGTTTTGTTGCCTTCTTTTAACGATTTTGGTGCTTGTCTAGCCATGTTGTTTTGTCATTAAAGCATACCAAGCTCTAATTTAGCTTCTTCGCTCATTAAGTCTTGTGTCCATGGTGGATCAAAAGTAATTTCTACTTCAGCATCATTAACGTCATTTAAAGATTTTACTTTCTCTTCAACCTCTAATGGTAACGTTTCAGCTACTGGACAGTTTGGAGTCGTTAAGGTCATTAAGATTTTTACATCATAATCTTCATTTACAAAAACGTCGTAAATTAATCCTAGTTCGTATATGTCTACTGGTATTTCTGGATCGTAAATAGTTTTTAAAACATTTACTATTTTTTCTCCTAATTCTGCTGTATCTATAGTTGTATCGCTCATTTCTTTTCTTTTTCACTTCCTTTTATCAAGGAAATCTGTTTTTTTAAATTCCGCTTTAGCGAATTATTTTAATTGTGTTTGGTAGGCGATGGCATATAACTTAATCTGCTTTATCATACTTACTAAACCATTGGCTCTAGTTGGTGATAAATGTTCCTTTAGTCCAATAGCATCAATAAAATCGGTATTGGCCTCTATAATAGCCTTTGGATGTTGATTAGAAAACACGCGTATTAAAATTGCGATAATTCCTTTAGTTATAATAGCATCACTATCTGCAGTAAATGCAATTTGATCGTCGTTAAGTTCTGCATGAACCCATACTTTACTCTGACAGCCTTTAATTATATTGGAATCTGTTTTATATTCCGGTGCTATTAGCGGAAGTGATTTTCCTAAATCTATCATGTATTGGTAACGTTCTTCCCAGTCTTCAAACATGGAAAATTCATCAACAATCTCGTCTTGTATTTCTTTAATAGTCTGCATTGTTTCAATATAATTTCGGATACAAAATTAATCAATATCCGTTGATTTATTACTAAAGAAGTCTTAAAGATATTTTTGAATATTATAGTCTTCTTGTGTGTTGTGTTATTTAGTTAAAGCAATTAGTTTGTTTACAAGAACAGCGATAGTTTTAGGAGGATTTCCTGCATCAAAAGATGGCGTACTATGTTGCGTGCCATTTACTATTATGGTTAAACTAGCTGCTGCAGCACCATCATATTGATGTGCTTTACTTGGTGGTTCGAGTTTGTCAAGCGATGCTATGTTTATAGCTTCTGTTAACTCTTTTAATGTTGACCAATCTGCTTTAGTACAGGTTTTAATATTTGGTTTGTCTGCTCTGTTAAATTGAGATTTTATAGTATTTTGATCAATTTCTATTAAAGTATACGAACCTCTAGTTGCAGCTGAATATCTAAAAGTCATCCCGTTATCTTGTTTTTGTGACTCCTCGGTATCTGATGCTTGCATACCGCTAAGTACTTCTCTTTTATTATTTAATAATGTAATGGCGTTACCAGAAACTTTATAATTAGTGGTTTCTTGTAGTGTTTCTAAAAAGGTACTTTCGATTGCATTTTCTGCTTCTGGGCACATTTTTTTTGTAGAGCCTATTTGACTAAAAGTTAACTTGTCAGCAGTCATAGTATACGTACCAAAAAAATTATTACAACCAGAAAAACCATAAATACGATTTGTAGCACTGTCAAAACTCAATGATAATTTAGTATTAGTTGTTGCTTTGCTATCTAGGGTGGTTATACTGTAAGTTCCGTTAAGTGGTGCTGTTGACATATCGGGATTTAAGCTGCTTTTTGCATCTTGAGTGGAACCACAACTATTAAGAAGGATAGAAAAAAGTAAAATAGTAATTGTTTTCATGTTAGTAATATTTGGTATTTAATTATAATATTACAAAAAAGAAGCCAAAGTTTTACGATAACATCATTTTTGCTTTTTTAATACCTGATACTAAAGCATCAATTTCGGCTTTTGTGTTATAAAAAGCAAAGGACGCTCTAATAGTTCCTGGTATTTTAAAAAATGCCATAATAGGTTGCGCGCAATGATGGCCTGTACGAACAGCGATTCCCATTTTGTCTAGTAGTGTACCAACATCATAAGGATGAATACCCTCTAAATTAAATGAAATTACTGATGTTTTGTTTTTGGATGTTCCGTAAATTTTTAAACCTTCTATTTCTAGTAGTTTTTTTGTGCCGTAGTCTAGTAAATCATGTTCGTAATCTGCAATAGCATCAAATCCAATGGCGTTCATGTAATCTAAAGCAGCAGCAAAAGCGATACCTCCACAAATGTTAGGGGTTCCTGCTTCAAATTTATGTGGTAATCCAGCGTAGGTTGTTTTTTCAAAAGTAACTTGATCAATCATTTCCCCACCGCCTTGGTATGGTTGCATTTTATTAAGCCATTCTTCTTTACCATATAACATTCCAACACCTGTTGGTCCGCATATTTTATGTGCAGAAGTGACATAAAAATCAACATCTAGAGCTTGTACATCTGGCTTGATGTGTGGGCAAGCTTGGGCACCGTCAATTAAAACAGCAGCGCCAACCTGATGGGCTTGTTTGATAATATTTTCGATAGGATTGATAGTTCCTAAAGCATTAGATATATGATTGACAAAAACTAGTTTTGTGTTTTCTGAAAGTAAATCAGCATAAGCAGTCATATCTAACTCGCCTTCCAGGGTCATTGGAATGACTTTAAGAATAGCACCAGTTTTTTCACATAGCATTTGCCAAGGCACAATATTACTGTGATGCTCTAAAGCAGAAACAATTAGCTCGTCACCTTTTTTTATTATGGAAGCAAAACCATTGGCAACTAAGTTTATACTGTGTGTCGTACCAGCGGTAAAAATGATTTCATGCGCTTTTTTAGCATTAAAATGCTTCTGAATAGTGTGTCTTGCAGCTTCATACTTATCTGTAGCTTCTTGACTTAAGGCATGTACACCTCTATGGATATTAGCATTATAGTTACTGTAGTAATCTACTATAACATCAATAACTTGTTGTGGCGTTTGTGAGGTTGCTGCATTATCAAAATATACCAAGGGTTTACCATTTACTTGTCTATTAAGTATTGGGAAATCTTTACGTATTTTGGTAATATCTAGCATGATTAGGTGTAATTTAAAACGTGTTAGCTATAAATCTAAAAAGTGAGATAAAAACGGTTGCTGCAAAAGCGGCGGCTGCCATAAAGGCGATAACGACATGGGATACTTTGATTGTTTTTTTTGCTAAAAAATTAATCAAAAATCTATAAATCAATAAGGATACAATAAGTGTTAAATAGGTTAGTGATAAACCTACAAACGTCATTAGTATCCCGTCAAAAAAACCACCTTTTGTAAAATAAAATATGGTACCTGTAACTAGAGCAATAGAAAAACAAATAGCTATTAACTTTAGAAAAGTTTTAGTTGAAATCTTTAAAACATCCATATTTTTTACAAGTCAAAACCAATATTAACGCCTAGTTTGTTTGCTATAATTTTGGTGATACGTTGTTTTAATTCTGGAATTTTTACAGATTTTAAAACGTTATTACTAAACGCATACATTAATAACCCTTTAGCTTCTTTTTCAGGAATACCTCTAGATTTCATGTAAAACAAAGCACTTTCGTCTAATTGTCCTATAGTACAACCATGAGAGCATTTTACATCATCTGCAAAAATTTCAAGTTGTGGTTTAGAGTTAATAGTGGCTTTATCACTTAGTAAAATATTGTTGTTGGATTGAAACGCATTTGTTTTTTGCGCTTCTTTATTAACAACTACTTTTCCATTAAATACACCTGTCGCACTATCGTTAAAAATTCCCTTGTAATCTTGGTGACTTTCGCAATTTGGTTCGATATGATGGACTAGTGTATTATGATCAACATGTTGCTTATCCCCAATAATGGTTACTCCATTTAATGTAGAGTCCATATATTCTCCATTTTGGTAAAAGTTAAGATTGTTACGTGTCAACTTTCCTCCAAAAGTAAAGGTATGCACGGAGACATGACTTTCTCTTTTTTGATCTACAAATGTACTGTCAATTAAAGACGCGTTTTTATTGTCATTTTGTACTTTGTAGTAATCTACAATGGCACGTTTATCGGCAATAATCTCAGTCACCGAATTTGTTAATACAGGATTGTCTGTAAGACTTTGGTGGCGTTCGATAATCTGAACATGAGAGTTTTCGTCTACGACAATTAAGTTACGAGGCTGTACCATTAAGGCTGCTTCACTTCCTGTAGAGAAATGTACGATTTCTATTGGTTTTGCAACCACTTTATTTTTAGGGATGTGTATGTAAGCACCCTCTTTTGAAAAGGCTGTGTTTAAAGAGGATAAACCATCTTTAGACGCTATTTTGTTAAAGTAATTCTCAATAATTAGTTGATATTTTGATTTGTGTAATGCAGCAGACATTAAACACACATCAATACCATCGTGTGTTGTTTCTGATAAGTTAGACGAATATTTTCCATCAATAAACACAATTTTGTAAGTGTCTATATCATCTAGAAAGTATTTTTTAACATCACTATATTCTAAAGCATTATCTTGTTTAGGAAACAGACTGTAGTCTTGTTTTAAAACACTGTTTAAAGACGTGTATTTCCAAGCTTCGTCCTTTTTGGTAGGAAAGCCTTCTGCTTCAAACGTTTTTATTGCTTCACTTCTAATATCGTGAATTTTAGAATCGATATCAACATGATTTTCGAATGCTAAAAAGGACGATACTAATTTTTCTTTTAAACTCATATTCTTTTAAGTCTTCAGTAATCAGTCTTCGGTTTGGCACAAGGGCTAACCGTGTCGTGTAATGATTACTGTGTGTTTATTTTGAAAGCTTTAAATTTTGGACGGATCAGTTAGTGTAAACCAAGGTAAACAGTGATTGATCATGGCCTTTTTTAAGCGTCTACTTCTTCTTTAATCCAGTCGTAACCTTTTTCTTCTAACTCGTGTGCTAATTCTTTTCCTCCAGATTTAACAATTTTTCCGTTATATAAAACGTGTACAAAATCCGGTACGATATAATCTAATAAACGTTGGTAGTGCGTAATTACTATAACAGCATTGTCTTTGCTTTTTAGTTTGTTGACACCATTAGCAACGATACGTAAAGCATCAATATCTAATCCAGAATCAGTTTCGTCAAGAATAGCTAATTTAGGCTCTAACATCGCCATTTGAAAAATTTCATTACGTTTCTTTTCTCCTCCAGAAAATCCTTCGTTTAAAGAACGTGATAAAAACTTACGGTCAATTTCTAAAAGTTCTGCTTTTTCACGAATTAGTTTAAGCATTTCTTTTGCAGGCATATCTTCTAAGCCTTTTGCTTTTCTAGTTTCGTTAATCGCTGTTTTAATAAAATTAGTAACGCTAACTCCAGGTATTTCTACTGGATATTGGAATGATAAGAACACCCCTTTATGTGCGCGTTCTTCAGCTGCTAAATCTTCAAGATCTTCTCCTTCTAAAACAATAGTACCTTCTGTGACTTCGTATTCTTCTTTTCCTGCAATTACAGAAGCTAACGTACTTTTTCCAGAACCGTTTGGTCCCATTATAGCATGTACTTCTCCTGCTTTTACTTCAAGATTAATTCCTCTTAAAATGGATTTATCTTCAATGTTTGCGTGTAGGTTGTTTATCTTTAACATATTACTTATTTTCCTAGTTTGATAACGTCGTTTTTATTCTGAGCTAAAGCAGTTACGCTTATAACTTTATTTATTTTTAGTTTGTATGGCCAGCCTTCTTCATTGTCTTCTTTCGGAATCAATTCGCCTAAAACCTCAACTTTTACCATATCTGTTGGTTCTTTTTGAAAAGCTTTAGCTTGATTTGCGATTTCGGTAACCTTATCATTTAAAACAACACCATGAATGTCATTGTCAACCTGAAACACAGCAGCATCTGCATAATACACAAAGTCTCCTGTAAATGGTTTTCCTTGGTCAGTTTTGCAACTCACAAAAGCGATAAATAATAATAGAGTGACTAGTTTTTTCATATTGAATAGTGTTTTTAACCTACAGAGCCTTCTAAAGAAATTTCCAATAATTTTTGTGCCTCTACAGCAAATTCCATTGGTAACTTATTTAAGACGTCTTTACTAAAACCATTTACAATTAAAGCAATGGCTTTTTCTGTGTCTATACCACGTTGGTTGCAGTAAAAAATTTGGTCTTCACCAATTTTACTTGTTGTTGCTTCGTGTTCTACCTGAGCCGTTTTGTTTTTAGCTTCAATGTAAGGGAAGGTATGTGCGCCACATTCGTTACCCATTAGTAAACTATCACATTGGGAGAAGTTTCTTGCATTATCTGCGCGACCGCCAATGTGTACTAAACCACGATATGAGTTTTGAGAATGTCCAGCAGAAATTCCTTTAGAAATAATGGTTGACTTGGTGTTTTTACCCAAATGAATCATTTTTGTTCCAGTATCTGCTTGTTGGTAGTTATTGGTTACTGCTATAGAATAAAATTCGCCTACAGAGTTATCTCCTTTTAAGATACAAGACGGGTATTTCCAAGTTACGGCACTACCTGTTTCTACTTGTGTCCATGAGATTTTTGCGTTTTTCTCGCATAAACCACGTTTAGTTACAAAGTTGTAAACACCACCTTTACCTTCAGCATTTCCTGGGTACCAGTTTTGAACGGTACTATATTTAATTTCAGCATCATCTAAAGCAATAAGCTCTACAACTGCAGCGTGTAATTGGTTTTCGTCACGACTTGGTGCGGTACAACCTTCTAGGTAAGAGACATAGCTTCCTTCGTCAGCAACTAATAATGTGCGCTCAAATTGACCTGTTCCACCTTGATTGATTCTAAAATAGGTTGATAATTCCATTGGGCATTTAACACCTTTAGGAATATAACAAAATGAACCATCACTAAATACAGCTGAATTTAGAGCGGCATAAAAATTATCTGTGGTTGGAACAATAGTCCCGATATATTTTCTTACTAATTCAGGGTGTTCTTTTATCGCTTCAGAAATAGGCATAAAAATAATCCCTTTTTCTGCTAATGTTTTTTTGAAAGTGGTAGCAACAGACACTGAATCGACCACAATATCCATTGCGACGTTATTCATTTTCTTTTGCTCGTCAACAGAGATTCCTAATTTTTTATACATCGCTAATAGATCTGGATCTACATCGTCTAATGTTTTGTTAGGGTCTACAGCTACGGGAGCAGAGTAGTAAGCAATCGCTTGAAAATCTGGTTTAGTATAACGTACATTGGCCCATTCTGGTTCTTCCATAGTTTTCCAAACCTTGAAAGCTTCTAATCGCCATTCTGTCATCCATTCTGGCTCTTCTTTTTTCATAGAAATAGCACGAACGATATCTTCGTTTAGACCAATAGGGAATGTTTCAGATTCTATGTCTGTAAAAAAACCATATTCATATTCTTTGGTTTTTAATTCTTCTCTAAGGTCGTCCTCTGTATACTTTGACATATTTTGTCTTTAAGTTTAATTATAATGAAAATGATTCGCCACACCCGCAAGTTCGGTTGGCATTAGGATTATTAAACACAAAACCGGTTCCGTTTAATCCACCTGAATATTCTAAAGTTGTCCCTATTAGGTATAAAAAACTTTTTTTGTCTACAATAATTTTTACATTATTATCTTCAAAGACCTTGTCTTCGTCTTCTTTTGTTTTGTCAAATTTTAAATCATAAGACAAACCAGAACAACCACCACTTTTTACACCTACGCGAACGTAGTCTATGCTTGGGTTAAAGCCATCATCAGTCATTAGTTCAATGACTTTCTTTTTAGCTGTATCAGAAACTTTTATCATACCTGTTAATTAGATTTTATCTAAATAGATTACAAAGATACAACAACAGTCGCTTTTTTCCATAGCAACTAACATTATATTAGTATATGGTTTTATAGGTTTTTCTTATTATTGAATAAAAGCAGGATTGGTAATAAAAGTGGGGTCAGAAAGTGTCAGTAAAAAGGCTTTTAAATCGGCCTTATCTTGGGCGGTTAATTGGACGCCTTTGCAGACTTTTTTTTTATTAAATAATCGAGAAATCCTTGTCGTTATAGGGGGAATTGGTCTCTGCGCTATTTACTGAGTATTTCAAATCTATCGATATATAGGGTTTGTATTAATATTAATTGATAACTAATTTAATATAAAGAGGATAAGTGTTTTTATACGGACTGATGGACTATAGATATTCTTGATTGTACTTGATAGGCTGACTGATAAGACTTACATACCATGCTTTAGGTGTGTTAAGTGGCTGGGTTTGTAACTAATCTCAATTGTTTTGTTGAAAAATAAACAATTTAAAGTCTTTTAGACTGACTATTAAATAATGCTTAGTATTTTTGCAGAATGATAGAAGACAAAAATCAACAACGTACAGACTTAAGCCAATTAGGAGAATTTGGGTTAATAGATCATTTAGCAAAAAACTTTAAGATAACACAACAATCTACCATTAAAGCTATGGGTGATGATGCTGCTGTTTTAGAATTTGGAGAGAATAGAGTGGTTGTTAGTACTGACTTTTTAGTAGAAGGTGTACATTTTGATTTGGCCTACATGCCATTAAAGCATTTGGGTTATAAAGCAGTAATTGTTAATTTGTCTGATGTGTACGCCATGAATGCGGAAGCAACACAGGTAACAGTGTCTATTGCTGTGTCTAATCGGTTTCCTTTGGAAGCTATTGAAGAGTTGTATGCTGGGATACAAACGGCTTGCGAACTTTATAATGTAGATTTAGTCGGAGGAGATACAACCTCTTCAACCTCGGGCTTAATTATTTCTGTAACGGCTATTGGTCAAGTTAAATCAGGAGATGAGGTTTATAGAAGTGGCGCTAAACCTAACGACTTGTTAGTGGTTACTGGAGATTTAGGAGGGGCTTATTTAGGATTGCAAGTTTTAGAACGTGAAAAAGAAGTCTTTAAAGTGAATCCAAATAGCCAACCAGATCTAGATGCTTATACTTATATTATTGAACGTCAATTAAAGCCTGAAGCTAGAAAAGATATTGTTAAATTATTACAAGATTTAGAGGTTAAGCCGACGTCTATGATTGATATTAGTGATGGCTTATCTTCAGAGATTTTACATTTATGTAAAGAAAGTAAAGTGGGTTGTGATTTGTATGAAGACAAATTACCCTTGGATCCTCAGGTTATTTCTACTAGTGAGGAGTTTAAAATGGACAGTACTACTATCGCTTTAAGTGGTGGTGAAGATTATGAGTTATTAATGACTATATCTCAAGACGATTTTCCTAAAATAAAGGCTAACCCTAATTTAACGGTTATTGGTTTTATTACAGATGAAGCTTCTGGTGCACACTTAGTCACTAGAGGTGATCAAAAGATACAACTTACTGCGCAAGGATGGAATAGTTTTAATAAAGACTAAGAGGTCATTTTTAACAGTGGCTTGTTTAATTCCTGATTAGCATAACGGGTTTGTTTATTTTGATGAATCTTTTTTAATACAGAGTTAATTTCTCTGTACTTAGGCGTTAAATCTGTTAAGGCGCCATTACTGTTTGTGGTCATTTCTTTTTTACAATGGCTACATTGGTACTCGTAAACGTGATGCGTTATTTGTTTGCTAACGGAAAATTTGTGGCCGAAAATGGAACAATATAATTTTCCTTTTCTGGACGGTTTTTGCTGTACTTTATTCATGACTAGTTATGTGTTAGATTTCATACATATGGTTATGTTGTTTAAAATCTGATATATAGCGAAAGCCGAATGTAAAAAAAAAACCGTAACAAGTCGTCAAAAGCCCCGTTTATTCGACGAAGTGCATTATATTTTGTAGGAATTCTTCTTTATTTTCTATATGAGACATGTGTCCACCCTCTAAAACGTTGATAGTTACGTCTTTTAATTTTTCTAAGTGTTGTAAGTCTGTTTTGGACAAAATAGGATCGTTTTTACCTGCAATAATTAATTTTTTACAGGTTAAGTTTTTTAAAATCAAAGTGCTATCTGCTCTTAATTTCATACCTTCTTGTGTGGCAACATAACCTTGAAGCGGTGTTTTTAATGCTTCGGTTTTAATCTGCTCAATCTCTTTTTCAAAACGTAGTCTGTTGTCTTCGTAAAATAAGTTGCTGATAGACATGCTTACTAGATTACTGTAATTGGTTTTGGCAACTCTTATCGCTCGATCTCGTAGTGCGATACGTTCTTTACTATCTGCAAAAGGTGTCGAGTTCATTAAACACAACCCTTCTAGGGCGTCTGGCTTTTTTTCGGCGAAAGCCAAAGCAACATAACCACCAAGGGAATGCCCAATTAGCGTTGTTTTAGCAATATTTAAATTAACAAGGACGGCATTTACAGCCTCTGCTAAGTCTTGCATGGTATGAACATAACCCAAACAATCCGTTAAACCATGACCTAATAAATCAATGGTTATGACTTGATGTGTTTTTTCTAGCAACGCAACAGTATCGGTCCACATCGTACTGTTTTCTAAAAATCCGTGTAACAATGTAACGGTTTTGCCTTGTCCAGAAATGGTGTAGGCAATGGAAATGCCTTTGTAGGTTAAATTCATAGTTTGCAAAGATAGGATTTGTGCTGTTTTTAGTAAGTTGTTTTGTTTAACTATTTACTATATTTGAGAACCTATATTGTAACTTATTAAAATTATGAAATTAAAATCTATCCTTTATACTATTGCTTGTTTTAGTTGTGTGACATTATCCGCACAAGTCGATGATGCAAAACTAGATCAACTTATAGAAAACACTTTAAAAACATTTGAGGTGCCTGGGATTTCAGTAGGGGTTATTAAGGATGGCCATGTAGTTTATGCTAAAGGTCATGGTGTACGTGCATTATCCAATAAAAAGGAGATGGATAATAGTACTTTAGTAGGTATTGCCTCTAATAGTAAAGGGTTTACGTGTTTTGCATTGGCCATGATGGTAGATGCTGGTAAATTAAATTGGGATGACAAAGTAAGACAACATATTCCGGAGTTTAAATTAAAGGATGCTTGGGTGACAGAACAGTTTACAGTTAGAGATTTAGTTACACATCGTAGCGGAATGGGCTTAGGTGCAGGAGATTTAATGTTTTTTCCAGAAGCAGATTTTAAAGTAGCGGATGTTATCAATAATGTAGGACACTTAGAAGCAGAAAGTTCTTTTAGAAGTCAGTTTGCCTATAATAACAACATGTTTATTATTGCAGGTGAAGTTTTAAAACGGGTGAGCGGATTGTCTTGGGAAGCTTTTATTGAAACTAAAATCATGGCACCTGTTGGGATGACTAACAGTGTGGCGTCTTATAATCGTGTGACTGATAGGTCTAATATTATTGAAGCACATACGCTTGCAGATGGTAAGCTAGTACAAATACCACACGATTGGAGTCCAACAGCTAATCCAGCAGGAGGAATTATGAGTAATGTGGATGATATGTTAGTTTGGGCTCAGTTTTTAATGAATGATGCTGTGACTATTAAAGGCGAACGTTTATTATCAGAAGCACAGTTTCATGAGTTATGGCAACTACAAACGCCTCTTAAAGTGAGAAAAAACGATAGTTATGATTCTAATTTTAAAGGCTATGGTTTAGGTTGGTTTTTGACGGACGTTAAAGGGGGGCATAAACAAGTGTATCATACTGGAGGGTTATTAGGTACGGTAACACAGTTTACTATGATTCCGGATTTGGATTTAGCCATAGTCGTGTTGACTAATCAAATGAATGGGTCTGCATTTAATACCATTACCAATACTATTAAAGATAGCTATTTAGGTTACGACGATCGTAATTGGTTAGAGAAATTAGGGACAAGTAATAAAGAATGGTACCAGTATAATGACAGTTTGAAAACAGCTGTTTTTGGGCAAGTGGCTAAAATGAAGAAGAGTAAGACTATTGCAAAAGCGAATACTATTGTTGGAGCCTATAAGGATGTTTGGTTTGGAAAGGTTAATATTACGCAAAGCGGAAAGGAATTGAGACTGGCTTCAGAAAAATCTCAAACGTTAAAAGGAAGCCTACTGCCTTACAACGCAACGACTTTTATTGTTAAATGGGATAACAGAAGTTATGATGCAGATTGTTTTGTGCAATTTGTGTTTAATGAAAAAGGACAAGCCGTTAGCGCGACTTTAAAGCCTATTGCGCCGGTTACGGATTTTAGCTTTGATTTTGAAGACTTAAAATTAATTAAACAAGACTAATTTTGAATAAAACAAAAGACCTTCTAATAACAAGCTTCGCTTTGTTTTCGCTGTTTTTTGGAGCAGGAAATTTATTATTACCACCATTATTAGGTTATAATGCTGGCGAAAATTGGTTTTGGGTAACCCTTGGCTTTATCATTACAGCGGTAGCGATACCAATTATTGGTATTTATGCACATGCCAAATTACAAGGGACTTTGTATGACTTTGGTAAAAAAGTATCACCAACGTTTAGTTTTATTTACTGTATACTAATTTATTTAATAGCGGTTGCTATTCCGTCGCCGCGTACGGCATCGGCAACGCATGAGATTGCCATACACCCTAACTTTGGGACCTCGCCATTATTAACCAGTAGTATCTACTTTATTTTAGTGTTAATTTTTGCTTTAAACCGCTCTAAAATATTAAATATAATAGGTAAATATCTGACGCCATTTATTGTTATTATTTTATTATTGGTTATTGGGATCGGATTATATTCGACACAAATGATCACTAATCCGACGACGATGGATACACCAATTGTTAGTGGGATTTTAGAGGGATATCAAACCTTTGATGCCATTGCTGCAGTGGTGGTTGGTGCGGTTATTATTATCTCTATTAATTTAAAAACAGATGCTTCTTTTGAGGCTAAAAAGGATTTAATTAAAAAATCTGGGCTTATTGCAGGCCTAGGATTGTTTATTATATATGCAGGTTTAATTGCTGTTGGAGCCTCATACGGAGGAGAAATTGATATCAATAGTACCTTAAATAGCGATATGCAACGGGCTAATTTATTAACAGGAATTAGTGTTAAGGCTTTGGGGAGTTTTGGGTATGCCGTATTAAGTGTGCTAATTGCATTGGCATGTTTTACTACAGCAGTCGGTATTGTTACTGGTACCGCAGATTATTTTAAAGGACTAATCAATGACTCGCAAACGGTTTACGTTATTACAGCAGTTGTGGCCAGTGTCTTTGGAGTTGTGGTTGGACAATTAGATTTTAATACTATTATAGTTGTGGCGTTACCAGTGTTATTGTTTATTTATCCAATAACTATTGTGCTTATTTTATTAAATGCGATACCAAACAAATATGCGTCTAGTCTAGTGTTTAGAGTGGTAGTTTTATTAACGTTTGTGTTTAGTATTCCTGATGTATTGGGGTTTTTAAGTCCTTCAGAAGGTTTAACAAAAGTAATTGCGATAATCCCGTTTGCAAAACACAGTTTAGGTTGGGTGTTACCTGCCATTATTGGATTTATTGGGGCTAATTTGATTTTACAAAAGGCTTGATATTGTAAATTTTAGTTCTTAAATTTGTGTAATAACTTAAAATTGAGATCATGAAGAAATTAGTATTAACACTGTCATTTATTTGTATTTGTGTGGTCACTTTTGCTCAAAATGAGCCAACGGTTGGTGATGAGTTAATCGTGGAAGCACCATCAGGAGAATCGTATAATCATATCAGTTTTCCAAGATTAAATATATTAGTCAAACGCGGTAAACTAGCAAGTTATAACCCTGTTATTGGTAACGTAATTATAGTTGAGGAAATTGTCAATAAAGATAACGTGACCTATGTGATTATTAAAAAGAAGGATGATACAAAATTTTTCGGCTTACAGTCGTCTGCTGAGGCTAATTATGAAAAGGCTTTAGAGTCAGGAGAATTAACTATCGTGACCCCTTAGTTTTTTAGGTTTTTAATTACAGAAAACGCTTTATCAACCACATGGTCTTCTACTAAGATGGTAAACTCGTTGGTGGTTGATACCACTTCATAAATTGGAATATTTTCCCAAGCCAAGCGTTTAAATATCTGATAGTATAATCCTGATATTTTAGAGTTGTCTTGTGGTAAGCGTACGCTTATGGCAGATAAACCTTCCTGCAGACCAATTTGATTTTCAGTAGCAAAACATTTTAAAACCACCTTTTTTTCTGAGCTAGATATTATGATGTTACTCTCATAAATCCCTCTTGTAAACGCGTAAAAAATATCTTTATTTGTTTCAACTTGTTCTAAAACCTTAGTATGACTCTGTATTAAGGTTTCTGAGTTTTGAAACGTAAAATCACTTAAGTTAGAGCGGACGGTAATGTCTCCCAGTTTTTGTAGCGTGCTTTTTAGTTTTAAGGAGTGTCGCAACGTGTTTGGTGTATTGTATCGGCGTAAAGCCATCATAATTGCGCCAGATTTAACGGGTTTACGTAACATGGTGCTTATGGGTGCATTTAATTCTTCCGCTAAAGCAGAATAGTTAATAATACTCCTAGATAAGGCTTCTTCCAAGAAGGGTTGTGTCATTAATATGTCTTCAACACAAGCGGCAATCGTTTTCATTCTGTTAACTATTTAACAATTTGTGTAAAAATAGTCTAATTTTTTCAATTTTATGGTAGTCAGACCATTGCTAACTAATTTCGTTTTATAAAATTGAAATAATATGTTGGTATTAAAATTTGGAGGGACGTCTGTTGGATCAATAGAAAACATGATTAATGTAAAAAACATCATTACTGATGGACAGAAAAAAGTAGTGGTATTGTCAGCAATGTCGGGCACAACTAATGCATTGGTCAAAATTTCGGAGTATATTAAAAGCGGACATCCAGAAGATGCTTTAATTGTTATCGATGCCCTTAGAAATACCTATAACAAGACTATAAAAGCATTTATTACCAACCAAGAACTGTACAAAACCGTTTTTGTGTATGTTAATGATGTGTTTAATACATTAGAGGTGTTGGTTAATAAGTCATACGACGTGTTATTGTATAATCAGATTGTCGCTCAAGGCGAATTATTGTCCACGTTTATCTTTAGTCATTATTTAGAACAAGAAGGGGTGAGCGCGTCGTTATTACCGGCGTTAGAGTTTATGCGAATTGATAAAACAAACGAACCTGATAACTTTTATATTCAGCAGAATTTAAACCGAATTATAGCAGAAACGCGAGATTCAGAGATTTATATCACACAAGGTTTTATTAGTCGAGACGCCGAGGGGAATATCGCTAATTTGCAACGCGGCGGAAGTGATTATACGGCTACGATTATTGGGGCGGTTTTAAAAGCCGACGAAGTACAGATTTGGACAGATATTGATGGGTTTCATAATAACGATCCTAGATTTGTAGAGCATACCAAAGCGATTTCTAATTTGTCTTTTGACGAGTCTGCAGAGTTGGCTTATTTTGGAGCCAAAATATTGCATCCACAAACAGTGATGCCTGTTAGCGCTTTTGATATTCCGGTGCGCTTAAAAAACACCATGGCACCAGAAGCACATGGCACTTTGATTACCAATCAAGTACATGGCGAAGGGATTAAAGCTATTGCGGCTAAAGATGGGATTACGGCAATAAAGATTAAGTCGGTTAGAATGTTATTAGCGCATGGGTTTTTAAAGAAAGTCTTTGAGATTTTTGAACGTTACGAAACCGCTATAGACATGATTACAACATCAGAGATTGCGGTGTCGTTAACCATTGATGATACCACACATCTAGACGCTATTGTTGACGAGCTTAATAAGTTTGCAGTGGTAGAGGTGGATGATTATATGAGTATTGTTTGTTTGGTGGGGCATGCTATAATTTTTCATGCCGATACACCAAATTTATTTCAGATTTTACAAGATGTCAGCGTCCGTATGATTTCTTATGGTGGTAGTAATAATAACATCTCGTTATTAATAAACACAAGCGATAAAGTAGAAACGTTGCAGAAGTTACAACGCTATGTATTTGAGAGTGGTAGTGTGTTAGTTTAAAGTTTAAGAAAAGCGCGTTTTAGACGTGCTTTTTTTGTGTGTTATTGGTTTTGTATTCGGTAGGTTGGAGTGCTGTTGAGGTTATTCGTTTTGTTTTTTAAGAATTATAATGTCAATAGCCTTGTCGTAATTGAATGTTTTTAATTGAAAATGATAGTCCATCCAATAGTCAGAGCTATAGCGGTTGGTTTCGGTATAACCATCTTCAGATTGCGATTTGCCTTCTACACCATAAATAGACAGGTTTAATTCTTTGGACTTCGTGTTTGTAGATGCTATTACTGTTGCTGTAGCTTTTGTTGGACCGCCAATATATGGTCTTTTATGTGTAAAATAAGTTAATTCAAGGGTTAAAGAATCATTAATGGAGATAGGATTATTTGGTGTTAATTCAATAATAGCACCGTATTTGTAATCTATAATTTTCATTTTTGGTTTGTCAATGTTTACCTGAGCGTTGCCCAGAGCAGTTATTAAAATAAGCATATAGGTAAATGGTGTTATTTTTTTTACTATCCTTTTTTTTAAAGGCATTATTTTATGATTTTTATGGTTGTTTTATCTAATTTAAATTCGTTTTTCTCTCCGTTTATGTATTCAAAACTAGAAGCGCGTAATAAGTGATCTGTGGTACTAAATAAATCAAATTTATAGTCTAAAGTTGTAACCTGCTTTGTATTGTTTATTTTAAAGTGAGAGGCTATGTCGTCGATATTATAAACATATTCCCAGCTTAATTTTTGGCCTTTATTATTGATGATAATCAAATTAATTATGGCTATTGGGGCTTGTGTTTTTGATAAAATATTGCCGTTCCAGTTTTTTCTGTTTAAAACGTAGCGTTCTCCATTAGTGGTAATCACACTAATAGATTTAATTTTTTTAGTTAAACCAGTAATAGTATGTCTAATGTTTATTTTTTGCTTTCTAAGTAGTTTCAGGTTTTCGGTTGTCGTTATGTTGTTTTCTAATGTATTAGACTGATGGTCTATGTTTGATTTTTCAAAGTTTCTTGTTTCTTGCGTAGATAATTTTTCAGCTGTGATAGGCGTACAAACACCGTCAAAAAAATTAATGTCATTTTTTTCATTTCCTAATTGCAGCGTGAGGTCTCCTTTGGTAAAAAACAGCATGTTAATATGATTATATTTTTGAAGCCTATTAAGCGGAAATAGTAAACCAAATCCCATTAGATGTCTTATCTTTTGTTTAGAAAATGTAAATTCTGCTTGATATAATTGTTGTTCTTTTGTTGAAAAATAAGTGATTCTTAGTCCGTTTGGCATTCCGACGCTTTGGTAATCCATGCTATCCCATCTTTTCTTCTTGTCATTAACCCGATCAAGATTAAAAAGATGCGCTTTGTGCCTAAACCAACTATCATACAAATATGGTTTTGTGCCTAATAGTTTGCTAGACAAGATGTCTATATCTAATTGTTGTTCTTCTTGTATATAATATGTTTTCCAGTTATATTTTTCATAGTATTTAATATAAATAACAAGTAGGGTTATGCTACAAAAAAACAGGAGGACATTTAGTGGCGTTAAAAGACCATGCGTTTTTAATGTGGCAATAATATAGTAGTGCATCAAACTGGCAAATGCTATTGGTGCAATACAGAATATAAACAAACAAATAAAAAAATTTTGTGGTTGGTAGCTTTTTCCCCAACTTAATAAACCGCCACCCAAAAAGGATAGAATTAATCCAATGGCAATTAGTACTATAAACAGTGTTTTTGTATAAGCCATACCTGTATAGCTATAGATAAGTAAGGCGCAAAGGGATATACCTGCGCCAATACCGATGTATATTCTGGAGAGTTCTGAATCCATAAAAATTAAGTAGTTGTTTTATAAAAACGGTTTATTTTGTTGAATACCGTTAAAACGTTTGCGTCAGCTTTACTAGCTTCAAGATATAGGGTTGCATAGAATGCTTTATGACTGTAGTGTACTTGATTAAAGTCTTCCAATAGTACATGGTAGGTGGCATCAAGATTAGTTTGACGGTCTAAATAGGTGTTTATAGGGTATTCTTTTAGTAAATAACTCAAAGTTTCTTCGGAGTGCTGATTACTTGCAGAAAACAAACTGACAGCTAATAGTGATATGGTATCTAAATTACAGCCATAGGTTTCAAAAGCGTATAGTAATCCTGTAGATTCATAAACCGTGTGATCCATGTTTAATGTTTTTAAAAATTTGGCATATAGGTTACAGTACTTGCTGTCCTTTCTAATTAAAGCGATTGCAGGAGTTAGACCAAACGTTTGTTCTTCATCTTTGTATGGGATGTTATATTTGCCAACATCTAAGTTATGTGTAATAATTAGGTTTAATAAAGTAACAACTAATTTTATGGATTCAGGAAAAGCACAAGCCGCTTCAAAAAAAGCAGCGTCACTATCTTCTTTTAAAAATAAGGCATCTCCATTCATAAAATAATCTGGTATCGGTTTACTTTTTACTTGAAAAGGAGAAAATTGATCATTTATCTCTATTCCAAAGTTGAGGTCTAGGTAGTTTGTTTTTTTTATTTCAGCTAATAGTTTATCCTTTTTTATACTTGTAATTAAGTTGTTTAGTGTGTCACAAATGGCTGTCTCTGAGTCTAAATTTGAAAGGAGTTCTATTGTCATGATTGTGTTTTTGTTATCGGTTTAAATTGGAGTTATTTTTAATTTAAATAATGTTATTATTTGAAATACCTTGTTGCAAAACTGTAACGATTTTAGGGTTTTCTTTTATATTTAAGTCTCTAAATTATCTTTTTTCTAATGAAACACCAGATAATAAAAAATTAAAGAGGCCCTCAAAATCGATAATAGCCCAAGCTAAAGGAATAAAAAGTAGTATTACAATGATTGTTTCTAATAGTCTTTTTTTTCTGCTATTATCGGTGGCGATAAGTATTATAAACACCAAGCAGTAGTACAATAATAAATATATAGGAAATCCAATTAAGAAACCTAATATTGAGTCGAATATGTAACCAGCAATCAATAATAGAAGGCTAATTATAGATAAGATTTTAATTAGTAGTAGCGTGATACTTTTTAATATAGTTTTTTGCATTTCTAGTCGTAATATTCAATTAAATATATTGTGTTGTCAATACGGTTTGTTACTAAGTCTTCATGTTGCTCGGTTATTATATTTTCTTTGCTGTCATACGTATATGTAATTATTTTTGTTCCTGTGTTTTTATTAAAAAACTGGTGTTCAATATTTTTTTTGTTGTTATAAATGATTTTTTCTTCGGACTCCAAAATATTATTTTTATAGGTCTTTATGCCAATCTTATTATTAGTGTCATCATACAAATAAGAGACATTATAATAGGTGTTTTCTCCAGAACAATTAATGTTATTTTTCTCTGTTTTTACCTGTAAATTGTAGTCGTTAAATGTGTGTTTTGTATCTTCGATTAGTTGTTGATTATTAGCATAAAGGGTTTCGCTAATCAGGTTATTTGCGTGATCATATTTGAAAAAAGTTGACAGGGTATCTTGGTCGGTGATAAAAGCGTGGTAAATCTTGTTTTTAGTAAGGTCAAATTTTTCTATCTCTGAGATAGTAGCAGCAGTGTTTTCATAATGATGGATTGTAGTAATGTTACCGTTGTGTGTGTATTGCTTGATGTTTAGTGTGTTGTCTTTAGGAAAGTGGCTGCTAATTTTATTTAGCATGTTATTTTTGTAATCATAGGTTTCGTTGATCCAAACATTACCATAAAAATTATAAATATTTCTTTCGATTAAAAACCCGATCTCATTAAAATTATCCTTAAACGTAATGGTTTTGACGCTATCTTTAATAGCATAGCCCGTTCTGCTTTTTATTCGTCCTTTTAAATTTAGTTTTTCAGTATCTGTATGTAATACGTTTACGTTTTCTTTTCTTTGTTCTTTACAAGCGTAACTAATTAGAAGTAATAGCACAATTGTTTTTTTTATGGGTTTTGTTTTTCCTAGAACTAGCATTTTGTTTTTACGTGATATGATTTTTATTCGACTTTTTGGCTAGCAGTTGCAATGCTAGTGTAATGCGGGTTCAAAATTATTGGTATTTGTAAAAACAAAACACACGGTATTCAGTGAAATTAAACAGTTTGCTTACATTTTATGTCTTTCAATTGCGGTAAGTTTTGGAGTGTGTCGTGCCGACGTGCTTATAAAAAGACGTGATGAGGAATGATAGATTTAGGACTCTTTTTTTAGGTTTTTTAGTGGAGTAACGTTATGTGTAAAACAATAAAAAATAACACTAAGAAATATTTAGATGTACATGGCTAAAACTTAAAAACAGAAGCTTATTCCTGATGTTTTAATCGTTAAGATGGGTGCTTTTTTTATTCAGTTGTTTTATCGTAAAGCACCAATCATATGTACAATACCAATACCAATCCCAAAGTAGGAGCTGTGTTTGTTTAAAATGATCATTGGTGACAAGGTTAAGCCATAAAAGCGTGTCAAAGGGAATTCTATTTTAGGATTTATGACCAGGCTTACAGTGTTTTGCTTGTTATAGTCCCACGTGTAATTCTTGGTGAAAAAGCGATCGTTATTTTCTTGCCAATTTTGTGGGGTTGTTACAATAGTGTAGCCTAAACCAAGAGATACGTTTGCTCTAATAGTTCCGCTTGGATTTAGATTGTAAATTTTACCTATTCCAATTTGGTAATTTTCAATTTGATCGTAAGGATCGTTAAATCCCAAAGCAAATACTCCAGATACTCCTGAGCTGTAATTTTCAGGTTGCGACTTTGGTTTTCTTATGTTTCCGGTATAGCCAATCTTAAGGGAATAATTGTGGTCAGTAACATAATTTAAGTTCAAATCTACCCCAATGTAATTCCCTAAGTTTAATTCGCCAGTCGTATAAATAACGTTATTTTTAAAGAATTGCGACTTCGCACTATTGATACTCGTAAAACTAATTAATAGTACAATTATGTACTGTTTCATTGGTTGGTTTTTAATAGCTATTATTACTGTTTAATAGATGTTAAATTATGGAAAAGGTGGCGTTTAAATATAAAGGAAATTGGAGTAGTTTAATTTGTTTGTGTTTTTTACTGACTATTTTTGATGTTGTCTACCATTGTTCTAGCTTTATTGTAACTCATATTACCGCTTATTGATAGTTCTCCATTGTCAATAGCGCTCATCAGAAAAGGTGCCATTACTATTTTTTTATCGATTATAATTACTAATGGTTTTCCTATGTTATTAGTACTTAAAACGGATAATGCTTTTGAATCTTCGTTGTTAAAAATAATCTGTATGGAATAAAACAAACCCGAACCTTGTTGTGGCGTGATCGTTAATTTTTTTAAATTAGTATAGGTTAGGGGCACACCAGGAAGGTCTTTAATCGTGATAGATTTTAAATAGTCTTCCTTATTTTGATTTTCCGCGAAGCTTAACGCTTCATATATTCCATTTGGTGTGTTATACGCTTTATGGGACGCCCGTGCTTTGTTTTTACTAGCTGTGATGTCGTAGTTAATAGAATCTAATACATATAATTGCTGTTTAAAATTTTGAAATGCTGTGTAGCCCTCATCAAACAGTTTTGGGTAGATTGTATCTTTTTTTATTTTTAGTTCTGAAGAAAGGTTTGATTTAAATTGATTTGGCTCGGGATCTAATAAATTTCTATTTTGGTGTTGTGCTGCCGCTTTTTTAGTGTCTAGATATAAGTCGTCAATCTCTTTATCGCTAAAATATTGATTAAAAAGTTGAATTGTTTTTGTGTTTAAATTTTCTTTGGAAATCGAATTTTTCAATTTTTCAAAATGGTCGTCTCCTGTGGTTTTTTTTCTTTGGTCTAATTGCTCTAGATCAATGTCGGTCAATTGATAAAAAATTTGAATTAATTCGTTTAAAGCGATTATTTTATTATTTTTTATGTCGTTTTGAGCATCGCAGCTCATAAAATTAAACAAAAGAAAGGTTAATACTAGTTTTGAAATAGATTTGGTTTGTAATGGTTTCATTGGTTTTGTATTTAATGGCATACTACATTTAGTAGTGCCCCTTTTCTTTTTTTATCTTGATTCTTTTTAATAATTTAATGCGGGTTATAAACTATTTATTTTCCTCTCCCATAAATTAGATAATTCGAGATTTGTTGTTGGGTAGCGTCCTTTTTTGTGTTTAAATAAATTAAATCCATAACAATACTAACAGCTTTTCTAGCACTATAGGATAATTCTGGGTTATTATATTTATTTAATTCGACAAGTTTTATAAAAGATTTTAAGTCGCCATATATGGCTAATTTTTCAAGCTTTTTGATAAAAAGGTTGATGTTTTTTAAGTTTTCGTTGACGTCACTTGTTCTAAAAATAGACATATTATCAATGGTGTTGTGAATGTTGTCTATGGTGTGTTGCGGAATTTCAGTGATACTAGGAATTACATTTACGGTTTTACTTTGGTATATACTGTCCTTAAAAAAATATGATTTTTTAGTAATTTTAGTGCTTTTGCATTCAAAATTTTCACCTAGACATAAGTTGTAGATTTCATAAATATTTAGTGTGTCTTTTAAACTTTCAATCTTGTATTGGTTTGTTGCTCTATAAAAATCACAAATATTTTTTTTGTCAGATACAAAAAACTCACTATCATAGTAGGCTTTAGTATTGTCTTGCTTGTTAGTATAGATTGTTAAATTGTTTCCTTTTGCATCTGTAAAAATCCAAGAATCAGAGTCGGTAATATCGCAGTTTCCGTTTTGACTAATTAGCAGGTTACTAGTAAATAAGAGAAGATAATAGAGGTGTTTTTTCATGTTTTTATATTAAATCAATATATCGTTTTTTAATGGAAGTAATCTGTTAATGTTTATTAGTTGAATTTAAGAAAAGGTGATTAAAATAGTTTCTTGTTTATTTTAAAATTATTTCTTTCTGCATTTTTTTAATCTTTCCGTTGTCTTGATTTTGTGTTATTTCAATCTTAGATTTTTCAATTTTTATTTGATCAACACAATTGTAAATGGTATTAAGTTCACGAAGCCAGTGGTTTGGTAGATTAATCGTGTCTTTTTTTTGACTGTCAATATCAACAATTGCAAAAGAAGGGGTGTTTCCATAAGCTGCGATAGGCGCAATACATAAATTAGGGTTGTCAGTTTTAAAATCAGAATTAGCTTTATTGGGGTAATAGAGAATTGGTTGGATATATGGTTTGTCCTTTTCGATATTAAAAATTATAGCGAAGATACATTCGGTTCCACATCCATCTACAATAGCAAAGCTTTTTTCTGAGACCCAATTAACTTTAGTATAGAAAGGTAGGCGGTGTGTGTGATGTTTTACAATAGGTAGTAAGTCAATTTTATGTCTTATTTTTTCAATACCATATTCAGCTGTTATGCTCTGTGAATAATTGTCATCAAGTGTGGTGTAAATTTTTAAAAATTTGCCATTTGAAGTGGTGTCCAGTAAGACCTCAGTTTCTTTTTTTTTACTTAATGTAACATTCTTTTTTTTGATAAACCCAAAAAAAATAAGAATTATTAATACAAATGTTATGTTTTTCATGGTGGTGACAGCAGTTATTTAAGCCTCTGTCCTATTTGTGGTATTGGTAAATAGAATGACAGTCAGGATGCGTAGTGTTGCTTTGCTAGCGTGTTTGTTTATGTTGGATTTACGTTGATTGTAGGACACGTTGGTAGATGGCAAGTGATACGTTTTGGTTTGGCGACTTAATAAACAGATATTGATCTAACGGTTAAATACTATTTGTTAAATAGGCTGTTATAGTCCACAATCATTATCGGTTTTTAAATAGAGTATTGCCTTTGCGTCACCAAGTTTAGCCCCTAGTTTTACATCTTCACAAAAACCATTAACATCTCCTTTTTCTTTTTTTGCATCAGCCCGACTTCTTATCGCATTATAGTATTTTGGGAACAGGTTTATTGCTTTGGAATAACTTTCAATAGCCAAATCATATTCTTTCTGTGAAAAATAGGTAAAACCAAGGTTTTGATAGGCTAGATAATTTTTAGAATCGCTGTTAATGGCTGCTTTAAAATGGGTGATGGCCTCATCAAATTTATTCTGTTCAAAATAGACTTTCCCCAAATTTGTTAATGGTAACGTCCAATCTGGTTTTAGCTCTAAAGCTTTTTTAAAATCAATCTCTGCTTTTGCATATGCTTTAGTTACAAAATACATCATTCCTCTGTCAACGTAACCCCATTCAAAATTAGGATTTAGTTCTAGAGCTTTATTAAAATCTAAAATAGCCTTATCGTATTCTCCCAAACGGTCATAAGTAGCGCCTCGGTAATAGTAGATCGTGAATTCAGTTGGATATAGCTTTACGCTTTTGTTAAAATCTTTAAGTGCTGATTTATAATCATGAATTTCTTTATACAACAGCGCTCTATTGTAATAATATTTGACATTGGTTGAGTCATTTTTTATAAATATGGATTGCATCCTAATTTTTGATCTGACGAACACATAGTTTGAAGTGTCAATTGCAGTTCCTGTAATCTCAGGTATTTGACTAAACGTAAGAATTGGAATTAAATAAAGGATGATATAGAGTGTCTTCATATTTTTTATAATACAGCAAAACGAGTTTGTGTCAAATTAGGTGCGTAGTTAAGCAACTAATTTAGTAAATAAATCGCAGATATAATATTTAGGGGAAATGTTTATAAGTCGTCCGCCACTAGGCTATAGTTTTATATGATGTTACCTCTATGTAATTATTATTCGGCTAATCCTTTTACTTTATTCCACAGGCTTTCCCCTTTATTTTTAATTTCCTCTCCCGTAACTTTTAAATTTTCTGTACTTGAGTATTTTTCTAAGTTTGCTATAAGCGTTTTAAAATTTTCTATGGTTTGAAAAATTTCTTCTGTGTGGGTTATATTTTGTTCTTTCATTACTTCTTCCCAATCTATTTTTGATAAAATTGAAAACATATATTTTGTAGCGATTTTGCTTAAAAAATATTTATCGTAAAAGCTGTTTAGGACTTCGCCTGGTTTTCTGTTTTTTAGATATTTAATAGATTCATCAATTTTTTCTTTATCGCCAGAAGTAAGTAGTTTACTTGTTTTAAGTTTTGTTAATGCTGCAATAGCTTTTTCGTTGTCCTCATTTTTTAAATATAAGTAGGTTTCAATAGACCAAACAATTTCATTATCCAGCCCAATTTCTTTAGCGTCTTTCAAAAACATTTCAAAATCTTCTAAAGCCCGTTTTTCGTCAACTTCCCTTTCCATCATTAATCTGTCAAATCCTCTAAATAAGTGATTTAAAGAGTGAAAACCTATATGGGTTTGTTTGTTGTTGAGATTCCCCCATTGAAACATAGCTCTTGTGTATGGTAAATCGACTTCTTGATTATGGTTTAACCAGTCTATATTTCTTGTAATCTCATCTTCTGATAAATAGTATAATCCTTTTTCGTAAAATAAGAATCCTCTAAAATACTGTAATAATGTTTTTATTTCGGAATCAGGAAGCAATTCTGGGTGTGTTTTAGAGCATTCATAAAGTGAGACTTCTTTTCCTAAATCTTTGCTTAAAATTACAATGGCACTTAAAACAGAGTGCTCAATGTTTTCAGTATATACTTTATCAGCCCCTTTTAGGTATTCTCTTTGTTTGCTAACAGAGTCTCCATAAGTTACATTAAAAGCATCTATTAAAGTCGGGAAAATATCTTCGTCGGTTTCCATTATAAAATTTTCCATGTTTTTATAATCACGATAAATGGAAATGTAATCTAGTACTGATAAGTTTTCAGGGTTTTCTAAATCATATTTGACTACTTTATTGAAAATTCTATCAAGGTCAGATTTAAAAGATTGAAATTCTGGTGATATAGTATTTTTTTCTGCTGAAGCTCTAATTAGTATTTTACCAAATTTGTAAGTAGCCACTTTATAAGAGTCTAGGTTTTCTACTAGTTCTTTTTTATCATTTTCTAGTAATTGTTGGTCTGTTTTATGGTCTTCAGAACAGCTAAATGTTACGATTAATAGTAATACTAAAATTATGTTTTTCATATTTTGGTAGTTTTTTTGTTAATGGTGGATCGTTTATGTGCCAGAATAAATATGGGTTTGTCTGCAAGGCTTTTTTTTGGGGAGATCCGATGTTACAAATGTGTAATTATCTTTGATTTAGTTATTAAGTCTATATCAGTTTTATAAGGTGGTGGTGTTAGTTTTTTTTAAACGTATTGTTCTCAACTATTAAATTAATAGATGAGAGGTTTTGTAACAGTACTCTTAATTTGGATTTTGTTTTTTTTACATAACGATATTTTAGAATAAAATAACCCAATGCAAACATAGGGAAAACTAGCATTAAAATAAAAATAGGTAATGCTGGATACTGGTAATTAACAAATTTTAAATCAGTTTGTAAAACTATAGGATAATTTGATAATATATGTTTTTTTTTCTCCTCTATAATTTCTGACACGGGTGATTTTATTTCCTTATAAAAGTTTGTGAATTCCCGGAGTTTGGAAAAAAATAGGCCTTCTCTAAAGATGCCGTCCTCTTTTATAATTTCGTCACCTAAAACTAGTAAATACTTCAATTGTCTAGAATAGGTCTCAGTTTTTTTTGTCATAATTCAGATTTGTTGCGCAAAGTTATTGAATAAAGGTTTAGGCGAGTGCTCTTGATGGTATCGGTTGATATAAATTTTGCTTTACTGCAGTATGTTTTTTGTTATTAATCGTTTGTTTGATTCCAAAAGTGTAAAATATAAATATTTTACAATTACTAAGCATAAACACAAGCTAAACGTCTAAGATTGATGTTAAATATAATGCTCAGGTGTTCTGATCCTTTTAAGACTTTTTTTTCTTCAAAAAATCACGTCTATAATATTAAAATCTTGACCATTTCATTTTTCACTGAATTCAGGGTATTAAAGTTATTTAAAGAACAGGACCTTTGCATTTTGAAACATGCTACATTAAAAATATGACACTAAAAGAATTATCCTTGCTAGAAGACGCAGAATTAAAAACTGCTTTTATTACTTATTTTAAACCATGGGCTTTAACCACGCCATGCCTTGAAACACTAAAAACAATTGCCACTAAAATTGTAGCTATACACTATGATGAGAAGCTAAAGATCGCTTTTAAAAACGAGGATGACGATGAAGTCATCATAACCTTTGGAGCACCTTATCAAGGCGATTTTAAAGCAACCCCATTTGCAGTGCCTGAGTCTTATAAAACGGTGGTCAAAATGCATAATATGATACGATTTGGTGATGGCGTACCTGATGCTATAGACTTTTATGGATATGATGGAGACGCGCCTTCCTCCGAATTTATGATGGAAGAATTGGAAGGTGACGAAGACAGACATCAAGGGTTTTGTGATGCCGGTCAAAATTGGATTATCTGGGATCATGAACAAAAAAACGCTTTAGGAGAGCCTGTCTTTATAATAGCGGACCATGGTTTAATTGTTGAAGATAATGATGCTTTTCCAGAGCAAGATAAAATAGCTTTTGGTACAGGAGGTCTATTTATTAGATTAATGAGCAAATTTATATTAGACGACCAAAAATATGGTTGGGGATAAAACATACCTAAAACCGTTAGATTTAAACGTCAATATCTAATCAATTACCAGAGACTAATTACTTTCAAACAAATGGACTGTTTTTGGTGAAAGAACAAAACACAAAGCACTTAGTCTCAAAATTTAAAATTAATTTTGCCGCTTTTTTAAAATTTTATTTCATGAAACACACGATTACCTTACTCTTTTTATTTTTAAGCCTCACTTCATTTTCACAAACCGAATTCTCATCGCTTTGGAATACGTCAAATACAGATACAGGGACTTCTGCTATTAACGAAATTGAAATACCAACAAATCCAGCGTACACCTATAATTATAATGTAGATTGGGGAGATGGACAAACGGACACAGGAGTTACAGGTGATATTACCCATGCCTATGCGACTCCAAATACCTACACCATAACGATTGACGGAACTTTCCCGTCCATATATTTTAATGATCAAGGTGATAAATTAAAAATTATAGAGATTTTAAATTGGGGTAATATCCAATGGCAAACCATGGAAAATGCTTTTTATGGTTGTGAAAATTTAAATTTTGACGCCATAGGTGCTCCTGATTTATCACAAGTAACCACGCTTAAAAATATGTTTAAAAATGCTGCATCTTTTAACGGTATTATCAACCATTGGAATGTAAGCACTATTACAGATCTTTCAGGTCTATTTTATGGCGCTACGACCTTTAACAGACCTTTAGACTTGTGGAATACAGGAAGCGTAACAGATATGTCCGAAACATTCTTTCGTACATCAAGCTTTAACGAACCTCTAGACAATTGGAATACAGCACAGGTAACAAACATGTCTAAAATGTTTTATTCTGCTTCGGCATTTAATCAAAGTATAAATGGTTGGGAAGTTAGTAATGTAACGGATATGTCTTACATGTTTTATAAGACCACTTTTAACCTTCCATTAAGTAGTTGGTTAGTTAATAATGTAACTGACATGTCTTATATGTTTGGCGATGCAGATTTTAATCAACCTATAGAAATTTGGAATGTAAGTAATGTAGAAGATATGTCTTATATGTTTTATAAAAACACAGGCTTTAACCAACCCCTAAACAGTTGGATAGTTAGCAACGTGACCGATATGTCTCATATGTTTGATGGATGTACTAGATTCAACCAGCCAATAAACGATTGGGACGTTAGCAATGTGACCAACATGAGTTTCATGTTTAGGGATAACCGGTATTTTAATCAACCTTTAAATAGTTGGATTGTTACTGCGGTTACAGATATGGAATCGATGTTTGATGGCGCAACTCAATTTAATGAGAATATTACAACTTGGGATGTTAGTAATGTTGTTGATATGCAATCAATGTTTGAAGCTGCTTATCTATTTAATCAGGATATTACAGGTTGGATTGTTAGTAATGTTACTAATATGAATAATATGTTTCGTTCTACAAATGCGTTTAACCAAGCTATTACAAGTTGGGATGTTAGCAAAGTAACAGATATGAGTTCTATGTTTGCATCAACTACCACGTTTAACCAACCTCTTGAAATATGGGATGTTAGTAAGGTTAAAAACATGAGCTCTATGTTTAACGCTGCACGTGTTTTTAATCAACCTTTAAATGGTTGGACTACTTCAGAAGTAACCAACATGTCATATATGTTTTACTCCTCTACTGCTAACCCTACAATTTTTAATCAGCCATTAAATGACTGGGACACGTCCTCCGTAACCAATATGTCTAGCATGTATAGAAATGCAATGGCATTTGACCAAAGCTTAGCATCTTGGAACATAAGTAACGTCTCAAACATGTCTGACATGCTAGATGATTCTGGTTTGTCTCAAACTAATTACGATAACACACTAATAGGTTGGGAGGCTCAATCGGTAAGAGATAACGTGACTCTTGGTGCTGAAGGATTAAATTATTGCGATAGCAGGGATCAACGACAAAATCTAATTGATAACTCTAATTGGATAATCAATGACGATATTATAAACTGTTCATTTGTGCTTTGTACGTCTTTGGTTTCTCCTCTTAATGGTGATACTAGCGCCCCATCAAATACAGATATAATTTGGGAAATGGTTCCGGGAGCTACAGGTTATAAAATTAGTTATCGAATAGAAAATAGTGGTGTCGTTACTGCTATAGTAACAGACCTAGATGTAGGTAATGTAACTGGTTTAGACTTGACATCAGATTTAACACCTGGCGACACTGTTTACGTAACGGTAGTGCCTTACAATGCAACAGATGGAGATGCTACAGGATGTACAGAAGAAAGTTTTAGCGTTATATCTAGTTGGATTAATGACCCTACAGCCTTTAAAATTACAATAGACACCAGTATATCACAAAGCTATACTAGTGATGATAATCAACTTAGAATAGATGCTAATTCTAGTTATCCAGATTACCTAACTTATAATTACTCTATAGACTGGGGAGATAATCAATTTAACAATAATGTGACTGGAGGTATTACCCATACTTACCTTGTCCCTGGTATTTATACCATCAGTATTATTGGAGACTACCCAGCACATTACTATTCTAATTTTGCGCGAGACAATCAAAAATTACTTTCTATAGATCAATGGGGAACCCAACAATGGCAATCAATGAAAAACGCGTTCTATTATTGTAAAAATATGGAATATAACGCTACAGACCTACCCGATTTGTCACAGGTAACAACGACATATCGTATGTTTGGTTCTGCCAATCTTTTTAATGGTAATATAAACGATTGGGATGTTAGTAATATTGAAGACATGTCTAGTATGTTTCAAAGTGCAAGTGACTTTAACCAGCCTTTAAATGATTGGAATGTTTCCAACGTGACCAATATGTCATCTATGTTTTCTAGTGCAAGCGATTTTGATCAACCATTAGACCATTGGATTACAAGTAATGTTACAGATATGTCCACAATGTTTTCATCTTCTAGTGCATTTAACCAAAATATCAATAGCTGGGACGTGAGTGCCGTAACCACCATGAGACAGATGTTTTATAGAGCTAGTTTATTCAACCAACCACTACTCGGTTGGGATGTGACTTCTGTAACCGACATGGAATCTATGTTTAACAACGCAACAGTTTTTGATCAACCAATAGATATTTGGACTGTTAACAACGTGACCAACATGTCCTCTATGTTTGAATATGCGACAGCATTTAACCAAAATATTAATAGTTGGAGTGTCACTGCCGTTACCGACATGAGTTCTATGTTTGAAAGTGCTACCAACTTCAATATGCCTTTAGATAATTGGGTTCCAATTGCGGTAACTAACATGCAATCTATGTTTGAAAGCGCAGTAACATTTAATCAAAATATTAGCGCCTGGAACGTTACCAATGTTATAAATATGGCATCAACATTTAAAAGTGCTAAAGCCTTTAACAAGCCATTAAATGGATGGGACGTCAATTCTGTAGTAGATATGACCTCTATGTTTGAAAGCGCAGAAGCCTTTAATCAACCATTAGACCTTTGGGAGGTTAGTGCTGTTGCCAACATGACTTCTATGTTTGAAAAAGCCCTGGTATTTAACCAAGACTTAAACGATTGGATTGTTAATTCTGTTACTTTAATGCCTTCTATGTTTGAAAACGCAAGCGCTTTTAACTCACCAATTAATGACTGGACCGTAGCTTCTGTAACCAATATGAAAAGCATGTTTAAAAATGCTATTGTTTTTAATCAGACATTAAACAATTGGAACACTGGAGAAGTCTTAACCATGGCCGAAATGTTTAGTGGTGCCTCTGCTTTTAACCAAAATATAGATATCTGGAATGTTTCTTTTGTCGCCACAATGGAAGCGATGTTTAAAAATGCTATCAGCTACAACCAAACCATGAATTCATGGAACGTGGCCTCTGTACTGACTATGGAAGAGATGTTTAGAGGCGCTAGCGTTTTTAATGAAACTATCGACGGTTGGAATGTAAGAGGGGTTATTACTATGGAAGAAATGTTTTATGACGCCATAGCCTTCAACCAAACGCTTAATAGTTGGAGAGTTACCAATGTTTCTAATATGATTTCTATGTTTAGAAACGCAACAGCTTTCGATCAAAATTTAGACGATTGGATTATTGGAACCACAAATATGAAATACATGTTTAGTAATGCCACGTCTTTTAACCAGCCATTGTCTGCTTGGGATGTTAGCCCTGTTACCGACATGCAGTACATGCTGGATTACACCGCATTATCTAGAGAAAATTATGATGCGACTTTAATTGCCTGGTCTGAGCTAGTCGTAAATTACAATATAAACCTTGGTGCCCAGACCTTACTGTATTGTGATGCCCAAACACACAGGCAATCTATGATTGATACATATGGATGGACATTTACAGGAGATATTTTAGACTGCCCAATACCAACTTGTACTCAATTGATTTCGCCAGCAAATGGAGACATAGATGTCCCTGTTAATACAAATCTTACTTGGGAACGCGCACTTTATGCTAGAGGCTATACACTAACAGTCGTAACGCAACCTGGAAACGTCTTATTAGTGGATAATGAAACGGTCACAGAAACATCTTATCAATTTTTATCAGATTTTTCAGGAGGTGAACTAGTACAAGTTACAATTACTCCTTTTAATGATGAAGGAGAGCCGTTAGCCTGTACAATGGAAAGTTTTACTATTATCAACAATAGCACACCAACAGTTCCCGATTGTACAACCTTAACATTACCATTACATGGGAGTACAGACATATCTGTAGATACTGATTTAGAATGGGAACCAATTGCCAATGCCGATGGCTATAGAATTACAGTAGGAACAACGTCAGGAGGTAGTGACATACTAAATGACATTGATGTTGCTAATGTAACAGCCTATCAATTAGCTTCAGGCCTTCCTGAAAACACTATAATCTATGTGCAAATAACACCTTATAACACTATTGGAGATGCTATAACATGCGCCGAAGAGAGTTTCACCACAGAAACTATTCCTGTTGCTCCAGAGTGTACCAGCTTAACATTACCTTTAGATGGTACTACAGATGTCTCAATAGATACTGATTTTAGCTGGAATCCCGTACCTAATGCCACAGGTTACTTACTTTCAGTAGGTACTACTGGTGGCGGTATTGAAATTCTTAATAATATTGATGTTGGAAATGTAACCACTTACGATCTTCCTGACGACTTAAACACTAATCGTTTAATTTTTGTAAACATCACACCGTACAACGCGGTTGGTGATGCCATAGGTTGTACTGAAGAAAGTTTTAGAACAGGAGATTCTGCATCTACAGACCCTCCAACTTGTACCACTCTGACTGCTCCGTTACACAACGCTACGGACGTAGACATCACGACGGATTTAAGCTGGACAGCTATAACCGATGCAACTGGTTATACCATTTCTGTGGGAACAACTACAGGTGGGACTGATATTCTTGCACTTACAGATGTTGGAAACGTCATCACTTACAACTTAGCATCAGATTTACCTGAAACGTCTACCATATTTGTAACGATTGCACCTTACAACGCGGTAGCTAGTGCGACAGGCTGTACTGAGGAATCGTTCACAACAGAAACATTACCAACACCGCCTAACTGTACTACTTTAACAACACCGTTAAACAATGCTACAAACGTAGATATTACTACGGACTTAAGTTGGACTGCCGCAACAGATGCCACTGGATATATTATTTCTGTAGGATCAACTACAGGTGGTACTGATATTTTAGATAATGAAGATGTTGGAAACGTCATCACTTATAACCTAGCATCAGATTTACCAGAAATGGCAACTATTTTTGTAACCATTACCCCTTACAACTTAGTGGGTAATGCCACAGGATGTACTGAGGAATCGTTTACTACAGAAACTCTACCAACACCGCCTAACTGTACTACTTTAACCACACCGTTAGACAATGCTACAAACGTAGACATCACTACGGACTTAAGTTGGACTGCTGCAACAGATGCGACTGGATATATTATTTCTGTAGGAACAACTACAGGTGGTACTGATATTTTAGATAACGAAGATGTTGGAAACGTCATCACTTACGACCTAGCATCTGATTTACCTGAAACGTCACCTATTTTTGTAACGATTACTCCTTACAACTTAGTAGGGAATGCAACGGGTTGTACAGAGGAATCGTTCACAACAGAAACATTACCAACACCGCCTAATTGTACATCTTTAACTAATCCATTACATAATGCTACAGACGTAGATATTACTACGGATTTAAGTTGGACTGCCGCAACAGATGCCACTGGATATATTATTTCTGTAGGAACAACTGCAGGTGGGACTGATATTTTAGATAATGAAGATGTTGGAAACGTCATCACTTACGACTTAGCATCTGATTTACCGGAAACATCAACGATATATGTAACTATTACACCATATAACGCAGTAGGGAATGCAACGGGTTGTACTGAGGAATCGTTCACAACAGAAACATTACCAACACCTCCTAACTGCGCGACTTTAACGACACCGTTAAATAATGCTACAAACGTAGATATTACTACGGATTTAAGTTGGACTGCTGGAACAGATGCAACTGGATACATAATCTCTGTGGGAACAACTACAGGTGGGACTGATATTTTAGATAACGAAGATGTTGGAAACGTCATCACTTACGACCTAGCATCAGATTTACCTGAAACATCAACGATATATGTAACTATTACACCATATAACGCAGTAGGTAATGCCACGGGATGTGCTGAGGAATCGTTTACTACAGAAACTCTACCAACACCGCCTAACTGTACGACTTTAACGACACCGTTAAACAATGCTACAAACGTAGACATAACTACGGACTTAAGTTGGACTGCTGCAACAGATGCAACTGGATACATAATCTCTGTGGGAACAACTACAGGTGGAACTGATATTTTAGATAGCGAAGATGTTGGAAACGTCATCACTTACGACCTAGCATCTGATTTACCGGAAACATCAACGATATATGTAACTATTACACCATATAACGCAGTAGGTAATGCTACGGGATGTGCTGAGGAATCGTTTACTACAGAAACTCTACCAACACCGCCTAACTGTACGACTTTAACGACACCGTTAAACAATGCTACAAACGTAGACATAACTACGGACTTAAGTTGGACTGCCGCAACAGATGCCACTGGATATATTATTTCTGTAGGAACAACTGCAGGTGGGACTGATATTTTAGATAATGAAGATGTTGGAAACGTCATCACTTACGACCTAGCATCTGATTTACCGGAAACATCAACGATATATGTAACTATTACACCATATAACGCAGTAGGTAATGCCACGGGATGTGCTGAGGAATCGTTTACTACAGAAACTCTACCAACACCGCCTAACTGTACGACTTTAACGACACCGTTAAACAATGCTACAAACGTAGACATAACTACGGACTTAAGTTGGACTGCTGCAACAGATGCGACTGGATACATAATCTCTGTGGGAACAACTACAGGTGGGACTGATATTTTAGATAATGAAGATGTTGGAAACGTCATCACTTACGACTTGGCGTTGTACTTGCCAGAAACGTCAACGGTATTTGTAACCATTACACCATATAACACGGTTGGTAATGCAACAGGCTGTACTGAGGAATCGTTTGTTACAGAAACATTACTATACCCACCGACATGTACAACATTAATTAACCCAATCCATAATGAGACTGACGTTGCTTTAGATACCAGTATTGACTGGGACATTGTTCCTACCGCTGATGGTTACACCCTCTCCATAGGTTCTACATCTGGAGGAACTGATATCGTAAATAATGAAGACGTAGGTAACGCAACCTCGTATAATTTAATTCAAGACTTACTTCAAAACCAATCGTACTACGTCACTGTTACAGCATACAACATTGACGGTGATGCCCAAGGTTGTACAGAAAGTGTGTTTACCACATTAACAATTCCAAAAAATGATGTTAAATATGGTTTTTCACCAGATAATGATGGCATTAATGAATTTTGGCATATTGAAGGTATAGAGGATAACCCAAGCAACACCGTTACTATTTTTAACCGTTGGGGAGATATGGTCTTTCAAATTGAAAATTATAATAATACCACTAATGTCTTTAGAGGTATAGCCAATAAAAAAACTAAAATGGGTGCAGATGTATTGCCAGAAGGGACTTACTTCTTTCAATTTGATATTAATGGCCCGCATAATTTCGACAAATTAAAAGGATTTGTAATTATAAAAAGATAACCCCAAAGCAATGACTATTACAAAAAAAACAATCACACTTGCCATAATTATAGGATTTACCTACTGCTTAAAAGCACAACAAACCCCTACATTTTCAGAGTATAATTATAATCCCTTTATTATTAACCCAGCATATGCTGGGTTAACAGAAAACACCGAATTTACATTGAGCAATACTGGCTTTTTCAATCAATTTGAAGGCAGCCCGAAAAGTTTTTCATTTAGCGGACACGGTTCGCTAAATAGAGATAAAATAGGAATTGGTGCTGGTATCACACGTGATCAAATAGGGGTGACCACTTCTACCTCTTTTTTCGCTGCTTATTCTTATAAAATATTTTTCGATTTTAAAAGCAATAGGCCATATTGGCAAGCATACGATGCTGGCGTCTTATCTTTTGGTATCACCGCTGGATTACAACAGTATCAAAGTAACTTAACAGAATTAGGGATTTTAGACGATCCTAAATTCGCTCAAGATATAAACGCAACAATACCGACTATAGGTTTCAGTTTTCTATTTAATCACGCGTCATTTTATGTCGGCTTCTCTACACCAAATGTTATGGGAGACAGTCTGGCATCAGATAGCAATTTAGTATTAAACAGTCCGTATTACGGCTACTTTGGTTACCGTGTTTATAATAATCGTTTTGAAGAGTTTATGATAAAGCCAAACATCTTACTAAAATACGAAGATGGTGCGCCACTACAAGCCGATTTTAATGTTTCGCTTAGTTTTAGAAACAAACTAGAAATAGGAACAGGGTACAGAACCAGCAATTCTATAAACTTTTTAGCAGGCGTCTATCTGTTTAATAACTTGCGTGCGATATACACTTACAATCTAGCGAGTAAAAACACGACTTTTGGAAATACACATGGTATTATATTAAGTCTTCAGCTTGGGGATGGTTACAAAAAAGATTAATCTTAGTGTAGTAATAAAAAACGGCGATAGATAAAATTTGTTATCGGATGACCGCTCATAAAAAAAAACACAAACTTTAGTTTGTGTTTTTTTATACCCTTATGTAATTAAAATTAGTACAATACAAATAAGCCCTTAAATAAATCGGCTACCTTAGAGCAACCCCTTGACCTTTAATAAATATACGTAGTTCTGCGTATTGCAAGACTCTAATGTAAATTGTAATTTCGTGTTATTGCAAAAAAATCAAAGTGTTTATATAACTAGTTGTAACCAATTACACGAAATCAATATTGATTATGCCAGTAATTAGAACTAGAACTCAAAGTACAGAAAGCTTAAGGGGCTTTTATGAATCTCTAGCGTCTGAAAATGAAACCTGGAGATTTACTAAAAAAAGTATGATTGAATTGAAGAGAAATTCCCTAAGAAAACATTTTACGCTTTAACTTCTCACTCTAGGCTAGTAATATTTGATAAAGATGATACTCTATCTGATTGGTTAGTTATTTTTTCAAGCATGTTTCCTAATGAATATGAAATGAGCGCAATGCTTCCAGATAATAAATCTATTTGGACCAATGCACGAATTACAACTCAGACTGATTTCGTTGCTCAAACTATAGCGCATTTCGAAAGCGCTTTTAAAAAAAACTTGGTAAAGAATAATAAAAGACAGTGAAACATTACTTCTATTACAATCAAAAACTGCCCACAACAAAGTACTGTGTTAAAACAAGTAAAATTTCATTATTCCCCCAAAAAAAACACTTTTATATTCCTCATCAAATATCAACCTTGATTTAGCAATATCAAAAAAAACTAGCCATAATAACTTATTACATTAGGATATAAACTTTAACTCCTATTACCACACACTCAACACGTAATTAAGTTGCTTTTAAAAAATCTTAGACGACTAAAATTACAACTATTTTCCATCGCCGTGCTTAAAAGAGAAGACTAACACATTTTTAAAAACCTACTCATAAATTAAACACCAATAGACGCCAATCAAAGCGACATTAGATAATACAACTAAATCAAAGGACACATGACAGCAACTCAGTCGTCAAATTTAAATCGTTGGACTAAAACACAAAGTAATATGGAGCAATGGGCACTAAAGAACAACTGCAATCAGCACCTTTTTTCACTGAATATAGCCTATTAAAAACAAGTTTACTGTATTATTTTTGTGCCATCCTTTAATCTAAATAATAATAATGCACACTATTAAAATAAGCATCACAATAAATGGCACTGATGCCCCATCAAAAGAGACCATATTAAATAAAAGCTCAAACACTGCTTTTTTAGAAGCACCAGATACACAGTCTATCCTCTCCACGCTTATCAATACTGTTACAGCTGTCAAAAAGGAACAAAAAGTCTACGAGTTTAATTATACCATAACACATCTAGATGCCGATCAAAATATTATAAATACAATTGAGTGTTACGATTTTTTTGACGAAGTAATCAAACACGACGGATTAGCACCACAAATAATAGCATACACCAAAGCTACAGATCACGGAGAATATGATAGCAGAATTTGGTTGGATGATGAGACTCCTGCAGGCACATGCGCTATTTTAGCATTGGTTACTAACGATATTAAATGGATCCCAGAATACATTACTTTTTTAAGAACCTGTGATCTGGACCATGAGGTCGATCAGTCAGGAGATATTAGTACTATTGTCGAACAATATGGTTGGTGCGAAGCGACATTAAGCTTAGCAATTTCTAGACTGTTTAGTTGTCATGGGCAACATGGTACAGAAGATATTGAACAAATGCTTAGCAACGGATTATCCGATTTTGTCCAAGAAAACAATCCACTATTCGCACAAAAACTAAAAGAAGAACTACACTATACCTCAAAATCTTTATCGGCAACAAACCAATCTAAACAAAGTTACATCGATGAGATATTTAAGGACGACATCGTACTTTTCTTAGACTATCTTCAAGACAAAACCATTACTAACATTACAAACGACTTGACCTACATCTGGGAGACCATCAATAATAAATAAACACTATTTATGGCGAGTAAAAAAAACACAAACTTAGGTTTGTGTTTTTTTTTGCATTATTTCTACTAAACGGAGTTTCCGTTATATAAGCAATACCCGCAAACGTTACCCTTCCATCACTAGTCTTATCTAAAACAAACCGTTTTACATAGTATCAATACTAGCGTGCCCATCGTTCCGAATTACGCAACCTTAACATTGCCTTTCCATAATAGCAAAAATAGATCTGTAGACATTAATCTAAAAGGGATGCCAAATGCCAATAGCTCTAAAATTACGGCAGACACAATCACTGGACGTAACCACATAACACACACAACATATTAAATCGTATATTACTATAAAACAACAAGTAAAATCTTTTTTTTAAATATTCAGTCAATCCAATGAAAATTAAATTAAGCAGAGGCGTTATATTCCATATTAGGTGTTTTATAATCTAAAGATAAATGTAATCTAACGTCGTTGTATAAGTTAATTACAGTTTTTTAGCACTATTAAGACGGTTTGCGCTATTGTTTTTGGTATGACTGGAAGATGCTAAAACGTAAGCGTAAAAATAGGTTGTTATCTTTGTTTTTATGAAAAATCATTGATTTATCTAGAATCTTGGACTTGTAAAATAGTAACCAGTGTTGCAAATAGTATTTTCGCATCAATTATATTATTATCGATTTTTATCCTTTTCGGTATTTTCGATTGTAATCAAAACAGGGAGCAAGAGGTTCAAATACTAATCCGCTGTTTTCATAAGTATGAGAAATATGGAGATACTTATTTCTAAGTTTTTTAATTTTATCAATATCTTTTTTATAGGCAATGACTATAACTTCATTTAGTATAACATTTCCTATTGGAGTATCAGATATATTAAATCCTTGATTTTCTTTTTCAATCTCAACTTCTTCATGGACGAGAGTGTACTCTTCGAATGTGTTTTTTAAAGATTTCATGCTTTCCCAATTTTTATTGATTAACTCTTTTAATTCTTTAGGGCTATCAATAAAAATAGTACATTCTTCAAGAAGATAGTTTTTATCTCTTCTAAAATTCCTATAATGACTTCTAAACTCTTTTTTTGTAATTTTTCTAGCTTGATATTTATGACCTATTTCATGATATTCTTGTACCATTTTATCCCATAAATTCTTTATGTTTTCAGAACGATCAAAAGGTAATAACTCTACATAATTACTTTGTTCTTTTTTTGTTTCTAATTGTTGCTCTAACTTCTTTTGTATGTTTTTTAAAAAGATGTCATCATTAGTATTGAAATCATCAACTAAATCTTCTTTTTTAATTAACGCTTTATTATCATCAGATAATTTTCCCATAATTTGTAATGGGATAACACTGTAAGTATTTGTTAAGTTTTTACGTTCTCCATAAACTTCATTTCTTAAAAGCCAAGTAAACCTTTTATCTATAGTTTCTTTATCAAACCAGCCTTCTAAAAGGAAATGGTACATCACATTGTTTGTGTTTAAAAAGTCAACAGTATTACGAGTTCTACTTCCATCCCAAAGTAGTACTTTTTCTTGTTTTATATTTTCTTCATAACCACCACCAATATCTGAATGTACGCCAGGCATTGTAATAGTTAATCCTTTTTGGTATGCGCTTGTTATATCAATTAAGCTAAAGTTTTCTCTAATTTCGTCTTGAGCGGTTATATGCACTACTTTTTCAGCATGATTTAGTTTGTCTAGTTTTAATTGAAGCACATCATTCCAGTGAATGACACCATAAGAAGCCACGGTTTCATATAGCCCAACAAAACGAATTTTTACTTTATAGACACTTACTTTATTGTGCAAATACTGTCCCAAATAGCCGCGTTTTGGATGTTTGTCTATTGTAAATCCTGTAATAATATCTTGCTCTAGTGTAAATGTATCTGTACGCATTACTTGATAGATAAAGTGGCGTGCTGCTGCTGCACCTCTACTAAAACCATACACATCAAATTGTAAGGTGTCTATACTTTTATCTTCGAAATCATATTCTAATTTTTCTAATTTATCGACAATAGTTTTACAGGCTTTATTTACTTTGTCGCCAATACCTCTGCTAAAAGCACCCATAGTTTTACTTAAAAAGGCATCTCCTTCAAAATTATCGGTACCAATACCTTCTACATATACTTTTAGCGCTTCGGTGTCGTCTGTTTTGTAAAACCTTTCTAAACGAGACACATTAGATTCATCATTAAGATAACTTACATCTTCTTCTTTATTAAAAGCTGTAATACCTTGTTCTCTTTCACTAATGCCTTCATTATTTATAGATGATGCATTTAAGGTTGGATTATTAGCTGTTTCTTGGCCTTTTGCAGCTTTACGAGCACGGGTGTTTTTACGGTTATTCAATGTGCCATCAAAAAAAACACCTACGGTTACTGTTTTACCTTTTTCTGTTTTTTCTCTATTAGGCTCATAGGTACCAAAAGCAATGTTTCCCATTCTCTATTTTTTTATTAGTTTACGTTTTACCTCATATGGCAATACTTCTATTTCTATTTTTTCGGTATCACTTTTTAAAAATAGACGGATTTCTCTCACATTTACAGGTATATAGGGCTCTATGTAAAATGCTGCTTTATTACTATTATTTTTAAAAAAGGTAGACATTTTAGTATATTCACTTTCTTTTAATTTTAAAACAACACCATATATATACTCATCATTATCTTCTTCAAGCCAATTAAGTGTAATTTTTTTAGGAATTGGCAAACTGTTATAAGTTTCGTTTATATGATAGGCTCTATTTTCTCCATAAAAACGCTCGCCATTAAAACAGTTATAAGCTAAATAGGCTACTTTATAGTCTACGGGCATAATTGTTTTAAAATTAAAATATTCTCTATAGTTTCCCCAACGTTTAAAAGGGATGCCGTTTGTTTTATAATAGGCTAGAGAGTCTTTGTTCATATTTCTTTCAAGTCTTCCTTTTACATATTTCTCTCTATCTTGAAGTCCCATTGGTACAAAGTCTTTCCATTTTATATCTGTTTTTTCGGCTTTAAAAAAACCTACTTCTAGTTGAAAGTTACCTAATCCTTTCATAAACAAAGCTACTGTACCGCCAGGAGCTACATTGATAACAAAACTAAAATCGTGATAGGTAACAATGTCTTCTCCATAATTGTCTTTGAAACCTTCATCAAAAATGGCTTTTATTTTTTCTTGGTCTAGTTCAAAATTACCTTTATAAAATTGATTTTCTATATACGATAACCATATTATATCTAAAGTTTTTGGGAGTGTTTTTACCCCATCGCTAGAAGAACCAGATGTTCCCCATCCACTATTTATTGTGCCATCTCGTCTAACGTCTACACCGCCTAAAGCGGCGTAATATATAGTGGCAGGAAAGTTTTTTGGCGCATTGACGGAAACTCTCCATTCGTATTCGTTATCCATAGTATTAGATTTTGTGTTGTTACAACTAAAGAATAAAGTTAATAATAAGCCGAATATGATTGTTTTATTCTTCATTTTTTACATGTCTTATCCTAAAATATGGCTGCAGGTTAAAATTGAATTAAGCGGAGACTTTATTTGCCATATTTGGTATTTAATAGTCTAAAGATAAATATAATCTTACTTCGTTGTATAGATTAATTACATTTTTTGCAGCGCTCTTAGGATGGTTTTCCCTGTTGTTTTTGGTATGACTGGAAGATGCTAAAACGTAAGCGTAAAAACAGGATTCCATTAGGGGTAGAGAATGGGCACGTTCATGCTTGGAGTAAAACCAGAATGGGAGGCAAGGTAGTTGCTTAAGGTTCTATTTTAAAGACTGCTATTGCAGTTTCTAGGCTAAACGAAAAAGGTATAAACGGTTGTTGTATTATAGTAATATTCGAAAATTTCAATTTGGTGAACCAGCATATACGTTTCTGAGTTCTACTGTTAGTCACAATAAAAACGAAAGGATTAATGTCGTTACGCAGGTGTGCTGATGTGAGAGGTGTATTCTGACTATTTTAGTTGGAACGGTCTGCTTGATTAATAAACGTTTTTGGTTCAGGTTTAAGTTCATTATTGTTCCATTCTAATTCTATCTTAATTTTTGAGGATTTTTCCCAAGTAGTTTTGTTTTCTTTTGATTCGCTTTCGGAGTCTTCTCCTTTTTCTTTTATATAAATAATTTTATTTTTCACTCCTAACGAATCTTTGGGGAAGTGTAAGTTTTCAGACTCCCAAAATCCTATATCTCCTCTTGAAACTACATCTATTACTTTGTGAAGTTTTTTATTATCGAAAAAAAGATAATAACCACCTGAGTTTGCTCCACACGATTCAGGAAGATAATTTATAAAAACAATATTATTAATTCCTTCTAGTCCTTTATTATCGAATACTTTCAAACAAAAACCATTATTATCTCCAAATGATTCAGATTTGTTTTCATAATATGGCATTTTCGAATCCGAAATTACTCTTGTTAAAATATATAATTTTGATTCAATTCTTTCAAGACTCACATAACATCTAATATTGTTATTTTTAACTTCAGTCAGGGAAATCAATCCACCAAGTATATAACCAGTTTTTGCTCCATATTTTATTTTGTACCAAGGGAATTCAATTCCGTTGTAATTGTTTTTTATATTAGTTTTTTCAACAATATCAACCTGTTGTCCAATTTTTAATAAACTAATTGTTTCTGAATCAGAAGTCGGTTCAGTTCTTAATCTTACATTGTCTCCAAACATATATGCTAAATCACCAGTCTCAAATTCTTTGTCGATTCCAAGGTATTCACATTCTTGAGCAAATAAAAAATTTGAAAATAAAATTAGTAATAAGAATAGGTTTTTCTTCATAATGTTTTTTAACGTGATTGTGTATGCTTAGTGGTGTGATTTAATCAACTAAGTTACCAAATAAATCATAGATAGAATATTAAGCAGGAGTGTTTGTAAATAGGCTAAAAGTAGCAGTTGTTTTTACACGGTGTAACTGTTGCTCAACTCAAAAAGAGGGTTAAAATAGGTTGTTATCTTTTTCTTTATTAGTTTACGTTTTACCTCGTATGGTAATACTTCTATTTCTATTTTTTCAGTATCACTTTTTAAAAGTAGACGGATTTCTCTAATATTTATAGGTACATAGGGCTCTATATAAAATGCTGCTTTATTGCTATTATTTTTGAAAAAGGTAGATATTCTACTATATTCACTTTCCTTTATGTTTAAAATAGCAATGTATTTGTACTGATTATCTTCTTCAATCCAATTAATCGTAATTTCTTTGGGTATAGGTAACTTATTGTAATTTTCATTTATATGATATGCATTGTTTTCTCCATAAAAGCGTTCGCCATTAAAACAATCATAACCTAAACCTACTATGTTATAGTTTACGGGCATAATAGTTTTAAAATTAAAATATTCTCTGTAGTTTTTCCACCGATTAAAGGGGATGCCGTTTGTTTTGTAATAGGTTAGAGAGTCTTTATCTACATCTTCTTCTAAAGTTAGTTGGACATATTTATTTCTATCTTGCATACCCATTGGTACAAAGTCTTTCCATTTTATATCTGTTTTTTCGGCTTTAAAAAAACCTACTTCTATTTGAAAGTTGCCTAATCCTTTCATAAACAAAGCTACTGTGCCACCAGGGGCTACATTGATAACAAAACTAAAATCGTGATAGGTAACAATGTCTTCTCCATAATTGTCTTTAAAACCTTCATCAAAAATGGCTTTTATTTTTTCTTGGTCTAGTTCAAAATTACCTTTATAAAATTGATTTTCTATATACGATAACCATATTATATCTAAAGTTTTTGGGAGTGTTTTTACCCCATCGCTAGAAGAACCAGATGTTCCCCAGCCACTATTTATTGTGCCATCACGTCTAACGTCTACACCGCCTAAAGCGGCGTAGTATATAGTAGCAGGAAAGTTTTTTGGCGCATTGACGGAAACTCTCCATTCGTATTCGTTATATATAGTATTAGATTTTTTGTTGTTACAACTAAAGAGTAAAGTTAATACTAAGCCGAATATGAATGTTTTACTCTTCATTTTTTACATGTCTTATCCTAAAATATGGCTGCAGGTTAAAATTAAATTTAACAGAGGCGTTATATCCCATATTAGGTGTTTAATAGTCTAAAGATACATGTAATCTTACTGGGTTGTATAGATTATTTTCATTTTTTTAGCGCTCTTAGGATGGTTTATGCTATTGTATTTAGGAAGACTGGAAGACACTAAAACGTAAGCGTAAAAACGAGATTCAATTTGGTAAACCGCCGTCTACATTCCTGAGTTGTATTGCTAGTAGTAATACAGACGAAAGGATTAACGTAGTTACTTACGTGCAGTATTGTGAGAAGCTCACGCTCTTCAATTAAGAGTTGTCTGCTCGATTATCTGCTGTTTTTATTTTGATGTTTCAATTGTTATCACTTCTTTTCCTTTGCTTCCCAGGTAATGAATTAATAATTTTTCATAGACCTTATATCCGTCATCTACATTGGTAAATATGATTAAACCGTTTTTGGTTTTGGGAAATATAAAGATGATTGTTTGTGCTCCTTTATCTGCTCCGCCGTGTGATAATGCATATTGACCATCTTTAAAATCGTAAATCTCAAAACCAAGACCAAAATGTTTTCCTTTCGAGCTTTCAACTTGATGTGTTGTCATGTCATTAAATACTTTTTCCGAAATGCCATAGCCATTCATTACGCTAACCAAGAATTTGCCATAATCCTCAATTGTAGTTAATAAATCGTCTGCTCCGTTTGGTGTTTTGTTTTTAATTGTTTTATAGGGATTTCCTTGATTGTCAAACCCTTTGCTAAATCTCGTTTCATCAACATTCGAATTCCAAATATATTGGGTGTCCTTCATAGATAACGGTTCAAAAATCAATTCGGTTGCTAATTCGTTCAACGACTTCTTAAATTTACTTTCCAAAGCTCTTCTCAAATATTCGAATCCTTCTCCTGAATATTGATATTTAGTTCCTGGCGAAAACTGAAAGGTTAATTTATTTGATTTGTTTAAATATCTCCAATTTGGAAAACCGCTTTGTTGACTCAAAATATGGCGTGTAGTTAGCGCTTTACTTCTTTGGTCGTTAGCAACATCAGGGTCGGTCCAATATTTAAATATTGGCTCGTCCAAATCCCATTTGCCTGAACTAATTAGTTTTAATGCTACCATTGCTGTAACCGGCTTTGCTAAAGAGGCGACATTAAAAATTGTATTGTAAGGAGCGGCTTTTCCCTTGTCAAGTTCTCCAAATACTTTTACTTGTTGCAGTTGTCCATTATTAATAACGCCTATTCCTAAAGCCGGTATATTGATAGATTTTAACCATTTTTCAATCTCTTTGTCATTATCAAAAATCGAAGTCGCATTGGAAATATCAAAACGTGTTTGATGGTCAAAACTTAAACTTTTGTTCAGTTTCCATTGTCCGTTTTTTAAAAGCCAAATATTTGAGAATTTAGCTGAACTTGCAAAATGTTCTTCTTTGCCTACTTTTGTTTCATAAAATCGATGCGCACCGTTTTGTATTGCTCCGTAAATGGTGTCATTTTTGTAAAGTGGATAAATTTCTGTACTATTCTTTATTAATTCCCTTCTTGATTGGTATTTGTTTGGTGAACTGCATAGACCGTTCTTAATATTGTATAAAAATTCATTTTTGTCCGAAATACCGTCTTTATCGTGTAAAAACTCTAGATTGTTGCTCAATAAGTTCTCAAATTGGCTAATATCACAAGTATTAAAACCTATATTAAAAAGCAAACTATCCTTTGATATTATGGTTTTGTATACTTCCGATTTTTCTTGAACCTGTCCAAATAAGAAAGTAGAGGTGAAGCATAAAAAAGCAATTACTATTTTTTGAATATTTTTATAGTTTGTCATTTTTTATGCAGTTTTTAGTTTTTTAATGTTCTGTCTTAAATTGTAGCGAGCGATGAAAATTAAATTTAACAGAGACGTTATATCCCATATTAGGTGCTTAATAGTCTAAAGATATATGTGATCTTACTGCGTTGTATAGATTAGTTTTATTTTTTTAGCGCTCTCAGGATGGTTTGTACTCCGACCCTTTTAGTCGGAGTTATTTACTTGATTAGCAATAGTGTTTTGGCGTGCATCAATTTTCAGATAGCTCTTTACCTTCTTTACATTTCAGTAATTTTTTTATGGCATTTTTATTTTCGGGATTCAAGGTTAAAGATTTGGCATAGTTTTTTATTGAATTGTTCCAATCTTTTTTTTCGAGATAGGCCTCTCCTAAACTATCATAAAGGTCATAATCATTTGGCATTAAGCTAATCCCATATTGAAAAACTTTTATGCTATCTCTGTATTCTTTTTTTGCTCTAACCATTCATACCCAAGGACGTTAATAGTTTCATTAAATTCCATTTTTATTAACTCTGTTTCAGAATACACCTCTGGGTTTAATTGTTCTTGTAGGAATAAGACAGGGTTATTGATGTCATTGTATTTATTGTAAAATTTATTCCCCATCGATTCTTTAGGGAATAAATCGACCATCATAGTTTTATGATCGCCTTTTTTTAATTCCTCTATTAAATCTAATTCAATATATTCTGTAAAATCACCATAAAGGTATACTCTTATTTTTAATGATGTTAAATCATATATTGTAGAAAATTGAGTAGAAAACAGGTCTGAACTTATTTGCTTATAATTCTCCATAACATTACTGCAATAACCTAAAGAAGCATTGCCATCGGTAGCTTTTATAAATTTCTGACCTTCTTGGAACCAAGGAAGAGTAACATCTTCAAGAGTTTCTATTTGTGAATAATAAAAGTTAGAAAATGACTTCTCTGATTCTTCTCCGATAACCAATATATCGCCCTCAACAATTAAATATGTTCCTGATTTATCAACAAATACAATCATACTACTTGAAAGAGAACTTAAATTAATTGTTTCCAAATAAACTTTAACTTCTTCTACAGTGGACATCGTTTGCATAATATTACTAATAGCGTTACCAATAAATACATTAGTTTTTCCTTCTGTATTTTCTATAGGTAATTCTGGTTCGCTAAAACCATCGAATACTAAACCTGCTTCATTTATTGCGCCTTGGGCAAAGTTATTTAACTGCCCCATATACATCACACCATATTTTTTATCTCCAGCAACTTCAAACCAAAATTGATTATTTGGACTTAAATAATCTTCATTATTTCCAACAAAGGTTCTTCCATCTTTTGTGATTTTATACATGCTACAAGCACTTGATATTAATGGATTTAGTAATAGAGTTACTAATAAAAAGCTTATTAATTTATATTTCATCTGTCTATTTTATTGGTAATGATTTATAATAAAGATTGCCTGTTTTTATTATTGTTACAGTTTTTCTTCAATAATTATTGCCAATGGTAGTAAAACCAGAATGGGAGTTTGGGCAATAGCTCAAAGTTTTATTTTAAAGACTACTATCTCTAGGCTTAGAAAAGGGTGTAAATCGTTGTTAGATTATAGTACTATACACAAACTTCAATTTGGTAAACCGCCGTATACGTTCCTGAGTTGTATTGCTAGTAGCAATACAGACGAAAGGATCAACGCAGTTGCATACTTACGGTGTTGTGAGAGGCGTATTCAGGCTATTTTAGTCGGAGTCGTCTACTCGATTGGCAACAGACTATAGTTGCTATTCTATATGTTTTGTTTTTATTAGTAAAGCAAATCAAAGGTTTTTTTAAACCACTAATAATTAGTGATTTATGATTTTAATAAACAAAAAATAGCGAAAACAAAAAGCATGACATGTTAAAAATTACTATAAATTTTCAAGTTTTGATTCTTGTTAGTAATACCTGTTTTT